>NZ_JAJVKV010000010.1 GCF_024198175.1 Pyxidicoccus xibeiensis
TGCGCTGGGGGGTGGGGATGTAGCTGTCCACCGCCTCCATCAGCTTCAGGATGGACGGCTCGCCGATGTCGCTGGTGTCGCCCTCGAGCGCCTTGAGCGCCGAGCCGGGGACGATGGGGATGCTGTCACCCGGGAAGTCGTACTTCTTGAGCAGGTCCCGGACTTCCATCTCCACGAGCTCGCGCAGCTCGGGGTCGTCCAGCATGTCCACCTTGTTCAGGAAGACGACGATGTAGGGCACGCCGACCTGGCGGGCCAGCAGGATGTGCTCGCGCGTCTGGGGCATCGGGCCGTCGGCGGCCGACACCACCAGGATGGCGCCGTCCATCTGCGCCGCGCCGGTGATCATGTTCTTCACGTAGTCGGCGTGACCCGGGCAGTCGACGTGGGCGTAGTGACGGTTCTTCGTCTGGTACTCCACGTGCGCGGTGGAGATGGTGATACCGCGCTCACGCTCCTCCGGCGCCTTGTCGATCTGGTCGTACGCCATGAACGTGGCGCCGCCCGTCTTCGCCAGCACCTTGGTGATGGCGGCCGTCAGCGACGTCTTGCCGTGGTCCACGTGTCCGATCGTGCCGATGTTCACGTGGGGCTTGTTACGCTCGAACTTCTCCTTGGCCATGACACTCCTCTAAAAAATGGAGCCCTGAACCAGGATTGAACTGGTGACCTCGTCCTTACCAAGGACGCGCTCTGCCAACTGAGCTATCAGGGCTTGGCGATGCTGTGGACTACAACGGTTGGAGCGGGAAATGGGACTCGAACCCACGACATTCAGCTTGGAAGGCTGACGCTCTACCAACTGAGCTATTCCCGCGTTGCCGAGTGGAGGGAGGTGGATTCGAACCACCGAAGGCGTGAACCGGCAGATTTACAGTCTGCTCCCTTTGGCCGCTTGGGTATCCCTCCATATTCTCTTGCCATCTACTGCACTTCGGCACTGCATCCCGGGCCCTCATCCGCGGCCCCGTCCTACCTGGCCGGCGGCGGGACTTGAACCCGCGACCTACTGATTACAAATCAGTTGCTCTACCGACTGAGCTACACCGGCACTCATCGGCTACTGCCACCGCCGCCCTGCCCGACTTCAGCGGAACCGTCGACCACCCGGCACCGCCCTGAGAGGGGCGCCCTTTTAAAAGTCCCCACCGCCCAAGTCAAGGACATTGATCCCTTTGGACGGCGGCTACCGGACAGCGGCGTTCCCCCGCTGGCGGGCGACCTCGTATAGCAGAATGCCCGCCGAAACGGACGCATTCAGTGAACCGACCTGACCAGTCATCGGAATCCTGAGTCGGAAGTCGCAGTGCTTCAGGACGCCTTCCCGGACGCCTGCTCCCTCGGCGCCCACCACCAGGGCCAGGGGGCCGTCCAGCCGGGCGCTCCACATGGGCTCGGTGGCCTCCACGTCCGCCGCGGCCACCCACAGGCCGGCCTCCTTCAGCTCTTCCAGCGCGCGGGACACGTTCACCACGCGGGCGATGAGGCAGTGCTCCACCGCGCCGGCGGAGGCCTTGGCCACGGTGCCCGTCACCTGCACCGCCCGGTCCTTGGCAATCACGACGCCGTGCGCGCCCAGCGCGTTGGCCGAGCGGATGATGGCGCCCAGGTTGTGCGGGTCCTGGATGCCGTCCAGCACCACCACCAGCGGAGGCTGGCCGCTGGCCTTGGCGGCCTCCAGCACGTCCTCCAGCTCGGCGTACTTGTAGCCGCGCAGCTCCACCACCACGCCCTGGTGCACGCCGCCCTCGGCCAGCGAGGCCAGCCGCTCGCGCGTCACCTTCTCCACCCGGATGCCGGCATCGCGCGCCCGGCTGAGCAGCTCGCCGGCCGCCCGGGCCCCGAGCTGGCCTTCCACCAGGAACAGCCGCTCCACCTCGTCCGGCTTGGCCCGCAGGGCCTCGAGAGCGGGATTCACGCCGTACACGAAGCGCTGGTGCGACTCTCCGCCGCCCCGCTCCCGGCGCTCCCCTTCTCCCCGGCGCTCGCCACCCTCCCGACGTTCGCCACCTTCCCGCCGCTCACCGCGCTCGGCACCGCCCCGCTCGCCGCGGGCCCTGGGGGGACGCTCTCTCGTAGCCACCTAGAGGACCTCGACGGGAAGGGAGACCGTCTTCTGCTGACGGGCGCAGATCTTCTCCGTGCAGATGAAGAACACGAGCTTCGCGTCCACCGTGCCCTTGCCCGCGGCGGAGGCCGTGAGGGGGATCTCGAAGCGCGGGTCGACGAACTCCTGGCCCGCGGCCTTCTTCGCCACCGAGTCCTCGCGGCCCAGCTTCTCCTTCGCGGGAGCCACCTGGGTGCCCTTCACCTCGAGCTTCAGCGGGGCCTCTTCGGAGACGTGGGCCCCGGGCTTGGACTTGATGGAGAGGACGAAGACGCCCTTCTCCCCCGCCTTCACCTGCGTGGAGGTGCCCTCGGTGGACACCTCGTAGAGGGTGGTGGGGTCCACGTCGTCGGCGAACGCGGGGGCCGCCCAGGCAAGGGCCGCCAGCAGCGCGGCGACAGGGGTGAAGCGGTGGGTGCGCGTCATAAAGTCGTCTCCTCGAATCGGGTGCTGCGTATCACGCCCCGTGACGGCGGGGGCCGCCTTTCTCTTCAACCTCCGGCGCTGGCCTTGACGGGGCGGCCGTTGCCCTTCCGGTTGGAAGCCCCGGGAGGCAGGGGCGGCAGCGGGAGGGGCGCGGGAGGAGACAGGTCCGGAACGGACACCGGAGGTGCCCCGGCCGCCAGGGCCTCCGCGCGGGCAATGATGAGGGTGGCCAGGTCCATGCCCGTGGCGGCCTCCATCTCCGGGAGCGCGGGGGAGCTGTTCACCTCGAAGACCTTGGGCTGGCCCTGCACGTCCAGCATGTCCACCGCCGCCACCTCCAGCCCGACCAGCCGGGTGGCCTTCTCCGCGATGGCGCGCTGGCCAGGCGACAGCTCGATGGCCTCCAGGCGTGCGCCCTTGTTGAGGGTGTGCGCCAGACGGCCGGGACGCGGCCTGCGGCGCACCGCGGCCACCGCCTGTCCGCCGACCACGAGCACCCGCACGTCCTGGCCGGAGCTCTTCACGTACTCCTGCATGACGAGGTTGTGGCCCAGGCCCAGCACGGCCTCGAGGGCGGCCTCCAGCGACTGGAGGCTCTCGCACACCATGACGCCGTGCTTCTCCTGGCCCTGCAGCAGCTTCACCAGCACCGGCACGCCGCCGACCAGGCCCACCATCGACTTGAGGTGAGCGGCGTCACGCGCCATCACCGTGGAGGGGATGCTGATGCCGTGCGCGGACAGCAGCTGCAGCGAGCGCATCTTGTTGCGCGACTGCGCAATCGCCTGCGCGTGATTCACCAACGGCACCCCCGACAGGCCGAACTGGTTCACCACCGCGAGGCCATACGTGTTGATGGACTGGGCGATGCGCGGGAGGACGACGTCGGTGGGGGCCAGCTTCTTGCGGTCGTAGTAGAGCGTGGTGCTGGGCCCGTCCAGGTGCATCTGCACCCGGAGCGGGTTGAGCACCCGGACCCGGTGCCCCCGCGCGCGGCCCACCTCGACGAGGCGTCGGGTGGACGGGATGGAAGCGGAGCGCGAGAGGATGGTGGCTTTCATGGGCGGGGCGGCCGGACCGGGCGACGGACCTATAATCCTCGCCCAGGGCCGGGTAAAGCCGCCCCGCGACCAGCCAGGCTAGCGCTGGCGGATTGCCCGGATCTCGATGTTCACCGGCGCGTCCGGCGTGGACGCCTTGATGCGCTCGCAGGTCGCACCGTTGAAGAGCACGCCGCCGTTCGCCTCCACGTTGGCGTCCCACGTGGTCGGGCCGGCCGCGGTGCGCTCACCATCGATGTAGACGACGATGAGCTTGCTGTCGGTAGGCAGCTGCGAGGGGTCCATCCGGATGAGGCAGGGCTCCGGGTTGACGACCTTCTTGCTGATGGCCTCCAGCGCCTGGGCCAGCTCCGCCTGGTTGCCCGCCTGGTAGAAGCCCCGCTGGCACAGCCGCGTGTTGGGGTCGCACGGGTCGTTCGGGCCGCACGACGTCTGGCCCGCCTCGCACGTCCGGGCGAAGCCGCCGGCCCGGGCCATGGCGTCCAGCACCGCGGGGCCATTGCCACCGGCCGTCTCCGCGCCGAAGCCGATGACGATGGTGGTGATGTCCTTCGCCTTCAGCTCCTGCACCGCCTGCACGGAGGCGTCCATGTCCAGGCAGCCGCTGCGCACGAAGCTGCCCGTGCACGCCGACACGCCCGTCTGCGTGCACTTGCACGCCGCGCTGGTGCCGTCGTTGACATTCTGCGGGTTGCAGTTGGGCAGGCCGTCCGTCAGGAGGATGACGAAGTCCGTGCGGTCCTCGGACTGCATCGCCTCCAGGTTCCCCACGAAGCGCAGGCTCAGGCTGGTGGGCGTACCGCCCGAGGGATTGCCCTGACCGAAGTTGGGGATGCCCTGGATGATGGCGTTGATGTCGTTCGCGTGCGCCAGCAGGCCCGCCTCGTCCTCGACCTGCGCGAGCGGCTTGCGCACCGAGTTCGCCGTGGAGGGATTGCAGGACACGGCGCTCGAGGTGGAGCCGCCCGTCTCGGGATAGGTGGTCAGGCCGAAGCGGACGTAGCGGCCGCTGTCCGCGAGGAAGTCGGGAACCGCGGCCTGCAGCTCCGTCCACCGCGTGGGGCAGATGCGGGTGTCGCACGGACTCGACGTGCCGCAGACCACCATCTCGTCACCGTCCTCGACGAGGCAGCTGGGGTTGCTCTTGTTCACCGGGTCCGTCATGGAGCCGGAGGTGTCCACCAGCATCATGATGTTCGGCTTGCGGCCACGCGCAGTGATCGTCTCCTCCACCGTCGTCTGAGCGATGGCGAGCGGCTCCACCGGCTCGAAGTCGTAGGTCTGACAGCCCGCGACGAGGGCACCCGAGAAGGTGCCAAGGGCGAGGGCGCTCAGGAGGGTCAACTTGGCGCGCATAGATGGGGGTTCCTTCTGCTTCTTGAGGGGGACGCGAGCTGCTGCGTATCGACAGAGTACCGCGTCATTCCCGCAGGAGGCTACAGCATTGCCGGACAGGGGCCCGGTCGTCCGGATGCTGCCGGGACGATACAACCACACCCGATATCAACACAGGCAGGCGCCGCGTAGCAGACACACCCACCCGACCGGAGGGCAGGTGCGGGCCTACAGCGCGAGGGTGCGTGCGCCCTCGGTGAGACGCCACAACGAGGCAAGCCCCATCACCTCATCGAGCCTGTCTCGCAGGTCTTCCGGGTCAAAGCCGCAAATCCGCACCGTGGTGTCGCAGGCGATGAGCTTCGCGCCCAGGGCACGTGCCTCTTCCAGCATGCGCGCCGGGGGCAGCACTCCCAGTTGCTCCGCCCGTGTGAGCGCTTCTCGCTCACGCTCGGTGTGTGGCAGGCCGAAGCCTCCGCTCGCGAGCTGGCGCAGCGCATCGAAGGCGAAGACGAAGTACACCTCGTCGCCCATGGCCACGGCGGTAATCCCCATGGAGGCGGCCTGGAAGGCCGGCTCATACGTGGCGTGCTGGAGGAAGAAGAAGACGCGTCCGGCCATGGCGGGAGGACCATACCGGGGTTCGAGTCCGGAGGGTCAATCGGCGTATAACCCGGGGAGTCACCCTTCCGGGGAGCCCCCATGCCGACACCCCTGCCCCCTCGTTCCGGGGCCGTCCCTCCTCGCGGTGCCCGTAGCTCGCGGCGTCGCGCGTGGCATGCAGTGGTCGGCGCCGTGCTGCTCGCCGGCTCCAGCGGCGTGGCCGTGGCGCACACGCGCTTCGCCGTCGAGTCACCTCCCGCGTCCCCTGCCCCCTCGGGCGACCTGCGCGCGCGGGTGCTGGACCTGCTCGCCCGCTCGTCGGGCGGTGCGCGCGAGGAGGCCTGGCGCCGGCTGGGCCCCGAGGCCGTCCCCGTGCTCACCGCGCTCGCAGTGGACCGCGCCACGCCCACCGCGCAGCGTGCGCTGGCCCTGACGTCGCTGGCCCTGGTGGACCCGACGTGCGGCGCCGGCTCCATCCGAGAGGTGCTGGAGGACGCGCGGGCTCCAGCGGACGTGCGTGCCAGCGCGGCGGCGGCGCTGGCCCGGTGCCTGGGGCTGGAGGCCATCCCCACCCTCATCACCCGGCTGAAGGACCGCGAGGACCGCGTGCGCGAGGCGGTGGCGGTGTCGCTCGGGAGGCTGGGCGGCCAGCAGGCACGCCAGGCGCTGGAGGATCAGCTGCCCATGGAGGAGCAGCCCCTCGTCCGCGAGGCGCTCCAGCGCGGGCTCACCCTCGTGGAGCCCTGAAGACGGACTTCCGGGCTCGCGTCGGCCCGGAGCTTCCGTTACATGGGGGCCATGCGGCCTACCGTCCTCCTCTTCGACATCGATGGCACCCTCATCTCCAGCGGAGGCGCGGGGCGCCGCTCCATGGACGTCGCCTTCGAGCAGTTGCACGGCCGCCGGGATGCGTGCGACTCCTTCAGCATGGCCGGGATGACCGACCGCGCCATCGTCCGCAAGGCCCTGCGCATCATCGGCGCGGAGGACTCGCCAGAGGCCATCGACGCGGTCATCGCCGCGTACCTCGCGCACCTCGCCCTGGAGGTGCACAAGGCGGATGACCAGAGCTACCGCGTGTTCCCCGGCATGCGCGAGGCCGTGAAGGCGGCCCGCCTGCGCGAGGGCTTCGCCGTGGGGCTGGGCACCGGCAACGTGCGCCAGGGCGCCCGCGTGAAGCTGGAGCGCGTGGCCATCTACGACCAGTTCGACTTCGGCGGCTTCGGCTGCGACCACGAGGACCGCGTGGAGCTCATCCGCTGCGGCGCGAAGGCCGGCGCGGCCCGGCTGGGCGCGCCCCTGGAGGAGTGCCGCGTGGTCGTCATCGGCGACACGCCCAAGGACGTGCACGCGGCCCGGGGCATCGGCGCCGAGTGCATCGGCGTGGGCACCGGCTCCTACACCGCCCAGGACCTGCTGGACGCCGGCGCCAACGTCGCCTACCCCGACTTCTCGCACCCGGAGGCGCTGACGGTGCTGCTCGGAGGACGCTGAGCCCCTGACCGGCCGCTCCGCGCGGAGCGCCGGGTGTGCTATCTCCCGCCGCCCTTCCGAGGAGCCCGTCGCATGTCGTCCACGCTCGAGTCGTATGAGCTCATCCGCTTCGCCGAGGCCTTCGAGGCCCGGCTCGCCACCGCGGGGGAGATGCTCGCGGGCCGGCCCGGCCTGGAGCCCGAGAAGGGCTGGCTGGCCGCCGCCCTGGAGCTGGTGCGCACCACGCGCGCGCCCTCCGGTGACGTGCTGGACCGGGTGAAGGACCTGCCCGAGCTGGAGGA
The DNA here is from genome assembly GCF_024198175.1 of Pyxidicoccus xibeiensis. NCBI lineage: Bacteria > Pseudomonadati > Myxococcota > Myxococcia > Myxococcales > Myxococcaceae > Pyxidicoccus > Pyxidicoccus xibeiensis. Next base: position 7,308 of record NZ_JAJVKV010000010.1, read on the forward strand.
GGCCCGCGAGGAGTTCGGCTACCACCAGTTGGGCCTGTGGGTGGATGCCCTGGAGAAGCTGCACGCCGGCATCACCTTCACCGCCAGCAGCCGCGCGCCCGTCATCGAGGCGCTGTTTCCGCACGTCAAGTTCGCCCAGCTGCGCCGCGCCCCCCGCGACACCATCCTCGAGTACGCCACGTCGTACGAGCGGCGCACGAAGAGCGCCTACGTGACGCGCATCTTCGCTCGCGACGACTTCGCCCTGGTGCGGCCGGTGATGGAGCAGGTGGCCGCGGCCCACGCGGCGTGGCGCTCCAGCCACGAGCCCGCCCCGCTGACTCCGGAGCAGGAGAACGTGCTGCGCGAGGAGCTGGTCGCGCTGGGCCGGAAGCTCGACGTGGCCCTGCGCCAGGCCCGCCTGCTGTCCGAGGCCGCGCTGGTGCCCGTGCCCAGTGTGCACGAGGCCGCCGGACTCTCCCTCAAGCCCAAGCGCCGCGCCGGACGCGGGCTGGGGCCGTCCGCCGACGAAGGCATGGGAGGCTTCAACGAAGAGCCCGTGGACTCCATGGAGCCGACCGAAGCGGAGCTCGCCGAGGTCGCCGCGCTGGATGCAGGCGGGGAGCCCATCAGGAGGGAGGCCGCCGCTCCGGCGTCCGGGGAGCTGGGTACAGCCCCGGAGGAAGAGGACCGCTCCGCCGACGAGCTGCCGATGGATGACGCGGGTGCTGACGCCGCGGGGGCAGATGACGACTCCGGGAGCACCGTGAGCGAAGAAGGAAAGTCCGCGGCGGACGGAGACCTGGCCGCCACGGCCCCAGCGGCGGCTGAGCGCGCGACCGCTCCGCACGGAGGCACCGGCGCGCGTGGCTCCGCGTCGAACAAGTCCACCGCCTCCAGGCATGGGGGCGAACCGGGCGAGGCTTCCGCCTCGGGCGCGACGGCGCATGGCCCGGCGCAGAACGGAGCCACCGCGTCGGCTGGCGGAGGCAAGGCGGCACGCTCGCGGGCCTCCGCGCCGCCGCCCACCGAGGCCCCGGTCCCAAGCGACACGGACGTCTCCACGGACACCACGGGTCAGGACAGCGCGCCCGAGCCCCGTGGTGCTCGCAAGGGTCGCAAGAAGGCGGAGGCCGCTCCCGCGTCCGAGGCAGAGGCCCCTGTCCCGGCCAGCACGGAGGCCCAGGCGCCTCGCGTGCGGAAGAAGAAGGCGGCGCCCGCTCCGGACGCTTCCGGATCCGATACACCCTGAGCCCCGAGCGCCCCTCGGACCACGCCGTTAGAGGAACCCGGCCATGGCGGACGTCGCCCTTCCCATCGATCCCCTCCTGCCGGAGATCGTCTCCACGCTGCGCGGCGCGCGCTCGCTCGTGCTGGAGGCCCCGCCCGGTGCGGGAAAGACGACGCGCGTGCCTCGCGCGCTGCTGGAGGCCGGGCTCGGACAGAGCAAGGAGATCATCGTCCTCCAGCCCCGCCGCCTGCCTACCCGGCTCGCCGCCCAGCGCGTCTCCGAGGAGCTGGGCGAGCGCGTGGGTGACACCGTCGGCTACCAGGTCCGCTTCGAGGACGTGCGCAGCGCGAAGACGCGCCTGTCCTTCGTCACCGAGGGCGTGCTCGGCCGCCGCCTGCTGTCAGACCCGAAGCTGCGCGACGTGGGCGTCGTCGTGCTCGACGAGTTCCACGAGCGGCACCTGTCCGCGGACATCTCGCTCGCGCTGCTGCGCCGGCTCCAGGAGACCGCGCGCCCCGACCTCAAGGTGGTCGTCATGTCCGCGACCCTGGAGGCCGAGCCCATCCGTGCGTACCTCGGAGGTTGTCCCTCCCTGCGCTCGGAGGGCCGCCGCTTCGACGTGAGCGTGGAGTACCTGCCCACGCCCGACGAGCGGTACCTGGACCAGCAGGTCCTCTCCGGCATCAAGCGCGTGTTCGCCAACGGCCTGGACGGCGACGTGCTCGTCTTCCTCCCCGGCGCAGGTGAAATCCGCCGCGCGCGAGACGCCTGCGCCGAGTTCGCCGAGCGCCACGGCGCCGACGTCCTCCCCCTCCACGGAGACCTGTCCCCCGCGGAGCAGGACCGCGCCGTGCGCCGCAGCCCGCGCCGGAAGATCATCCTCTCCACCAACGTGGCGGAGACGTCCGTCACCATCGACGGCGTGGCCGTCGTCATCGACACGGGCCTGGCGCGCGTGGCCAGCCACTCGCCCTGGTCCGGCCTGCCCCAGCTCAAGCTGGCCAAGGTCAGCCGCGCCTCCGCCATCCAGCGCGCGGGCCGCGCCGGCCGGACCCGCGCCGGCCAGTGCCTGCGCCTCTACACGCAGCACGACTTCGACGGCCGGCCCGAGCAGGAGGCCCCCGAAATCCGCCGCATGGACCTGACGGAGACGGTGCTCGCCCTGCGCGCCTCCGGCGTGACGGACCTGGGTGCCTTCCCCTTCTTCGAGCCCCCGCCCCCCGCTTCGCTCGAAGCCGCGGAGACCCTGCTGCGCCGGCTGGGCGCGGTGGATGCGAAAGGCCTGGTCACCGACGTGGGCCAGCGCCTGCTGCGCTTCCCCGTCCACCCGCGGCAGGCGCGCGTCATCGTCGAGGGCGAGCGCCGGGGCGTGGGCGCCGAGGCCGCCACGCTCGCGGCCCTCATGGGCGAGCGCGACATCCGCCGCGAGGCTCGCGCCAACCTGGGCCCGGGAGGGGGCCGCGCCTCCGCCATCGTCAGCGGGCCCTCCGACCTGCTGGAGCTGCTGGAGCGCTTCCGAGACGCCGAGCGCGCCAACTTCGCCAGCGGGCGCCTGCACTCGCTCTCACTGGAGCAGGGCGCGGTGCAGGCCGTGGACCGCGTCCAGAAGCAGCTGCGGCGCGCGGTGCGGACGCAGGGCGAGCGGCCCCACCGTGCCGAGGACGTGGAGCAGGCGCTAATGCTCAGCGTGCTCGCCGGCTACCCGGACCGCGTGGCCCGCCGGCGCCGCCCGCGCGCACCCGAGCTGCTCCTCTTCGGCGGCGGCACCGTGTCCCTCTCCGAGGTGAGCGTGGTGCAGGACGCCGACCTCATGGTGGCCGTGGACGCCGAGGAGCGTCCGGGCCGCGGCGCCATGGTCCGCATCGCCAGCGCCGTGGAGCCCGAGTGGCTGCTCGACCTCTACCCCGACGCGCTGGAGGAGGTGGACACCCTCCAGTGGAACGCCGAGGCCCGCCGCGTGGAGCGCCTCACGCGCCTGTCCTACGGCAACCTCGTGCTGGAGGAGACGCGCACCCCTGCCCCGCCCTCCGAGGCCACCGCTCGCGTCCTCGTCGAGGCCGCGCTCGCCGCCGGCCCGGGGAAGTTCGCGGACCCGGAGGCGCTGGAGCAGTGGCGCACCCGCGTCGCGCTGCTCGCCCAGGCCTTCCCCGAAGCGAAGTTCCCCGCCGTGGACGACACTTTCCTGCGCGATGCCCTGGCCTCGCTGTGCTCGGACGCGCGCAGCTTCAAGGACCTGGAGGGCGTGTCGCTGCTCGACGCCCTCTATGCCCGGCTCACCTCCGAGCAGCAGCGGCTGCTGGCCACGCACGCTCCGGAGCGCGTGACGCTGCCCGGTGGCCGGGGCGTCAAGGTGCACTACGAGCCGGGCAAGCCGCCCTGGGTGGAGTCCCGCCTGCAGGACTTCTTCGGCATGGCGCAGGGCCCCAACGTCTGCGCGGGCCGCGTGCCGCTCGTGCTGCACCTGCTCGCGCCCAACATGCGCGCGGTGCAGGTCACCACGGACCTGGCCGGCTTCTGGGAGCGGCACTACCCCGCCATCCGCAAGGAGCTGTGCCGCAAGTACCCGCGACACTCGTGGCCGGAGGACCCGCGCCACGCACAGCCGCCCGCGCCCAGGCCGCCGCGCCGCTGACAGCGGTCGGGCGTCGGCTCCGGCGCCCGGCCACTACAGGCGCTTGTGCATCTCCAGGTGGTCGATGCCGGCTTCCTGGAACACGGCGCCCACGGCCTCGTAGCCGTGCTTCTTGTAGAACTCGAGCGCGTACAGCTGCGCGTGCAGCATGATGCCGGTGACGCCCCGCCGCCGCGCCTCGTTCTCCAGCTCCGTCAGCAGCAGGGAGCCCACGCGCGCCTTGCGGTGCGCCTGGAGCACCGCCATGCGGCCAATCTGTCCCCACGTGCCCGTCTGGTTCGCTGGAGGTTGGGGCAGCATGACGAGCCGACCCGTGCCGATGGCGTGACCGCCCTGGTTCGCGATGACGTGGTAGGCGTTGGCGTCCTCGGCGTCCCGCTCGATGCCTTCGGGGACGTGCTGCTCCTCGATGAACACCACCTCGCGGATGGCGAGCGCCTGCATGAGCTCCGCCTCACCCTGGATCTGGGTGATGGTGACGGGCGCGGATGTATCCGTGGGAGAAGCCATGTCGTGGGCAAGGTACACAAAAGACCGCGAGGCCAACAGGCGGAAAAGCTCCCCGGCATGTCAAGGTCCGGCCTGTATGCCAAGCCAGCATCCGGCGGCCGGCCGTCTATCCCTGGCCGGCTTCTATTTCTTCTATTACGCGGCAGTGGGAATCGTCCTGCCCTTCCTGCCTGCATATCTCAAGTCGCTGTCGCTCTCGACGACGCAGGTGGGGCTGCTGCTGGCCATCAATCCGCTGGTCTCGCTGCTCGCTCCCCCACTGTGGGGTCACCTGGCCGACCGCACCGGGCGCGCCTCGCGCATCCTCACCGTGCTGGCATCCGGAGCGGTGCTCGCGTTCTCACTGCTGCTGCTGGCGCGAGAGTTCCCCGCCCTGGTGGCGTCGCTCGTCACGTACGCCTTCTTCGTGACGTCCTTCACGCCTCTCATCGATAGCCTGGCGCTGCACCATGTCGCTCGCGCTGGCGGCAGCTATGCCCACCTGCGGCTGTTCGGCTCGCTGGGCTTCATCGCCTCCAGCGTGGGGTTCGGCCTGCTGGTGACGCGGGTGGACCGGATCACCGTCATCACGGCCCTGGGCCTGCTGGCGCTGCTGCTCGCGTGGAGCTTCACGCTGCGGGACACGCCCGCATCGGGCGATGTCCGGCCGCACCCACTGGCCGGAGTGAAGCTGCTGCGACACAGGGACTTCCGCTGGATGCTTTCGGCCACATGCCTGCACTGGATGGCCTGCGCGCCCTACCACGGCACGCTCTCCATCCACGTCACCGCGCTCGGGCTGTCACCCGCCGTGGTGGGCGTGACGGCGGGCGCGGGCGTGGTGGCGGAGGTGGTGGTGATGGCGCTCTACCCGCGCCTGGCGGCGCGCTTCGCCCCCCGCCACGTGCTGGCCCTGGCCTTCGCGTCGAGCGCGCTGCGCTGGGCTGGCATGGCGCTGACGTCGTCCGCGGGGGTGCTGGTGGGGCTCGCGCCACTGCACGGGCTGACCTTCGGCGCCTTCTACGTGGCCAGCGTCGCCTTCCTCGCGCGCCGCGTGCCTCCGGAGCTGCGGGCGTCGGGACAGGCGCTGTTCGCCGCCGTCACCTTCGGCATGGGAGGACTGGTGGGGTATGCCGGCTCGGGGGCCGCGTATGACTGGCTGGGGGGACACCGGCTGTTCGCCGTGGCGGCCGGGCTGGAACTGGTGGCCCTCTTCCTGGTGCTCCAGGCCTCGCCACCGGGGGAGCCGGAGGTGCGGCCCTCGCGGGGCGCGGTGGAAGGGCCGGGGCCTCTTCCCCAGGAGGCCCCGTGATAGGCTGGGGGCGTCATGCGTTCCGCCCCACTGCTCGCACTCGCCCTGGGCCTGCTGGCCATGCCCGCCGCCGCCCAGCCGGAGTTCTTCTTCGGTACCGGCCAGCCCCCCGTCTTCCGCGAGGAGGACATGGACAAGCGCTTCACGCGCACGCGGATGTACCAGGCACTGCGCCAGGGCACCAACGACCCCAACTGCGCGCAGGTGCTGGGGGCGATGCTCACGCTGCTCGGTGAGACGGCGCCGCTGTTCCACAAGCGCGACGAGAACTTCATGCTGGAGCCGGTGCTGGTCCAGGCGCTGAGCACCCAGCTCGTCAACCCGCGCTTCCCGGGCAACGCCTTCTTCGTCGCCATGGTGCGGCGGGCGCTCATCGAGCAGAAGCTGCCCCCCGAGTGGCTCGTCACCGCGCAGGCGCTGGCGCCGTACTACCCCGCCATGGACATGGGCAAGCTGCGCTTCCTGTCCGACGGCGTGAAGCCGCTGGACAGCTTCCTGCTCACCCTGCCCGTGCTGCGGCAGCGGTATTCCGAGGACGTGCAGCGCGCCACCTCCGTCGCCGCGTCCACCGCCGAGGCCCTCTTCCGCGACAACTACCTGGACCACGAGCTGGCCTTCGCCAACGTCGAGGTCATCGACGTGAAGCTGGAGAAGCCGAAGAAGAAGCGGCTCAAGAAGGGCGAGGAGCCGGAGAAGCCGATGATGGTGGCCCGCCTCGTCTGGGTGGAGCCGGAGCCGCCTTCGACGACGCAGTACGAGTTCCAGTTCGGCAAGCCCCGCCAGCGCGCCAAGGTGGAGCTCACCGCGAAGCTCCTGGACTCGCAGTACGTCGACCTCAACAAGCTGCTCCGGGGGACCAAGGTCCTCGTGCGGGGCCGCTTCTGGGATTACAAGAAGGGGATGACCGCCATCGAGCTGCGAGACGCGCTGCTGTTCCCCGAGCGCGACTGGTCGCAGGTCTCCGGCCTGGTGGACCCGGCCGCGCTCGCCGCCTGCCCCCTGGCCGTCAATGACCTGACGGGCATGGCCGCCGTCCAGCCGGGAGCCTTCGGCAAGACACCGCGCTGACGGGCATCCCGCTCCCGGACGCCCATCCGTCCTCCCGCACGGCCTTCTCCAGCGCCACGAGAGGGCACCCGTCCTGGCACGGCCCCTGCTCTCCCCGCGCCACCCACGCGAGGGAGGGCAGCCATGAAGGTCGACGCGCCAGAGTCTCAACCCGCACCCGAGAAGCAGGCCCCCGACGGAGCCCGGTTCAGGAAGGCGCTCCAGGAGGCGGACTCGCGCCGGCCCGCGCCCACCGGAGGAGCCGCCGTCCGTGCCCCTGGAGCTCCCGGAAGGGCGCCCCCCGCGGGGCAGCTCTCGCGGCCTCTCGCGCCCGCCTCCACCGCGCGTGCAGCAGGCCCCGTCCTCGCCACCGCGCGGGGCGCCCTGGCCAGCCCGGAGAACCTCACCCGGACGCGCCAGGTGATGCACGTGGAGGCGCAGCGCCTGGGCACCGTCCGCGGCGAGGCCAGCACCCACGTCCAGGAGCGCAACGAGCACCGCCTCACCGACCTCATCGCTCGCGAGCTGTCGCGCGACCCACGGGCCACGCCTCCTCCGCTCGCCGATGCGCGTTCGCCTTCCGTGGCCCCTCCCCCCGAGACGCGGCGGGAAGGAATGGACGTTCCATTCCAGGAAGGTCGCGGGGTGGCGGTGGTGGGGCCGGGAGGCTCCGGAGCGGCCAATACCCAGGAGGTGCCCGCGGCGACGCGTGCCGAGGCAGCCCTGGAGCTCATCCAGCGCATCGAGGTCTTCGTGAAGTCCCAGCGGCCAGCGCTCAGCCTCAGCCTTCGCGGCGGCCTGGAGGCCACGGTGGAGGTAGAGCGGACGGGCCCGCGCGAGGTGGCGCTGCGCATCCAGGGACACCGGGGGCCGGTGCCGACCGAGGACGTCGCGCGGCTGCGGGACGCCCTGGAGGCGCGGGGCCTTCGACTCCGCTCCCTGCATGCGCAGTAGGCGCCGCCACAACGACGAAGGCCCTCTCGCCGGGTGGCGGAGGGCCTTCTGGGGACACGCTGGCGTGAGCGCGGACGGCCTACTTGCCCGGCTTCGCCTCGAGCATGCCGCGCTTGTCCTGCTTGTCCTTGTACTCCTCGGCCTCGGGCAGCGGGGCCTTCTTCTCGGCGATGTTCGGCCACTTGGCGGAGAAGTCCGCGTTCAGCGGCTTGTACTCCTTCCACTTCTCGGGGAGCTCCGTCTCCGGGAAGATGGCCTTGGTGGGGCACACGGGCTCGCAGGCGCCGCAGTCGATGCACTCGTCCGGGTGGATGACCAGGAAGTTGGCACCTTCGTAGAAGCAGTTGACCGGGCACACCTCCACACAGTCGGTGTACTTGCACTTGATGCAAGGCTCGGCGACGACGTAGGCCATGGAACGTTCTCCTTAGAAGATTCTAGCGCGTCCGTGGGCGCGCACAGTAGTGGTTCGAGCCGGCGATGGCACCCTGAAATTGTGCCGCTCGCCGGCTCGGAAGTGGGGTCAGCCCAACAGGCCCTGGGCCCGAAGCTGCTCGGCCACGAGGATGGCTCCGCGCGCGGCGCCCATCTTCGTGTTGTGGGAGACGAGCACGTACTTGAAGCCGTTCTCCAGCACCCCGTCCTCGCGCACGCGGCCCACCGTGGTGGCCATGCCGCCGTGGGTGTCCCGGTCCAGCCGGGGCTGGGGACGGAACGGGTCGTCGAGCACCTCAATCCACCGCGGAGGAGCGGACGGCAGGTCGCGGGCCACCTCGGCCCCCCGCCACTCGCGCATCGCCTGCGTCACCTCGGCCACCGTGGCCTTTGCTCCCAGCGACACGAACACGGACTCCGTGTGCCCTTCCATCACCGCCACGCGGGTGCAGGTGCAGGACACCCGGACATCGTGGGGGGTGAGCGCCGCGCCGCCGGGACGCAGGGCGCCGAGGATCTTCTTCGTCTCCACCTCCACCTTGTGCTCTTCCTTGGGGATGTAGGGGATGACGTTGTCCAGGATGTCCAGGCCGATGACCCCCGGCGAGCGGCCGGCGCCGGACATGGCCTGGAGGCTGGTCATCAGCACGGCCTTCACACCGAAGCGCTCGGCCAGCGGGGCCAGCGTCACCGCGAGGCCGGTGGTGGTGCAGTTGGGGATGGGAACGATGTAGCCCTTCCAGCCGCGCCGCTTCTGCTGCTCGCGCACGAGCGGCGCGTGGGCGGCGTTGACGGGCGGGATGAGCAGCGGGACGTCCTCCTCGTAGCGGAAGGCGCTGGCGGCGGAGAAGACGGGGATGTCCTTCGCCAGCCGAGGCTCCAGCTCCCGCGCGACGTCCGCCTCCACGGCGGAGAAGACCAGGTCGTAGTCCTTCGCCTGCAGCGCGTCGCCGGCCATCACCTTCATTCCGGCAATCGCGGCGGGCAGCGGCTCGGGGACGAACCAGGCCGTCATCCCGTTGGCCGTCTTCAGCGCCTCCCCGTAGGTTTTGCCCGCCGAGCGGGGCGACGCGGCGAGGCCGGTCAGCTCGATGAACGGGTGGTCCTTCAGGGCCGCGATGAACTGCTGTCCAGCGAGCCCTGTGGCGCCGACGAGCGCCGCGCGAAGCCTGGCCATGGGGGCATTTCTCCGGTGAGGGAAGAAGACCGCCGCTCCATACACTTTTTGACGACGCGCCGCATCCACCCTGCGTCAGTGGCGCATGGCCACCTGCGCGTGGGCATGGCGCTCCGTGGGGAAGCCCCCCGTCACCCAGGCCATCAAGCCTCCGTCGAGGCAGACGGCCTCACGCCCCTGCATGCGCAGCAGGCGACAGACGCGGCGCGTGTCCCTGCCGTCCGGCGAGCAGCCGCACAGGACGATGAGCTCGTCGTCGGGGAGCATGTGGAGATCACGCGCGACCTCCGCGGGAGTCATTCTCAGTGCACCGGGGATGTGCAGGTCATATCGGTCCCAGTCCGAGGGGTCGCGACAGTCGAGGACGAGCACTTCATCGTCACCCAGACGCATGTACAGCTCAGCACACAGGATGGTGGGCTCCACGAGACCTCCGCGGGGTCTTCTCCGGGAACCCGGAGCCCCCGGAGCCTGTTCCGTGGCGCTCGCCCGGCTGCCCCACCCTCGCGGCCTACGGGCATGCCGCACCGCGCCGTGAGCCGGCGGAGGCGGTGCCGCCCGCCTCCTCCGGAAACGCCGCTCCTACAGGCCGAGCTGCTTGGCGATGATTTCGTTCATCACCTCGCTGGTGCCACCGCCGATGGGGCCCAGCCGCGCGTCGCGCCAGTGACGCTGGATGTCATACTCCATCATGTAGCCTGCGCCGCCGTAGAGCTGGAGGCACTCGTCCGCCACGCGGCACGCCGTCTCCGTGGCGACCTTCTTGGCCATGGACGTCTGCGCGACGGCCCACTCCCCGGCCACGTGCAGCCGCAGCGCGTGGTAGGTCAGCTGACGCGCGCACTCCCGGGCGGTGAACAGGTCCGCCAGCTTGTGGCGCACCACCTGGAACTGGTTGAGCGACTGGCCGAAGGCGCGGCGCGACTTCACGTGCTCGAGCACCTTCTCCAGCATGTCGTCCGCGGCGCCCAGCGCGCCCAGGGCCAGCGACAGGCGCTCCCACTGGAAGTTGCCCATGATCTGCGAGAAGCCCTGCCCCTCCACCCCCAGCAGGTTCTCCGCGGGGATGCGGCAGTCCTCGAAGAACAGCTCCGCGGTGTCCGAGGCGCGCCAGCCCACCTTCTTCAGCTTGCGTCCCACGGAGAAGCCCGGCGTGCCCTTCTCCACCACCAGCATGGACAGGCCCTTGTGGCCGGCGGACGGGTCCGTCTTCACCGCCAGCACCACGAAGTCCGCGCGCACGCCGTTGGTGATGTACGTCTTGGAGCCGTTGACGACGTAGACGTCACCCTCGCGGCGCGCGGTGGTGCGCAGGCCCGCCACGTCCGAGCCGGCGTCGGGCTCGGAGATGCCCAGCGCGCCAATCTTCTCCCCGCGGATGGCGGGGGCCAGCCAGCGGCGCTTCTGCGCGTCCGTGCCGAACAGGTGGACGGGGCCGGTGGAGATGGTGAACTGCGCCGCCAGGCCCGCGGACACACCGCCCGAGCCGCACCGGCCCAGTTCCTCCAGGAGCACCGCCTCGTACAGCTCGCCGGCCGCCGAGCCCCCGTACTCCACGGGGTACTTCAGCCCGAGGAAGCCCAGCTCGCCAAAGCGGGCGTACAGCTCCCGGGGGAACTCCTCCTGCTCCTCCCACTGCTGGGCGAACGGCAGGAGCTCCTTGTCCACCACCGCCCTCACCGTGCGACGGAACGCGTCGTGCTCCTCCAGGTACAGCCCGTGGCCATGCAGCATCTCGAGGCACCTCTCAGTTCAATCGGGCGCCACATGCGCACCCGGGGTGGAACGACTCACCGCGCCATGCTACCGGGACACAATGCCGAAGGGCCGCTGTTGCATCCTTGACCGGCCGGTGGGGGGCTGCGTATAAAGCCGACCCCATCCTCTCGGCGCCATAGCCAAGTGGTAAGGCAAAGGTCTGCAAAACCTTCATTCCCCGGTTCGAATCCGGGTGGCGCCTCAAAAGACAAAAGGCCCGATGCGGAGTGATTCCCGCATCGGGCCTTGTCTTTTTCCGGGCCCGGTCAACCCCGGGCCCGGCGTGCCGCGGTGAGGCAGGGCCCTGTCAGCAGCCCAGCTCCACCGCGCCGATGTCCGGGCCCACGCCGCAGAAGGGCAGGCCCACGTCGGCGCCATGGTCCACGGCCACCGGGCCGGGGGCGAAGGACTCGCCGAGGTCCGGGGAGCCGGCGGTGGAGGTGGCGTCGCCGGTGGCGGACTTGAACTGCTCCAGCCCCACCAGCGTCCCGTTCTGCTTGAACTGCGCGCCGGCCGGGAAGAGGTTGGAGCCCATCTTCACACCGGGGGCCTGGCCGCCCAGGCTCACCGCCAGGGGCGTGGCGTCCACGATGTTGTTCTGCACCACCGCGGCCTGGGTGGGCCCGCCGGTGCCGTGGCCGATGATGAGCGCGGTGCCCACGCGGGTGATGGTGTTGTTGACCACCACGGTGCCATTGGAGTTCTCCAGGCGGATGCCGGTGCCCTCGCCGCCGCCGACGCTGCTGATGTCGCGCACGCGGTTGCGGCGGATGACGATGCCAGAGGGCATGGGGCCCTCGCGGTTGCCACCCACGGAGATGCCCTTGGCGGAGTCGTAGATTTCGTTGTCCTCCACCGTCACGTCACGCGCGGAGTAGTGCACCACGACGACGTCGCCCTTCGCCGTGGAGGACGGGCGGAACTGGTGCATCCGGTTGTTGCGGATGACCACGCGGTAGCACGTCTTGATGTCCACCGCGTTCTCACGGTTGGCGTAGAAGTGGTTGTTCTCCACCACCAGCCCGTCCGCGGGCGGCAGCGAGCTGAAGCCCTCGGGCCCCAGGCACTGGACGGAGTCACCCGAGTTGTCGTGGATGTCGTTGTTGCGCACGGTGATGTCGCGCGACGTGGGCTGCACCACGACGCCGTGCGAGTCCTTGTCGCCCGTGTTCTTCAAGAAGTCGTGGATGTGGTTGTTCTCGATGGTGGCGCCCCGGGCGTTGTCGTAGGTCGTCACGCCCGCGCCGGCGCCGCCGTGGTGCAGCTCCGAGTTGGCCAGCACCGAGCCCGTCACGTCCCCCTGGAAGGTGACGGCGAAGAAGGACTGGCGCTGCACGTCGACCTCGAAGCCGTCGATGACCCAGTTCGGACGGCGCAGCTGGATGAGCGCCCCGCCGCCGTTGCCGGGGATGATGCGCGGACGGCCCTCGCCCTGGAGGGTGATCTTCGCGTCGGGCGTGCCCGGCTTCGCGTTGGTGTCGATGACGATGCGCTCGGGATAGGTGCCGGCCAGCACGCGGATGACCTCGCCGGGGTTGGCCTGGCTGATGGCCTTCGCGATGGTGCGGAAGGGCGCCGCGGCGCTGCCGTCACCGGCGTCGTTGCCGCTCTGGCTCACCACCCACTCTCGGGAGAAGGCCGCGGGCACCGCGGGAGACAGCGGCATGGCCTGGATGCCCGGCTGCGGGCCCGGCTCGGCGAGATTGACGTGGTCCGGGTGCGCGGGCAGCTCCGCCACCGGGGTGTCCGGGACGGGCTGCACGCCCAGGGCCGGACGGGCGACAGGGCCCGCGCCGGGCGCGGGAGCACCGGGCGCCGCGGGGGCACCGGGCGCCGCGGGGGGCGCCATGGGGGACGGCGCGGGGGTGGACGGAGCGACCGTCCCCAGGTCCGGCAGGTTGAACCAACCGCCCTGGTCCTGGGCGTGGGCAGTCGCGCCGAGCATGAGCAGGCTCGCGGCCAGGGCGGCCGTCGGGGTCTTCAGCGTCAAGCAGTTGCCTCGTCGAATTTTCATGAGCAGGGCCAACGCCGGAGTCGTGGCGCTCTATTCACGCCCCGCCCTGTCGGCCCCGGCGCAGCCCTTGCGGCCCGGCGGGCGTACGCCCGTGACATCCCCGAGGAACGGCGGCTACGGTGGCGCCCTCCGTGCGACCCGCCGTCTCGCTGCTCCTCGTCACCGTCCTCTTCACCGCCTGCGCGGCGCCGAAGCCCGCGCCCGGCAAGCCCCCTCCCCCGCCCCCCGGGCAGGCAGGCGTGTCTCCAGACGGTGGCACGGGGCCGCTGGAAGCCCCCGCGGCGCCTGACGGGGGCGCCGTGGGCTCCGACGCGGGGACGCCGACGCTCCCGGGCGGCGAGGACCCGCTGGCCCAGGGACTGCCGGGGCCGGGAGACCTCAAGCGGCTGGACTTCCGGGGCGGCGAGCCCCGCATCCCCATCCGGCTGATGGAGGGCCGGCGCGAGGTGATGTTCTCCTCGCGGGGCCGGATGCGGCTGCGCTTCGGCGGGCCCGACGACAAGGTGCTGGACGCGGCGGCGGGCACGCGCTGGACGGTGCGCGTGACACAGGGCGAGCCGGCGGTGCTCTCCGCGCGCGTGCAGCTGGGCGAGTTCCGCGTCGCGGACCGCGAGGGCCTGAGCGCGGCGCAGGAGGAGTGGCGGGCCCGCGGGCTGGCGGTGCGCGCGCACGTGCTGGGCGCGGTGTACGGCATCGCCGGCAAGGTCATCGACAACCGGCGCTACCTGCTCCTGCTGGACGAGGCGCTCTCCCCCGAGGCGGCGGCCCGCAAGCAGGCGGAGCTGCTGCGCGAGTACGGGGTGCGCACGTCGCTCTTCGAGGAGGCGCGCACGCCCGCACGCGCCATCCTGGAGCTGAGGGACGAGTCCGGCGTCGTGGTGGGGCTGGCACAGGACCGGCTGGACGCGGAGACGCCGGACGGCGCGGGCTTCGACGTGCGGCAGGTGGAGTACGGCGTCGGCTACGACTTCCACGGCTTCGAGGACCGCACCTTCCGGGGCGCGCTGCAGCTGGTGGTGGACCGCGCGGGCCTGCTGGCCGTGGTGAACGTCGTCCCCCTGGAAGACCTCCTGAAGGGGCTGGTGCCGGCGGAAATCTTCGCGCGCGCCCACCCGGAGGCCCTCAAGGCCCAGGCCGTCACCGCGCGGGGCGAGGTGCTGGCCAAGGTGGGCATCAAGCACCTGGCGGACCCGTACCTCCTCTGCTCCGAGCAGCACTGCGCCGTGTACCGGGGCCGCACGGGCGAGGCGGCCAGCACCACCGCCGCCGTGGAGGCCACCCGGGGCGAGGGCCTCTTCAGCGCGGACGGGCGGCTGGTGGACTCGGTGTACAGCGCGGTGTGCGGCGGCCACACGGAGGACAACGACGTGGTGTGGGGCGGGCCGCCGGACCCCACCCTGCGCGGGCGCCCGGACGTGCTGGAGCCCGCCGGCCGCATCCCCCTGCCCGCCCACCTGGAGGAATGGCTGTCCGCCTCGGACCTGCCGGCCGCCTGCCGGCTGTCCAGCTTCGCGCAGCCCACCAAGTTCCGCTGGGAGAAGCGCTTCACCGCGGCCCAGGTGGACGCCCTGACGGAGAAGCTGGGGGTGGGGCGCATCCAGGCCCTGGCCCTGTCCGAGCGGGGGGTGTCCGGACGGGCGCGGGTGCTGACGCTGTCAGGGGACAGGGGCGCCACCCAGGTCCGGGGCGAGCTGAACATCCGCCGGCTCTTCGGCATGCTCAACAGCAGCATGGCGGTGGTGGAGCCCGAGCGGGATGCCGAGGGCCAACTCACCGGCTGGCTTTTCCGTGGCGGGGGCTGGGGCCACGGAGTAGGGATGTGCCAGACAGGCGCCATCGGCCGGGCGGAGGCCGGGCAGCGCTACCAGGACATCCTCCGTCACTACTTCAACGGCGCCGAGGTGGCCCCCATCTATTGAAGTCCGAGGGGGACGCCCATGCGTACCAGTGCACGTCTCGCGAATCTCCTCCCCTGCCCACCTGTTCTGCCGCGAACGGGACGGGACTAGACAGCCGGCCTGGAGGTTTATCATCGCGCCGTGAGCACGGGTCCTTCTCCTACAGACTGGCGTCGCCGGAAGCGAAGGGGGTCGCCGTGGCGGCTCGTCGCGGCGGTGGCGCTCGCCCTCCTGGTGCACGTGGCCTATGTGGGTGCCGTGCTCCTGGCGGGCTCCCTGCAGCCGGGCTCCGCCTCCAAGGACCGCAAGCCGGTGACGCGGCCCACCTCCGTGGCCGTCCGCCCGCTCACCGCGGACCAGTGGGCGAAGAACCGGGGCAAGAACGCGCCCTCCGCCAAGGTGACGCAGCGGCCCCGCGCCCAGGAGAAGAAGCCCGAGGAGAAGAAGCCGGAGACGCGCCCCGAGGGTCAGGTGGTGGACGTCGCCCCGGGCAACGAGCAGGAGGCGCCGGACGCGAAGTACCTCGCGGAGAGCAACAACCGCGTGGACAAGGAGACGCGCGCCCGGGAGCAGACGCCCTTCTACCGCAACGCCACGCCCCAGCGGACCGCGCCCAAGGACCAGCAGGGCGCGGACAGCCAGGCGCAGGCGCCCCGCATCGCCGGCAACAACGGCATGGGCAATGACGACAACCCCATGTCCGAGGCCGGCCAGAAGTCCGCCTTCGAGATTCCCGACGCGCGCCGCAAGTCCGAGGTCGCCGTGAAGACGGACCCCAACACGCGCGGCCCGGGCGTCGTCGTGAATCCCCAGAACGAGAGCGACGAGGTGGTGGGCAACTCGAAGCGCCTGCGCATCCAGCCGGGCTTGGGCGAGGAGCAGGACGGCTCGGCCGGGCGCGTGGGCGCTCCGGGCGTGGCCGCGCTGATGCCGTCCCGCGCCGTCATGGACAAGGTGCTGGGCGCCGCCCCCAATGACCACCTCGACGAGGCCGACGAGGGCGACGCCACCCTCCTCAACACGCGCGAGTGGAAGTACGCCAGCTTCTTCAACCGCGTGAAGCAGAGCGTGGGGATGCACTGGAACCCCAACGAGCAGCTGCGCCGAAGGGACCCCACCGGGAGCACCTACTCCGGGAAGGACCGGTACACGCTCCTGGAAATCACGCTCGACGAGAAGGGTCAGGTGAAGGACATCCAGGTGGAGAAGAGCAGCGGCCTGGACTTCCTGGACCTGGAGGCGGTGTCCTCCTTCAAGCGCGCGCAGCCCTTCCCCAATCCGCCGCCGGGCCTGCTGAGCCAGGACGCGGAGGTGAAGTTCCAGTTCGGCTTCTTCATGGAGTTCGGCGGCGGCCCGCGGATGCGGCTGTTCCGCCAGCCCAACTGAAGGCCCACGCTTCTCTCGCCGCCGGGCGGGGTTCCCACTACCCTGCGGCGCCGTGGAAACCTCTGTCGGCGACCGCAGCCTCGCCCTTCAACAGCGCAGCCGGAAGATCCGCGTCGTCCTGCTGGCCATCCTCGGGGCCAACTGGGTGGTGGCCGCCGCCAAGCTCGTCTTCGGGCTGCTCAGCCACTCCGCCGCGGTGACGGCGGACGGGCTGCACTCGTTCATCGACGGGGGCTCCAACGTGCTGGGGCTGGTGGCCATGGGCGTGGCCTCGCGGCCGGCGGACGAGGACCACCCCTACGGGCACGGCAAGTTCGAGGCGCTCGCGTCGCTGGGCATCGGCGCGATGATTGGCATCGGCATGCTGGAGCTGGGGCGCATGGCGCTCGACTCGCTGCTGAAAGACAAGCACCCGCAGGTGACGGCGACGATGGCGGGGGTGATGGTCTTCACCCTGGTCGTCAACGTCGCGGTGACGCGGGTGGAGCGGCACTACGGCCAGAAGTACAAGAGCACCCTGCTGCTGGCGGACGCGAGCCACACCATGTCCGACGTCTGGGTCACCCTCGCCGTGCTGGCCTCGCTGCTGCTGGTGTGGCTGGGCTTCCCGCGCGCGGACGGGCTGATTGCCCTGGGCGTCATGGTGTTCGTGGCGTGGGTGGCCTACGGCATCGTCCGGCAGGCGGTGGGCATCCTGTCCGACACGGCGCGGTTGGACCCGGTGGAAGTCGCGCGGCACACCACGGGCGTGGTGGGCGTGCGCTCCTGCCGTGACGTGCGCAGCCGCGGCATGGAGGAGAGCGTCTACGTGGACCTCAAAATCGAGGTGGACCCGAACCTGTCCACCGCGCAGGCCCACGAGGTGGCGGACCGCGTGGAGCGCGCCATCCAGGACAACTACCCGCAGGTGGTGGACGTGGTGGTCCACGTGGAGCCGGCGCGCGCCGGGGCGTCCCGCCCGTAGGCCCCGGGACGCCCCGCCCCTCACCCGCCGCGCTGCTTCTCCGGCTCGGCCTTGGAGAGGGTGACGGAGATGACGTCGAGCAGGACCTCCAGCTTGAAGGGCTTCGCCAGGAAGCCGGCCACCGCGTGTCCCTGGAGC
Organism: Pyxidicoccus xibeiensis; assembly: GCF_024198175.1. Lineage (NCBI taxonomy): Bacteria > Pseudomonadati > Myxococcota > Myxococcia > Myxococcales > Myxococcaceae > Pyxidicoccus > Pyxidicoccus xibeiensis. The sequence goes on from NZ_JAJVKV010000010.1 coordinate 24,722, forward strand.
ACCGAGCGGGACGCGGAGGACATCACCACCACGGGGATGCGCTGGGCGCGGGCATCCAGCGCCCGGGCCATGAGGAAGCCGCGGCCGTCCATCAGCGGCATCATCAGGTCCAGGAGCACCAGGTCCGGAGCCCGCTCCGCCAGCAGCCGCAGGCCGTCCTGGCCGTCGCGGGCGGTGAAGGCCTCGTAGCCCTCGTCCTGGAGGATCTCGCACAGGGTGGCCGCGAGGATGTCCTCGTCCTCGATGATGAGGATGCGCCTCATCGCTGTTTCCTTCCACGTGGGGGTCGGGACACCTGTTTCTTCGCGGTCTTCGCGGGTGGGCTCGCTCTCTTCCGGGTGCGATTCCCACTCCGCGCCGTCGCGGGCGCGTGCGGCCGGGGCTGGCCGGTGATGACAGCATCCAGCTCCGCGTAGCTCCCCCGCACCTCCAGGCCCCGGGAGGAGATGGCCAGCTCGCGCAGGTGGGGGTCATTGTCGCTGTCGCGCATCTTCAGCACGGAGACGAGCCGGTGGAGGCGCCCGCTCAGCTCGAAGAAGCGCACGAACAGCACGTTGTCGGCCAGGGCCTCCACGCCCCGGATGGAGGCATGCAGCTCCGGCCCGAACAGCTCGTTCGGCTGTTGGGTCAGCAGCACGGTGACGTCCCTGTCCCGGAGCGTGTTGAGCAGCGCCGCCAGGAAGCGCATGGTGCGCCCGGCGTCGGAAGCCTCCAGGACGAGCGACTCCAGGCCATCCAGGAGGAGGCGGCGGCACCCGCGCTGCTCCACCAGGGAGACGAGGTCCTGCGCCAGCGAATCCGGCAGCGTCTCCACCGGCGCGCGGACCTCCACATGCACCCGGCCGGCCTCCACCCACTTGCGCAGCGGCAGCCCCACGGAGTCCGCCTTGAGCAGCAGCTGCGCGGCGCCCTCGCCGAAGCCGAAGTACAGGCCCGGCTCACCGCTCGCCGCGCCCTCCGCGAGGAAGTGGAGCCCGAGCAGCGTCTTGCCACCTCCCGGGCTGCCCAGCAGCAGCGTGGACGAGCGCGTGACGAGCCCGCCCCCACACATCGCATCCAGGCCGGGGATGCCCCAGCGCGAGCGCCGGCTCGGGTCCGCGACCTTCTCGGAGCCGCTGCGGTGGAGCGCCTCGTAGCGGGGGAAGATGCAGACGCCGTTCTGGTCGATGGTCAGGGTGTGCCGTCCGGACAGGTTGTTGCTGCCCCGGAACTTGATGACCTCCAGGCCGCGGATGGCCTTCAGCCCCACGCGCTCCAGCTGGAGTGAGAGGATGCCGTCCGCCATGACGTGCTCGACGTCCGTCGTCTTGGCCTCCTCGGAGGAGATGAGGAAGGTGGTGCAGCCCGTCAGGCTCGTGCGCACCGAGAGGGACTGGAGGAACTCCCGCAGCGGCACGTGCGCGCGGATGTGCTCGCGCACCACGTTGAACCCGTCGATGACGAGCACCTGCGCCCCCTTGTCCCGGAGCACCTGGCTGAGGAGCTCCAGCAGCGCCCGCGCCCCACCCTCCTTCAGCGCGTTGACGCCGCTGACGTAGTGGACGTGCGTGCCCACCAGCTCCTGCTGGAAGAACGCCAGCGAGCGCAGGTGGAGCACCATCCGCGCGTGGGTCTCCGTGAGCATCGTCACGTAGACGGACGACACGCCCTGCTTCGCCAGGTTGAAGCACATCTGGTTGGCGAGCGTCGTCTTCCCCGTGCCCGGCGGGCCCGTGAGGATGTACAGCCCGCCCCGGAGCCAGCCTCCGCCCAGGATGGGGTCCAGATGAGGCGTGCTGCTCGAGAGCCGTGAGTCCTCCGCCTCCGGAGGGATGGAATCCACGCGTGTTGCTCCTTCCGCCACTCACACTGTCGTCTTCGGGACGATGAGCATTGGGAGCACACGCATTCACTCCCGGCCGGCGCTCCGGCCTCAGGGCAGGCGGGCGGGCGGGCGCGTGGAGGTGCGGCCGCTCAAAAAGACGAGGGCCGCCTCCCCGCGAGAGGGAGACGGCCCCAAGCCTTCAGCCGCGCCACGGGGGCGCGGCCCGCATCACGCGGCCTTCGGGTCCATGTAGTCCTCGATGGGCGGGCACGAGCAGACCAGCTTGCGGTCCCCGAGCACGTTGTTGAGGCGGCCCACGGACGGCCAGAACTTGTTCTCGCGCACCCACGGGGCGGGGAAGACGGCCTGCTCGCGCGAGTAGGGCCGGTTCCACTCCGGGGCGGTGAGGACGCGGGCGGTGTGGGGCGCGTTCTTCAGGACGTTGTTGTCCTTCGGCATGCGCCCCTCCTCGATGTCGCGAATCTCCTGGCGGATGGCAATCATCGCGTCGCAGAAGCGGTCCAGCTCCGCCTTGGACTCGGACTCCGTGGGCTCAATCATCAGCGTGCCCGCCACCGGGAACGACACGGTGGGCGCGTGGAAGCCGAAGTCCATGAGGCGCTTGGCCACGTCCTCCACCTCGACACCCGACGTCTTCTTGAGCGGGCGCAGGTCGACGATGCACTCGTGCGCCACCTTGCCGCGCTTGCCGCGGTAGAGCACCGGGTAGTGGGGCTGCAGCCGCTCGGCGATGTAGTTGGCGTTGAGGATGGCCAGCTTGGTGGCCTGGGTGAGGCCCTCGCCGCCCATCATGGTGGCGTACATCCACGAGATGAGCAGGATGCTGGCGCTGCCCCACGGGGCCGCGGAGATGGCGCCGATGGCCTCGCTGCCGCCCGTCTGGATGACCGGGTGGCCCGGCAGGAACTTCACCAGGTGGCTGGCCACGCAGATGGGGCCCATGCCCGGGCCGCCACCGCCGTGCGGGATGCAGAACGTCTTGTGCAGGTTGATGTGGCACACGTCCGCGCCGACGAGGCCCGGAGCCGTGAGGCCCACCTGCGCGTTGAGGTTCGCGCCGTCCATGTACACCTGGCCGCCGCGCTCGTGGATGACGGAGCAGATCTCCTGGATGTCCTCCTCGAAGACGCCGTGCGTGGAGGGGTACGTCACCATCAGCGCCGCCAGCTGGTCCTTGTGCTGGTCCGCCTTGGCGCGCAGGTCCGCGAGGTCGATGTTGCCGTCCTCGTCGCACTTGGTGACGACGACCTTGTAGCCCGCCATCACCGCGGAGGCCGGGTTGGTGCCGTGCGCGGAGGAAGGAATCAGGCACACGTCGCGGTGCGCCTGGCCGCGGCTCTGGTGGTACGCGCGGATGACGAGCAGGCCCGCGTACTCACCCTGGCTGCCGGCGTTGGGCTGCAGCGAGCACCCGGCGAAGCCGGTGACGGCGGTGAGCATGCGCTCCAGCTGCTCGAAGATGACCTTGTAGCCGGCCGCCTGCGAGGTGGGGGCGAACGGGTGCAGCCGGCCGAACTGCGGCCACGTCACCGGAATCATCTCCGCGGTGGCGTTGAGCTTCATGGTGCAGCTGCCCAGCGGAATCATCGAGTGCGTGAGGGACAGGTCCTTCGCCTCGAGCCGCCGGATGTAGCGCAGCATCTCCGTCTCGGAGTGGTAGCTGTTGAAGACGGAGTGCTCGAGGAACGCGCTGCTGCGGCGCAGCCCCTGCTCCACCGGGCTCTCCACCGGGGTGGTGCCCAGGTCGTACAGCGAGGGAACACCGGCCTTGCCCGTGCCGGTGGCGAAGGCCGCGAGGATGGCCTCCACGTCCGAGGGCCGCGTCGTCTCGTCCAGGGACACGCCCACCGTCTTGTCGTCGATGCGGCGGAAGTTCATCCGCGCCTGCTCGGCGGCGGACAGCACCGCGCGCACCTGCGCCCCGGTCAGCTCCACGCGCAGCGTGTCGAAGTACTGGGCGTGCTTCGGCGCCAAGCCCAGCTTCGTCAGGCCGCGCGCCAAGAGCGCGGTGAGGCCGTGCACGCGCTCGGCGATGGCCTTGAGCCCCTTGGGCCCGTGGTAGACGGCGTACATGCTGGCGATGACGGCCAGCAGCACCTGCGCGGTGCAGATGTTGCTCGTCGCCTTCTCGCGGCGGATGTGCTGCTCGCGCGTCTGCAGCGCCATGCGCAGCGCGCGCCGGCCCTGCGCGTCCTCGGACACGCCGATGAGGCGGCCCGGCATGACGCGGGTGTAGGCATTCTTCGTGGCGAAGTAGCCGGCGTGCGGGCCGCCGTAGCCCAGCGGGACGCCGAAGCGCTGCGCGCTGCCCACCGCCACGTCCGCGCCGAACTCGCCCGGAGGCGTGAGCAGCGTGAGGCTCAAGAGGTCCGCCGCGACGATGAGCAGGCCGCCCGCGGCGTGCACCTTCTCGCCGAAGCCCCGGTAGTCGTACACCGCGCCGTCGGTGGACGGGTACTGCACCAGCGCGCCCACGTACTTCTTCGCGGCCAGGTCCACCGTGCGGTGGTCGCCCACGACGACCTCCACGCCCAGCGGCTGGGCGCGGGTGCGCACGACGTCGAGGGTCTGCGGGTGGCAGGCCTCGGACACGAAGAAGGCCGCGCCCGACTCCTCGCCCTTGAGGTGCAGGGCCAGCCCCATGGCCTCGGCCGCGGCGGTGCCCTCGTCGAGCAGCGAGGCGTTGGCCACCTCCAGGCCCGTCAGGTCCATGATGACCGTCTGGAAGTTGAGTAGCGCCTCCAGCCGGCCCTGGGCAATCTCCGCCTGGTACGGCGTGTACTGCGTGTACCAGCCCGGGTTCTGGAAGATGTTCCGGAGGATGACGTTCGGGGTGTGGGTGTCGTGGTAGCCCATCCCGATGAACGAGCGGAACACCTGGTTCTTCGCGGCAATCGCCTCCAGCTCCGCCAGCAGCTCGTGCTCACCGCGCGGCGCGCCCAGCCGCAGCGGCTCCTTGGCGCGGATGGCCGGCGGGACGGCCTGCTCGATGAACGCGTCGAGCGAGGTCACCCCCAGGGTGGCCAGCATCTTCTTCAGCTCGTGCTCGTCCGGACCGTTGTGCCGGCCGGCGAACGACTCCTGATACTTCCAATTCAAGGACATGGCAGTCGGGCTCGCGTGCGAGTCGGAAAAATCGAGGACCGTCACTAACAGCCGGGCGGTAGCGCTTCAGTGCTACGCGTTCTTGAGCAGGTCGGCGTACGCGGCGGCATCCATGAGCGCGTCTACCTGCTTGGGGTCCGACAGCTCGACTTCGACAATCCACCCCGCCCCGTAGGGGTCCGTGTTGACGGTGGAGGGGTTGTCCGCCAGCGCGTCATTCACCTTCACCACGGTGCCGGTGAGCGGCGAGTACAGCTCCGACACGGCCTTGGTGGACTCGATGACGCCGAACTGCTTGCCCTCGGTGAGGGTGGCGCCCACCTTGGGCAGCTCCACGTACACCACGTCGCCCAGCGACTCCTGGGCATGGGCGGTGACACCCACCACCACCACCTTGCCCTGGACGCGGGCCCACTCGTGCTCACGGGTGTACTTCAGGTCGCCGGGAATGTTGTCGGCCATGTCGTTGCTCCTCAAATGGGGCTGGATGCTTCAGGGCTTCTTGTAGAACGGCGTCTTCACCACCACGGCGGGCACGGGGCGGCCACGGATGTCCACGTCGAAGGTGGAGCCCTCCGCGGAAAGCTCGGCCGGCACGTAGCCGATGCCGATGGGCTTCTTCACGGACGGGCCCATGGTGCCGCTCGTCACCTCGCCCACCGGCTTGCCGTCCTTGTGGATGGCGTAGCCATGGCGGGGGATGCCGCTGCCCGTCACCTCGAAGCCCACCAGCTTGCGCTTCACGCCCGCGGCCTTCTGCGCCACCAGCGCGTCCTTTCCAATGAAGGCAGGCTTGTCGAGCTTCACAATCCAGCCGAGGCCGGCCTCGAGCGCGGTGTGGGCGTCGTCGATGTCGTTGCCGTAGAGGGCGTACTTCATCTCCGTGCGCAGGCTGTCGCGAGCGCCCAGGCCGCACGGCTTCACGCCGTCCTGCTGGCCTTCGGTGAGCAGCGCGTCCCAGAGCTTCACCGCGTCGTCGGGCGCGCAGTACAGCTCGAAGCCGTCCTCGCCGGTGTAGCCGGTGCGGGAGATGATGCTCTTGACGCCCGCCACCTCGCCCTCGGCGAAGCGGTAGGTGCCAATCTTCGAGGTGTCCGTCTTCGTCAGGCGCTGGACGAGGCCGGCGGCCCTGGGGCCCTGCACGGCGATCTGCGCCCAGTCGTCCCCGCGGTCCACGGGCTTGACGCCCTTGGCGTGCTCCTTCATCCAGGCGAAGTCCTTCTCGCGGTTGCTGGAGTTGACGCAGATGAAGATGCGCTCGGGGCTGAAGCGGTAGGCGACGATGTCGTCCACGAAGGTGCCCCGCTCGTTGAGCAGGCCCGCGTACACCGCCTGGCCGTCCGAGATGCGGGCGAGGTCATTGGAGATGAGGCCGTTGACCGTCTCCAGCGCGCCGGGGCCGGAGAACTCCACCTCGCCCATGTGCGAGACGTCGAACAGGCCGACGGCGGTGCGCACGGCCTCGTGCTCGCCGATGACGGACGAGTACTGCACCGGCATGTCCCAACCGACAAAGTCCACCATCCGAGCGCCCAGCTTGCGGTGGGCGTCGTTGAGAGGCGTACGCCGGGCCATCATCTTCTCCTGGAGGGGTGTGGAAAACGGCGCGGACTATAGCCGCGAGACTTCGCCAATCAAGGCCGACGGGGACCGTCTACACTGGGGCAGACATGAAGATTCGTAATCGGTTGAATCCATCCAACCCCTGCTTCTCCTTCGAGTTCTTCCCGCCGAAGACGGACGAGGGCGTGGCCAACCTCCTCAAGACACTGGAGGACCTGGCGCCGCTGCAGCCCGGCTTCGTGTCGGTGACGTACGGGGCCGGCGGCAGCACGCGCGACCGGACGGTGGAGCTGGTCACCCGCATCAAGAAGGAGACGGGCATCGAGGCCATGGCGCACCTGACGTGCGTGGGCCACTCGCGCGAGGAGCTGCGCGAGCTGTTGAAGCGGCTGGCGGACGCCAGGCTGGACAACCTGCTGGTGCTGCGCGGGGACCCGCCGCTGGGCGAGAAGCAGTTCGTGCCGACGCCGGGCGGCTTCCAGTACGCGTCGGAGATGGTGCGATTCATCCGAGAAGAGGATTTCAACTTCTGCCTCGGAGGGGCGTGCTATCCGGAGGGCCACGTGGAGACGCTCTCCCGGGACGACGACCTGCGTCATCTGAAGGAGAAGGTGGACGCGGGACTGGACTTCGTCGTCACGCAGCTCTTCTTCGACAACGCGTTCTTCTTCGACTTCGTGGAGCGGGCCCGTCGCGCGGGCATCAACGTCCCCATCGTCCCCGGCATCATGCCGATCACGAACTACGAGCAGCTCCAGCGCTTCACGCGGATGTGCGGGGCCACGGTGCCCATGCGGCTGGCGCTCCAACTGGAGCGGGTGAAGGACCAGCCGGACGCGCTGGTGCAGCTCGGCGTGGCGCATGCGACGGTGCAGTGCATGGAGCTGTTGTCGCGCGGCGTGCCCGGCATCCACTTCTACACGCTCAACAAGTCCCCGGCGACGCGGATGATTGTGAGCGCCCTGAGAGCCCGCTCATGAGTGGTCCTGGAATCCAGCTCCCCCCCACCGACCCGCGCCACAAGGTGCTGAACATCGTCCGGCCGCCGGCGTTCTTCCTGCTGTGCGTGGGCGTGCTGAACATCATCTATAACGTGGCCGGCTTCATCCTGGCGGCGCTCCGGGTGACGTCGCCGTTCACCCCGGCGGGCGCCACGCCCACCGCGCTGGAGCTGAGCCCCACGCTGGCGCTGATGCTGCTGGTGGGCATCCTCTGCGGCGTGCTGTCCACGTGGGGCGCGCTGAACGCGCTGAACCTCAAGGGCTACGGGCTGGCCACGGTGGGAGGCATCACCGCGCTGTACATCCTGTCTCCCGGGTGCGTCATCGGCGTGCCCGTGGCCATCTGGATGATGTTCACCCTGCGCCGCGACGGCGTGCGCGAAGCCTTCCAGGCCTGAAGGGCCGCCCCATGCGCACCCTGCGATTCCTGCTGACCGGGCTGGGCAACGTGGGCCGGCCCTTCCTCGAAATCCTCCACGAGCGCGCGGCGCTGATGCGCGAGCGGTACCGGCTGGAGCTCGTGCCGGTGGGCGTGGCGGACTCGGGAGGCGCGGCGGTGGACGCACGCGGGCTGGACGTCCCGGCGGTGCTGGAGGCGAAGCGGGCGAAGCGCTCGGTGGCGACGCTGCCGGGCGTGGGCCGGCCGGGGATGGGCGGGCTGGCGCTGGTGCGCGAGGTGGAGGCGGACGTGCTGCTGGACGCCACGCCGACGAACCTGAAGGACGCGCAGCCCGGACTGGACATCGTGCGCGAGGCGCTGCGGCGGGGGATGCCGGCGGTGCTCGCGAGCAAGGGCCCGCTGGTGCTGGCGTTCCAGGAGCTGGCGGCGCTGAGCGACTGGACGTCCCCCCGGAACCCGGCGCTGCGCTTCAGCGGCGCGGTGGGCGGGGCGCTGCCCACCGTCAACGTGGGCTGGAGGGACCTGGCGCTCGGGAAGCTGGGGCTGCTGGAGGGCGTGCTGAACTCCACCAGTCACCTGATGCTGTGCCGGATGGGCGAGGGGCGCACGTACGAGGAAGCGCTCAAGGAGGCGCAGGAGGCTGGCATCGCCGAGCCGGACCCGACGCTGGACGTGGACGGCTGGGACACGGCGAACAAGCTGGTCATCCTGGCCAATGCCGTGCTGCGCGTGCCCACGACGCTGAAGGACGTGGCGGTGACGGGCATGCGCGGGGTGACGCGCGAGGAGCTGGACGCGGCGCGGGCGCGCGGTGGACAGGTGCTGCTGCTGGCGCGCGCGGAGCCTCGAGGGGATGGGACGTGGGCGTTGAGCGTGAAGCCCACGGTGGTGGGGGGAGAGCATCCCCTCGGGCGCCTGGGCGCGCGGGACATGGGGCTGGTGTACCGCAGCGACATCCACGGACGGGTGACGCTGCTCAGCGGCGACGAGGGCGCGTGGGGCGCGAGCGCGGCCATGCTGCGCGACGTGCTGGACGTCGCGCGGGAGTAGGGCCCCCGGTGGACTCCGGGGCGCGAGTCCCTGCATGTTCACAGCGATGGCATCGTCACCGTCAACACCTGCTCCGCAGGCGACAGCGACACCCTCACGGGCTGGCAATTGGAGGTACCGCCGGCCGCGCCCGCGTCGGGTGCCTGGCCCCCTTGCGGCTGCACCGCCGAGAGACAGACCTTGTAGGAGCCTGGACTGACACTGGCGAAGCGCGCCGGCTCCGTCGGAGAGAGAGTCTGCACCTGGGAAGCCCCCTCCTGCGTGGCCGAGGTGCCCTGGGGGCCCGAGGCCAGGAGCAGCACCCGGGCCAGGGCCGCGCGCGCCTGCCCCTCCGGAGACTCCGCGCGGACCAGCAAGGTCACCTCTCCCCGAGGCAGCTCCAGGTCCGCGCGCGCCATGGCATTCGCGGTGACGGTGACAGTGGCCCGCTGCACCTGTTGGCCGGCGCCGGAGTCCACCACCGCCGCCACCGTGTACGTCCCGGGCGCGAGGCTGTCGAAATGGAAGCCCCCTTCCGTCCCGGTACTGCCGCTCGTCCCGCCCGCCGGGGAGCTGGGGTTGGTCACGATGATGAGCGCGCCGCTGACAGGCTCACCACCGCGCCGCACCGTCCCCTCGAGCTGTCCCACCGCCTCCAAGCGCAGTTCCACGCCTGTCTGGTCCGCCATGCCCTCCTCCACCCGGAGGAAGCGCGAGCGGCCCTGCTCGGCATGCTCGGCGGCGAGCTGCAGCGGGGAGATGGCGAGCCCTTCCAGGGAGAAGCGTCCCTCCGCGTCCGTTTTCACCTGCTGGAGGCCATGCTCCAGCTCCGCGGCCTGGCCCACCACCACCCCGCGAAGGGGCTGCGAGACGGAAACGGTGGCATCCGCGACAGGCGCCCCACCCCGGTCCACTACCCGACCGGAGAGCTGACGCCCTCGCTGAAGCTCCAGCGCGCCCAGGTTCGTATCCTGGTCCTCCTCCACCTTGACGCGCGGAATCGGCTTCGTGAGGAAGCCACGGCCGGAGACGTACAGCGTGTACTCGCCCGCGGGAATGTCCTGGAGCCGGAAGCTTCCGTCACCTGCGCTGAACGTCACCCCCGACGCCCCACGAAGGGTGACAGTGAAGGACTCCGGAACCGAGCCGTCCGCCTTGCGCACGTGGCCCGCCACGGCCCCCCCTCGGCGCAGGCGCAGCACCACCTCCGAATCGCCCGTTTCGGCCTTCACCGGCTCCACCAGCCAGGCCAGACGCTGGTGCCCGGGTGTGCCTGGAGGCGCCGCGCGGAGCTGATAGGCCCCCGGCACCAGCCCGCGCAGCTCGAAGCGCCCGCCGGCGTCCGCCACCGTGGCGAGGCTCCCACGCAGCGTGCCCTCCACGCGTCCGCGCGAGAGGGGCGAGGCGGGCTCGGCCATGACCACGGCCTCGCCGATGGGCTGGCCGCTGGAGGACTCCACGCGTCCCCGAACCATGCCGTTGGCATCCAGGATGAGTTCGAGCTGCTCCCCCGCGCCGTCCTGGGCGAGGTCGACGAAGCGGGTGGTGGACGAGGCCGAGGCGTGAACGGCGGCCACCGCTACGCGCCGCCTGGGCAGGTCCTCCAGGAGGAAGGCGCCCCGCGCGTCGCACGTGGCCTGCCGTGCGATGGAACGGCTCATGCCTTCGTCCAAGACCACCCGTACGACGGCGCCCGACACGGGCTGGCCATGGCCATCCACCACCGTGCCGGACAGGCGGGCCGCGTCGCCCAGGGTGACCGTGACGCCCTCCGCCGCACGTTGCCCGTCCAGCCGTACCGGCGTGGACGTCCCGGGGGCATGCCGGCTGCCGGAGGCGGTGAAGCGGTAGGTACCAGCATCGAGGTTCTCCATCCGCCAGCGGCCCTCCGCGTCCGCCGTCACGCCATCCCAGCGCGCATCCGTCAATGCCTGCGTGGTACGGGTCTGCGGCAGCGGGGTGACACGAGCGCCCGGAACCGGGGTGCCGCGAGCATCCACCACCGTGCCGGACACCGCCGCACCGGAGCGCAGCTCCACCTGCACCGACTGCGGCACGGCGGAGGCCGCTCCCACATCCACCACGCGCCACACCGGGGAGAAGCCTGGCGCCGAAACCTTCAGCGTGTGGCGTCCCGAAGGCAGTCCTTGCAGCAGCGCCAGACCGGAGGCATCCGCGTCCACGGCGCGCGGCCTGGGCACCCGCAGCTCCACGCTTGCGCCTCCGAGCGCGCGGCGCGAGCCCGCCTCCACCACGTGGACCTGGAGCGATGCCGCCGCGACGAGATGGAGGACGACCGGCTCGGTGCGCTCGTTCAGCCAGAACGTGACGGGGCCCGCCATCTCCGAGTCATGGAATGCCTCGAGCTGCCAGGCACGCGCGGGCAGCCGGGTGAAGAGAAAGGTGCCGTCCTTACCCGTCCGCACCGGTGCCACCGCGCTGGAGTCCAACCGGACGAGCGCGCCCTCTACGGGCAGCTCCCGCGAGTCCAGCACCAGCCCCTGCAGGCGCAGGGCCCCTGCGGCATCCGCATCCGCCACGAGCGCGAGCGCGGGCACCTCGGAGGGCCCGCGATTCCGGGCCTGGGGACCCGCCACCGCCACGGCTCGCGCCGCGCCCCGAGGCTCAGCCGGAGACCGGGATTGCACCTCGGCTCCCGGGGCTGGGGCTGTCAGCGCTCTTCCCAGGAGGAAGGCCACGACGACCACCACCCCACCGATTGCCAGCATCAGGAATCGCTTCATCACCATTCCAGCCAACGAAGGAAGAGAAAGGAAAGCGGGAGGCCGCCACAAGCGCGACGGCCTCCAGGACAGGTGCGGGAGCGCCTGTCGGAACAACCCGCACTAGTTGTCGAAGGTGGTGTCGTTCAGCGCGTCGGCGGTCGTGCCACCGCCGGGGTTCGCGAGGCCGAACTCGTAGATCTCGTAGTAGTAGATGACGTCCGGGCCTTCGATGATGGTGATCTCGTAGTAGTAGAGCGAGCTGTCGACCGTGCCGGAATGCGAGTCGCTCACAGCGGCCGCGGCAGGCAGGGAGTAGGACATGCCGGCGAAGCCAGCGAGGAGGCCGAGCAGGCCGAAGCGAGCAAACATCTTCTTCATGAAACAACTCCTGGGGTTGTGCGTGGGTGAGCGTGACGGCAGGCGCCGGCCGAAACCAGACCTGACTTCACGGGCCCCCTGACCGGCTCACGCCAGCGGGGGTTGCCTGGGCTGTTCCTGGAGCGTCAACGGAGCGGGCTCGGCCGAGGCCGCAACGGGCCTCCACCGCCGCCACTGCCGGGCGAGCCACCTCCCCACGGCCCGGTACTCATCATCATCCATGAGTGCCAGGTCCACGGAGGCCATGAAGAGCGAGAAGGTGATGAGCCCCAGGAACAGCGCGATTCCGAGATGAAAGGTGAGCCCCAGCACCACGGCGACACGCCGGGTGTAGCGGTTCAGGAAGAGCAGGAATGGGAAGGCCACCTGGAAAGCCACTGTGCAATACGTCAGTAGCGTGACCACGATGGCGTTGCCGTAGATGAGCTCCGTGAAGCCAGGCCAGACGAACTGGCCTCCACGGAAGGCATGGTAGACGGCCGTGCCATCCTGCCAAGCCCCACCCTGGACCTTGTAAAGACCCGCGACGCCATACACGAGGCTGATCTGCATGGCGAATGCGAGGAGAGCCGTGTTGTGGAGCATGGCCTGGAACTGCCCCCAGGCGCCGCCTGGCTGAGGACGTGTCGCGCGCCGCTTCTCGTCCAGGGAGAACCAGGCCCCCACGTCAGCGAACATCGCGTAGACGAGAACCAGGTGGATGATGTTGTCACCGCCATCCCAGATTCCCGGGAAGCGTTGATGAAGCGACCAGGTGAAGAACCAGGTCAGCGGGGTGGTGATGCGCGTGTGCCAGCCCACCAGCCACAGCAGGGAGACCAGCAGTCCCAGGTGGAAACACACCTCGAACCACGGCAGCGAGCGGCTCCAGGCGTAGACGGAGAAGTTCGCCGAGTGGGTCATCTCGGTCGCGAAAGTGTCCCAGGGCCACAGCCCTTCGGGTCCGAAGAGCACCCGTCGCTGGGCATGGTTGACGAGGTACTGGATGATGATGGCCGCGCCTGCGCAGATGCGAAACAGGCTGGCTCCCATGAGGAACCGGGGCTGGCCCATGCGCGTGACAAATCCATCCCAGCTCCCGGCAGGAGTCTGAGCCACCTCGGAATGTGTAGGGCTCACAGCGTCTCCGTTGCCTCGAAGGGATGCCAGTCAGAGTCCGCGTATGAAGTCTCACCCGACTCTTCTGGCTCCATCCGGCGCGAGAAGGGAGGCGCCTGGATGGTTGCGATACGGACCCGGACGTCACGGATCTGCTCCCCGGGATGAAGGCTTGCACATGCCGCTGAGGCCACACGAATGACCAGCCGGAAGCCTCGCTCACGCCGTTGCTTGCGCTGCTGTTCCACCAGGGCAACCGCTTGACGATACGGCTCGCTGTCTTCGGGCTTCTCCAGCAAGCGGCGGGCGACCTCGTCGTCCTGAGCCTGGCTCATCTTCACTCCCGCCAGCTGCGCCCTGTCCAGGCGGTCTGCTGGCGTCAGCCGATGCCGCTGCTTCAGTTCACGCAAAGGTCGGGTGATGTTGACGAAGGGATGCTCACGCACCTCTCCCCGCGCATCCTCTGCGCGGCAGGAAACCAGGAGGTATTTCGTCCGTGCCGCCACGTCCGGCCCGAAAAGAGTCCAGCGCTGAGCAAAGAATGGCTCCATATAGCCATCCAGCAGCGAGGACACTCTCAACTTCGCCGGATTGATGGGGGTCAGATATGCAAGGGTGATTCCGAAATGCATCACAATGACCAGCAACAACACCGCAGGAGCAATGCGAACCAACCGCCTGCCCAGAGCATCTCCACCCTTGTCAGCCAAAGACACACCTCGCGCGCAAGGGAAATCACAAGCACCAGCAAGGTCTGATTTCTACTGCCATACAGAAACAACAGTCAATAGGGGCTACAGCGAAGACAGACAATTCCTGGAGGGTCAGACTTCACTCCCCCCGGGGCATTGACATGCGTTCGTGAGAAGGAATAAGGCCCAGGGCAGCAAAAACTCGATTCATCCCGGAAAAACAAGACAAAGAAGCAAAACGGACGACTGACGCGGAGCCCTTGCCGGCATGCATTCCCTGGCATGAGGACTCGGCGCCATGTCCGCTGCTTCCTGGCTCAGTCCCGGGCGTGGGCCAGCAGCTTCTTCATCAAGGGCTCCAGCAGTTCCTTGCCACGAAGCGCGGAGCGCCAGCGCTCGGGAATCCCCTGCACGCCGTGGATGAGCCCGGCGATTCCGCCCGCCACCGCCGCCGTCGTGTCCGTGTCGTGCCCCAGCCGGATGGCCGCCTTCACCACGCCCTCGTAGTCCCGGCCCGCCACCACGCACTGCTTCGCCGAGCGCAGACAGTCCACGACGTAGCCGGAGCCGTTGCCCGGTGGCTCGTCCGCGTCCGGACGCACGATGTTCGTGTCCAGCTCCGTGCGCGCCTCGAAGCCCTCCGGGTACAGCTCGCGGAAGGTGGCCAGCGCGTCGGCCCACGGGTCCGCGGCGCCTTCCAGGATGCGCCGGGCCCATAGACAGTACAGCGCACAGCAGGCCTGCGAGCGCATGTGTCCGTGCGTCACCCGCGACTGCGTCATCGCATCCGAGGCCAGCTTCGCGTCGTCGCCCTTGTGCCAGAGCGCCATCGGCAGCACCCGCATCAGCGAGCCATTGCCGTTGTCGCGCTCGCCCTTCGGCCCGGCCATCAGCGCGGGCGCCCCCGCGCGGAAGTGGGCCAGCGCCGTGCTCGTCTGGATGCCGACGTCGAACACCTTGCCGTCCACCGCGAGGTAACCCCACTCGTACCAGTTCACCAAACGCCGGCCGAGGTCCTCCAGGTCCAGGTGGCCGTGGTACAGCAGCGAGTCCAGCAGGCACAGCGCATGCGCCCCATCGTCGGACCAGGTGCCCGGGGGCACGCCGTCGTGCGCGCGGTGGAAGCCGGCGGGCGGCTCGAACTCGATGGCCTCGGTGGCCGGAATCTGCCCGGGCGAGTGGAACTCGTAGGGCACCCCGAGCGCATCACCAATCAACAGCCCGTACAGCCCACCAGCAATGCGTTCCTCGCGCGTCGGCATGTGTACACTCTCCCCTGCCCCCCGGCCATCCTGCATCCAAACGCTTTACCCGTGCCACCCTCCCGCGTGATGGCGCGCGCCATGGAATACTGCGGCGCATGCGAACTCTCATGTTCCTGACGCTCGCGGTGGGCCTGCTTGCCGGTTGCGGTGGCACCCACCGCAACCGCGACGACGCCACTGTTCCCGCTGGCGGTGTCTGCCAGTCCAGCACCCAGTGCAGCATCGACTACACCTGCGCGGGCTGCCCGAACGAAGCCGCCCACTGCCTCGAAGGGTGCTCGACGGATGCGGACTGTTCGGAAGGCACCTGTGAACAACAGCAGTGCCTCACCTGCCCCTGCCCTGGCCGCTGCGTGACGTAGCCCTCCGTATCACCCGGAGAGCACGGGAGTGCCCCCGAGGGAGGCCAGGCAGCCTCGCCGTCTGTCGACACGAGCCGGGAGGCCCGGGCCCCTGGAGCGATACCGGTTCCCCTGCGGACTTCCCACCGTTGGACGGACCCTCAAGGGTCGGGGGAGAACCGTCATGCGGATAAGGAACGTCAGGGGTGCGCTGCTGGTGGGAGCCCTGGTGTCGGGCGCGATGGCGGGAGGAGGCTGCGCGAAGCGCCCGGCTCCGGAGGCTGACGGCACGAGCCAGGGCGGTAGCACGAGCGCCCGCGGCTCGAGTCCGAGCACGACGGGCAGCCGCACGACCGCGGGTGCCGCGAGCGGGCACGGTGGAAGCAGTACGGTCGGCACTCGCGGCACGGCCAGCTCGACGGGCACGAGTGTCTTCGCGCCCCGGACCCGCGGCCCGAGGCGCAGCGGAGGCAGCATCACGGGCGGCAGCAGCACCACAGGCTCGGACCTGGGGCGCAGCACCAGCGGCTCCAGGATGGGCGGCGGAAGCAGCTCGGGAACGCGCGAGGACGGTGACTGAGCAAAGGGGCCAGGCCATGAAGAGCTTCAGCACCCGAACCACCATCCAGGCGACGCCCGAGCGCATCTGGCGGCTCCTCACGGATGCGCCGGCCTACCCCGCGTGGAACCCGACCGTGGAGTGGGTCGATGGCCGTATCGCCAAAGGCGAGCGCATCAAGGTCCACGCCAAGGTCAGCCCCGGCCGAGCCTTCCCCGTGAAGGTGAGCGAGTTCGTCACCAACACGCGGATGGTCTGGTCGAGCCGCATGCCGCTCGGCCTCTTCAAGGGCGCGCGCACCTTCACCCTCACGAAGGTGCCGGGTGACGCGGTGGAGTTCTCGATGAGCGAGGTCTTCACCGGCCCGCTCGCGGGCCTCATCGGGAAGTCGATTCCCGACCTGCAGCCCTCCTTCGACGCGTTTGCCCAGGCGCTCAAGGCAAAGGCCGAGGCCCACCCGGCGCGCTGAGCCAGGCGCGCCGGGGACACGTCAGCTGCGGTTGAGGCGCGCCTGCGTCACCTTGCCGCCCGCGTCGTAGTCGATGACGAAGGACTCATACGACGGACCGAACGGGGACGCGCCCAGCTCGTACACCTCGCTGGTGCCGTGCTGCCGGTCCGGCTCGCCGAGCAGCTTGCGCACGTCGTCGCGGCTCATGCCCTCCAGCGTGTGCTTCCGCTGCAGGTCCACCACCATGCCGACGCGCGGGTTGTTGCGCGCACCACTGCCCTTCTGCGCCTTCCACTGCTCCGAGTCGAAGGCTCCCTTCTGCGAAGTCGACACCCGATAAACCCCCAGCGCTATGAGTAGGGCCGCCGCGACGCCGAAGAGCTTCCAGCGTCGCGCGCTCCCCATTCTACGGGCAACCGGCCCCCCCTGGCTCATCGATGCAGCTTACCGCGCGCTCGCGTTGCCGTCAGGCAGCGGCTGGCCACCCGTGCCCGGGACGCGGTCCGACAGGCCGTGCTGGCCGTACGGGACGCGGTCGCTCCACTGGAGGTTGCTCTTGTCGTCGAGCACCACCATCCGCCCGTCCGTCACGGCCTGCTGCACCAGCGTGGCCAGCTCCTCGGGAGAGGCATTGGGGTTCGCCAGGGCAATCTCCCGGCCCACCTGGTTGTTGTAGAGGTCCATCGCCTCGCGGTCGGCGTAGTTGCCCGGCAGGCCCTCGTGCGCGGTGGCGAACTGCTGCGTCCACTCCGCGCCGAACTCGCGCGTCATCAGCGCGTTCCAGTAGGCGTGACGGAAGGCGTCGCGGTGGCCGTCGTTGTTCATCCACTCCTGCTGGTCGCCCGGCGCAATCCCGCCCGGGACGCTGGAGGGGTTCGGGTAGAGCCGCTCCGACACGTCGAAGGCCTGGTCCTTGATGTCGTTGAACTTGTTCAGGCCCAGCAGGCCCCGGTCGACGGAGAGCTTGTCCAGCAGCTTCGCCTCGGTCTGGGTGACGTTGTACTCGCCGGCGAACGGTACGGGGATGATGCCCAGGCCCTTCGGGCGCCACTTCACCATCGTGTCGTCCTGGACCTGGTAGTCGCGCTCGATGCCCGCCAGGTCGGGACGGCCGGCCACCGCGGCGCCGGCCGCACCCGCCGCCGCGCCCACACCCGCGCCGGTTCCCGAGCCCGAGCCCGAGCCCGTCCTGCCGGAATCGAAGGAGCTGGTGCCATCCCACCCGGCCACCTGGACGCGGGGCTGCGACGTGGGGCCGCTCGCGGGCTGGGACTGGGGCTGGGACGTCGAACGGGTCTGCTCGGGCCCGGAGATGCCGAGGCGCTTCGCGACGCCGCCAATCAGGTCACGGCCGATGGAAGAGATGGACATGAAGGCTTCCCCCTATGAAACGAATGACTTTTCCCATTATCGGAGAGCGCGGGTTGGAAGTTGCCGCGAGCCAGGACATGCCCAAACGTCCCACATCCGAGCAGGTCGACCAGGCCCTCCGGAATCCGCACTACCACGACCGCTCGCCGGGCCTCCTCGACGTGCTCAAGGCGCTCCCGGACGACGTGGACCCGGTGCTGGCGGCCCGGGCCGCGCTGAGCCTCATCGGCGACAGGGGCGATGCCAGCTGGCTCTTCGCGCGGACGTGCCGGCGGCTCCCGGTGCCGGTCATCCGCGCCCTCCTGGATCTGCTCGAGGCCGACCGGAGGCCCGACGCCTTCATCCTCCGCGAGTACGTCCCGCGCGACGCGGAGGCGGACACACTCGCCGCCGACTGGGACGAGGCGCTCCAGCTCCTCCTCAACCTGCAGAGTTCGTACGCGTTGGGCTCGAAGCAGAAGCGGGCCAATATCCAGGCGCTGGCGAGGCGGCCGCGCGTCCTGCAGGCCCTGCAGACGGCCGCCGTGGCGTGCGAGGAGGTGCCCCTGGTTCTGCTCGCCGTGCTCGCCGCCGATGCGTCGGAGGCGTCGGTCGACGCGTTCATCCCCCACGTGGAGCGGGCGGTGCGGACGCAGGGCTGGGAGCTGGACCGGCTCCAGAACCTGCGCACCCACGCGCGCGCCACGCCGGTGATGGAGGACCTGTTCTCGCGCCTGGAGGCGCTCATCGCCGCACGGCGGGCCCGCTCCCCCGCGCTCGGCTTCGCGCAGGCCCTCGGCTTCGGTGAGCTCGACACCTTCTGGTTCCAGGTCTTCCTTTTCTCCGCCGCGTCCGAGGGCATACGGGAGTTCCGGTACCAGGTGCACCTCACCGTCGACAGCCGCAAGGCGCGCTGGTTCGCCGTCAGCCTCACCGATGTCAACGCCGTCGACGTGCTCCGCTCGAAGAGAACCTCCTTCAAGAGCGACGAGGTGCAGTGCGACGAGCTGGAGCTGGGGACGTGCGAGCCGGACAAGCTCCCGGCGTGGCTCGCGAGCGCGGCCGGGAAGTTCGGCCTCCGGTGGAACTTCGACGGGATGAGCCTGAGCACCAGCCTGCGTGGGAAGAAGCGCACGCAGCTGGAGCGCTGGCTGCGCGGCGGGTAGCCACGAGGCCACCGGGCCTCACTTCCCGGCGCGCTTGGCGGCCTCCAGCGTGTTGCGGATGAGCATGGCGATGGTCATCGGCCCCACCCCTCCGGGAACAGGGGTGATGAAGGAGGCGCGCTCCGAGGCCGCGGCGAACTCCACGTCGCCCACCAGCTTGCCCTCGGGCGTGCGGTTCATGCCCACGTCGATGACCACCGCGCCGGGCTTGATCCACTCGCCCTTCACCAGCTCGCGCACGCCCACCGCGACGACGACGATGTCCGCGCCCTCCACCTCGCGGCGCACGTCGCTCTTGCTGTGGGCGATGGTCACCGTGGCGTTCTTCTGCAGCAGCATCAGCGCCATGGGCTTGCCCACGATGTTGCTGCGCCCCACCACCACCGCGCGCTTGCCGGCCGGGTTGCAGCCAACCTCCTCCAGCAGCCGCATGATGCCGTACGGCGTGCAGGCCCGCGTCGCCGGCCGCCCCAGCAGCAGGTTGCCAGCGTTCATCGGGTGGAAGCCGTCCGCGTCCTTCTCCGGCTTCACCGCGGAGATGATGACGTCCGGGTCGATGTGCTTCGGCAGCGGCAGCTGCACCAGGATGCCGTGCACGGCCGGGTCGTCGTTCAGCTTCGCGACCAGCGCCAGCAGCGCTTCCTGGGTGATGCTCTCGTCGGGGTGGTGCTCCCAGGAGTTGAAGCCCACCTCCTCGGCGGCCTTCTTCTTCCCGGTGACGTAGACCTTCGACGCGGGGTCCTCGCCCACGCGCACCACCGCGAGGCCGGGGACGATGCCGCGCTCCGCCTTGAGGCGCGCGACCTCCGCCTTCACCTCTGCCCGGACCCGCGCCGCCACTGCCTTGCCGTCGATCAACTGGGCCATCACGCGGGCACTCTATGTGCGAAACTCCCCGCCAGGAAGGGAGCGAAACCTCGGACATGGGCGCGGGCAAGGTTCTGGGCGCGATGATTGGACTGATGGTGGGGCTGCTCATCGGCAATCCCCTGGCCATCGTCCTGCTCGCCATCGCCGGGGGCGTCGCCGGTCACTTCTACGACGAGCAGCACGCCCTCCCCCTGGAGTCCCCCGAGGTGATGGCCGACTTCCCGCCCGTGTCCCTCCAGGACCTCGCCAACGAACCGGACACCGGCCCGGAAGACGACGAGGGCCGGCAGCTCGCCAGGGACCTCTGCGCCCTCTTCATCGAGGTGGCCCATGCCGACGGAGACGTCCGCCGCGAGGAGGTGCGGGAGATTCGCCGCTACTTCGAGCAGGTGCTCGGCTATGGCCCCGAGTCGCTCCAGCTCGTGCGCAGCCACCTGAAGGAGTTCCTCGCCCGCCCGCCCGACCTGGACGCCGCCGCCGACGCCTGCCAGGCCCAGCTCCCTGCGGCCGAGCGCCGCCGGCTGTTGGACAGCCTCTTCGAGCTGGCCCTGGTGGACGGCTCGCTCCAGCGCTCCGAGCGGGAGGCGCTGCGCCGCGCGGCCCGGGGGCTGGGCATGTCCGAGGACGAAGAGCATGAGGTCGCCGCCCACCATCTGGGAGAGGCCGACGCGCACTACGCCGTGCTCGGCCTGCCCCCGGACGCCAGCGACTCGGACGTGAAGCGCGCCTTCCGGCGGCTCGCCGCCGAGCACCACCCGGACAAGGTCTCCCACCTGGGAAGGCAGGCCGCCGAGCAGGCCGCCCGCCGCTTCCAGGAGGTCCGTGACGCCTACGAAGAGATACGGCGACTGCGCGGCCTGTAGCGCCGGATTACATCCCCAGAGTCGCCCAGGACGAGGACACTCCCCGCCATGAGCCAGCAGCGCAGCGGCCCCCCGAAGAAGAAGGATGAGGCGTTCCACAACAACCCCTTCAAGTCCGCCATCAAGGCGCTGAAGGACCAGGAGAAGAAGGAGGCCCAGGACAAGGCCGCCGCCGAGAGCGCGAAGAAGAAGGCCGCGCCCCCGCCTCCCATGAAGGCGAAGAAGGCCGAGAAGGTCCGCGAGGAGGACGAGGCCGCCCTCTTCTACTCCGCCATGGACGGCGTGAAGCAGGTGACCCACCGCGGCGAGCCGCCGCCCGCCCCCAACCCGCGCCTGCCGGAAATCATCGACGAGAACGCCGAGGCCCTGGCCCAGCTGTCCGAGCTGGTCGCAGGCCCTGGGGACTTCGACTTCTCCGGCACCGACGAGGCCTTCGAGGGCGCCGGCCCCGGCATCGACCGGAACCTGCTGCGCTCGCTGCGCCGGGGCGACTTCGCCATCCAGGACCGCCTCGACTTGCACGGCCAGACGCAGGTCCAGGCCCGGGAGTCCGTGGAACGTTTCCTGAGCGACAGCCGCCGCGCCAAGAAGCGGTGCGTCCTCATCATCCACGGCCGCGGTTTGAACTCCAAGGACCAGGTCCCCGTGCTGAAGGAGCAGCTGCGCGGATGGCTGGCGCAGAAGCGCATCGGGAACATGGTGCTCGCGTTCGCTACCGCACGTCCGCAGGACGGTGGCTCGGGCGCCGTCTACGTGCTGCTCCGCAAGTAGCCGGCGGCAACCTTTACGCGCGCCCTGGCCTGTGCATACATGCCGCCATGGCACGCGATCTCATCGACCTGCATATCCACGTGGGTGGCGCGGTGGCGCCCCACATCCTCTGGTCCATCGCCCACCAGCAGGGCTTCAAGCTCCCCGTAAAGAACTACTTCGACTTCGTGGAGCTCATCACCTCGCGTCCGGGCAAGGTGGGCAGCCTCGACGACTACCTGAAGATCCTCCACACCTGGACGGAGAAGATCCAGTCCTCGCCCAGCGCAATCGAGCGCTCCGTCTACGAGGTCATCGGCAAGGAGTACCGCGGCAGCCGCGTGACGCAGATGGAGCTGCGCTTCAACCCCATGAAGCGCAACCTCAACTCCGAGCTGGACCTGGACCACATCATCCACGCCGCGCTGCGCGGCATGGACCGCGCGGTGCTGGAGTACGGCGTGAAGATGGGGCTCATCTTCTGCCTGGCCCGTGAGTTCGACCACCGGCTCAACAGCATCATCGTGGACAAGGCCATCAAGTACCGCAGCCGCGGCGTGTACGGCATCGACCTGGCCGGCACGGAGACCAACGCCATGGAGCTCAAGCCGGAGGTCGTGGCGCAGTACGAGGACCTCTTCGCGCGCGCGCGCCGCGCCGGCCTCAAGTGCACCGTGCACACCGGCGAGACGAAGGGCACCGGCGCCGAGGGCGTCATGGCCGTGGTGGAGAAGCTCAAGCCGCACCGCATCGGCCACGGCATCCGCGCCGCGTACGACGAGGCGGCCATGAAGGTGCTCCGGGAGAACGACATCGTCCTGGAGCTGTGCCCCACGTCCAACCTGCACACCAAGGCAGTGGAGGGCGTGGAGGAGCTGCGCCACATCGTCCGCACCTTCTGGGACCGCAAGGTGAAGTTCACCATCAACACCGACGGCCCCTACCTGCTCGAGACGGACATGCGCCGGGAAATCGAAATCATCGAGCAGAACGGCATCCTCACGCCCGAGCAGGTGGACCAGACGCTCGCCTGGGCCCGCCAGTCCTCGTTCATCCCCGCCTGAGCGTGCCCATGTACGGACTCACCCGCTCGCTCCTCTTCCAGCTCTCCGCGGAGCGCGCGCACCGGCTGGGCATGGCCGGGCTGCACCAGCTCGGCCGCGCCCGGGACCTCTGTGAGGCCCTGCGCGAGCGCGCGCTCGAGGGCGCCACGCCCGGCATGGCCGTGGAGGTGGCGGGCCTGCGCTTCGCCCACCCCGTGGCCCTGGCCGCCGGCCTGGACAAGGACGCCGAGGCCGTGGACGGCCTCTTCGCGCTCGGCTTCTCCGCGGTGGAGATTGGCACCCTCACGCCCCGCCCCCAGCCCGGCAACCCACAGCCGCGCCTGTTCCGCCTCCCGGAGCACCGCGCCGTCATCAACCGGATGGGCTTCAACAACCACGGCGCCCAGGACGCCGCCACGCGCCTGCGCGCGCGCACGTGGCGCCCCGGCCCGCTGGGCGTGAACATCGGCAAGAACAAGGACACACCGCTGGAGCAGGCGGTGGACGACTACGTGGCCTGCGTGGACGCGCTGGGGCCCCTGGGTGACTACGTGGTCGTCAACGCCTCGTCCCCCAACACGCCCGGGCTGCGCAAGCTGCAGGAGCCCGAGCAGCTGGGCCAGCTGCTGCGCGCGGTGCAGGCGAGGCTGGCCTCGGTGGCGCCCGGCAAGCCGCTCTTCCTCAAGATTGCCCCGGACCTCACGCCCGAGGCCGTGGACGAGGTGGTGGACGTGGTGCGCGCATGCGGCCTCGCGGGCCTCATCGCCACCAACACCACGGTGGCCCGGCCCTTCGAGCACCCGCTGGCGAAGGAGGCCGGCGGCCTGTCCGGCGCCCCCGTGCGCGAGGCGGCCAACGCCGTCATCCGCCGCGCGTACCTGCGCAGCGGCGGCGCGCTGCCCATCATCGGCGTGGGCGGCGTCTTCACCGCGAAGGACGTCTACGAGAAGCTGCGCGCGGGCGCGTCCGTGGTGCAGGTCTACACGGGCTTCATCTACGAGGGGCCCGGCATGGTGGGCCGCATCCTCCCCGCCCTGGCCACCCTGCTCGCCCGTGACGGCTTCAAGCAGGTGACGGACGCCATTGGCGCGGATCACCGGGGCCCCGGCACCACCGCTCCCCCGCCCGCCCCACAGGTGGGGGCTCGGGAGCACGTGTAGGCCGGCGACCAGGGACTTCGGGACAAAAAAATGAGCGCTCGCCGGCGCCTTGGAGTTTCACCGGCGAGCGCCCCGGGCCCAGTGCTTGACGGGCCTCGAAAGCTATTCCTGGACGGAGAGCGAGCCGCCCACCGTCGTCACTTCCACAGCCTGGGAGCCGGCGCCGTAGGTCTTTTCCTGAGACCCGAGCGCTACCGTGCTCCCGTTGAAACGGCCTCCCACCGAGGTGAATTCCACCCTGGCATCCGCCTTTGCCGGCAGCTTCAGCCGGACATCCCCGCCTACCGTGCTCACAGAAGTAGTCACGACCTTCCGCGGCGCCAACACCACCTCACCATCAACGGAGCTCACCGACAGCTGTCGCTCCGAGCCGTTGATTTCCACACGGCCGTTGACGGTCGAAATCTCCTGCTCCCCCACAACCCCCGCCACCGTCACCGGAGAACTCACTGCGGATACGTGCAGCTCCGTCCCTCTTGGCACCTTCACCGTGAAACGGACCGGATTCCGGTCCCCCAGGCAGCGGCGCTGCTCCGCCTCACACTTCCCGCAGCACACCTGCGCCCGAATCACGTCGCCCTTCTGGACAACCTCGACCTCTACTTCGTTCCGCGACTTCTCCGGGCCTTCCCGAACCACCTCGAAAACCACGCTATTCCCGTCTACCGCATCCACCCGGACCGCGCCATCAACATTGGCGATGTGGACCTCCGGAGTGCCATCCGTTTCAAACTTCCACGTCTGGGATGTTGCCGGGGCAGCAGCCAGCACGAGCAGCAGGGCGAGATGCATGGGAGGTCCTCGGTAGGGGTGACAGTCCCCCCTCCCTACGGTCTCCCCTGCCCGTGATTGCGACCCACGGCGCGGAAGTATCCACGCCGGTCTGACATGCGGCCTGACAAGCCCTCAGGTGCCAGTGCCCCGGGCCACCCGCTGGTAGAGGGCGTCGTGCAGCCGGACCATCTTCTCCAGCGACAGCTCGCGCCTGACGAACTCGCGCGCGGCCCGCCCAAATCCTCTTGCCTTCTCGGGATTCGAGAGGAGCTGGGTGAAGGCCTGGGCGAGCTGGGCGGGCTGCTCGGGTGGGACGACGAGGCCGCGCTCGCCGTCGAGGACGAGGTCGGTGTTGCCGCCCACGCGGGTGACGACCATGGGGAGCCCCGCGGCCATGCCCTCCATGACGGCGTTGGACATGCCCTCCGCGGTGGAGCACAGCACGCCGAAGGTGGCGCGCGCGTAGATGGCGGGCACGTCCGGGCGGTGGCGCAGGAAGTGGACGGTGTCGGACACGCCCAGCTCCCCGGCCAGCCGCTCCAGCTCGGGCCGGCGGGGGCCATCTCCGACCAGCCAGGCATGGAGCGGCGTACCGGCGTGGCGGAGCATGGCCAGCGCGACGAGCAGGTCCTCCTGCCGCTTCACCGGGTGGTTCATGTTGGCCACGTGGACCACCACCGGCGCGCCGCGCGTGTCCGGCAGGGGGCCCTTGAGGCCCTCGCGCACGCGGGCGTCGAAGCGCGGCAAGTCCAGGCCGTTGTGGATGACGGACACGCGAGAGGCGGGCAGGCCCTCGTCGTTGACGAGCATCCCCCGGATGGCCTCCGCGTTGGCCACCACGTGGTCCGCCAGGCCCGTCAGCTTCGCGTGCACCAGGCGCCGCGCCCGGCCCTGCCAGTGCGACAGGTCCAGCCGGCCGACGATGACCTTCGCCCCCGCCAGCTTCGCGGCCGGCACGGCGATGAGCGTGGAGTAGAAGTCATGCACGTGGACGAGCTCCACGCGGTGCGCCTTCAGCCACTTCGCCATCCGGTACACCTGGTACGCGGTGTTGGGCTGGGCCACCGAGCCCTTCAGCGGGAAGGACTCCGGCGCATGGCCCAGCTTCCACACCGCCCCCATGAGCGGCCCCGCGTCCTCCAGCACGGAGACCTGGAGCCGGTAGCTGGAGGGCAGGCCCCGCAGCAACTCCAGCACCTGCACCTCCGTGCCACCGATATGGAACGACCGGGTGAACTGCACCAGGCGGAGGGGCTCCCGCCCCATCCGCACCTCCTCACGCCGCATGTCCGGACCCCTCCCACGACGCCACCACCGGCCCACCGGGAGCCGGAACCTTCCCCACCGCCAACGAAGTCGAAGTGGCCTCCGCCGTGCGCGCAATCCGATGCGCCGCCGCCGCCAGGCCGAAGAGGACGTAGCAGTGCGCGGACAGGATGTAGCCGGAGAACAAGTCGCAGACGAGGTAGCCCACCACCGACGCGGACAGCGCCCGCGCCAGCCAGCCCATCTGCTTGTCCCGCGACGCCTCGAAGGCGCCTCCCGCGGCCCCGCCCGCGAACACCAGGAAGAACGCCAGGCCCACCCAGCCCAGCTCTCCCACCACGTCCAGGAAGATGTTGTGCGCCACGTAGGCCCGGCGCGCCTCGGGCGGCGCGTACAGCGGCCACGCGTAGCGGAAGCTGCCCGCGCCCACGCCCAGCAGCGGCTTGTCCAGGCTGATGCGGCTGGCCACCTGCCACGCGTACACGCGGCCCATGGCGGACGCATCCTCCTGGAACGACGCCACCGTCTCGTTGCGCTGCCAGAAGCTCTGCGGGGCGAAGACCAGCAGGCCCAGCACGAAGAGCGAGCCCACCACCATCGCCTGGATGCGCCGCTTCTCGCGCACGGCCCACAGCGCCATCGCCACCGACAGGCCGATGAAGCCACCGCGCGAGTGCGACAGGACGATGGCCGTCACCGCCAGCACCGCCGCCGCCAGGCACGCCAGCCGCCACACCCACGCGCTGCCCTTGCGCGCCACGAAGGCCACCGCCAGCGGCACCACCAGCGCCAGGTTCATGGCCATGTGGTTCGGGTCCGCGTACACGCCCACCCACCGCGCGCGGAAGCCCTCCACCAGGTCCACGCCCGTGAAGTACCAGTCGATGACGCCGATGGACGTCACCACCGACGCCAGCACCATGGCCCCGGCCATCACCGCCAGCCGGCGGCCGGTGGTGATGACGTTGACGATGGTGAGGTAGATGGCCGTCAGCTTCAGCAGCTCGATGCCCGTGGCCTGCGTCACCTCGGGGTTGAGCGACCACGAGATGGAGGCCACCGCGAGCGTGGAGAAGCCGATCAGCGCCAGCCCCCGCGAGCCGTCCACGTAGAGCGGCTCCGCCCGCCCCAGCCTGCGCATCACCATCAACCCGGCGGCCAGACCGGACGTCACCAGCGCCAGCCGCAGCGGTGCGAGCGCGGGAATCCACTCACCCGGCACTGCGTACATCACCGCCGCGAACGCGGTCAGCGCATAGAAGGCCCACAAATCACGGCGCTGCCCCAGTTCACCCGGCACCATTCCCTCCGCCTCCTGGCAGTTGCCTCGCGTACAGTCGCGCGCCCTGCCTCAAGCAGAGGGCATGCCAGCGGAGCCGCCGGGCAAAGCCCTGGATCTTCTACGCTTGGCTGGCCACCCCGAGCGCCGGGGTGGGCCAGGACTGAAAAAGCTACGGCACCGGGTGGCTCTCCATCGGCAGCACCGCGGAGGCGATGGGGTCCAGCCTTCCCTCCTGGAGCCACGCGGCGCCCAGCTCGGAGACCAGGCGGCCGAGCGTCAACGTCACCAGGCGCCGCAGCTCGCCCCGGGCCTCCGGGGGCACCGCGCCCTCCAGGCCCGCCAGGGCCCGCTCCGCGGCGGAGGCGCGCACCCGGGGCTCCTCCGGCGTGCCCTCCACCAGGCGCTGCCCCAGCTCCACCGTGCGGCCCAGCGGCACCGGCCGCGCGTCCGCCCGGCCCTCCAGCACCGCCATGGCCACCACCGCCGCCAGCAGGCGCTCCAGGCCCAGCGTCTCCAGCGGCACGCCGAAGCGGGCCACCGCCTCGCGCGCCGAGGCCTCGGAGCCGCCCAGCACCGCGTGGAAGAGCGCCACCTGGGCCTCGGCGCGGGCCAGCAGCGCCTCGCTGGAGGCCACCTCGCGAAGGGAGCGGAACGGCACGGGCTCGGCGCCATCCACCCGCAGCGCGCGGCGGGGCCGCTTGCGGCGGAGCGCTTCGATGGCGGCGGCCTCCTCCGGCAGCACCATCAGCACGCCCTCCAGCAGGGCGCCCGGCGCCTTCACCAGCCGGTCCGCGCGGAACTTGAGCTGGAGGGTCAGCGTGAAGCCCACCTGGAAGACGCGGCGCAGCGGCGTGTCCCGCAGCACGTCCGTGGCGCGGCCCGGGTCCGCCGCCGTCAGGTGCTCCAGGCCCAGCGACAGGTAGTCGCGGACCATCTCTCCCACCCGGCGCGTGGCGTCCAGGTCACCGGGGTCCGCCAGCTCCGCCACCAGCGCGGCGTTGGCCACGCCCCGCAGCTCGTCCTCGGCGTTCTCCCGCTCCAGCATCGTCAGCCCGCGGAAGGCCGCCTCCAGGTAGTCCACGTGCCCGCCCGTGGCCGCCAGCGCGGCGCCCGGCGCACGCGTGACGTCCGGTGCGGGGGGCACGTCCACGCGGCTGAACAGGGCCACCGCGTCCTCCAGCGACGGGAAGCCCAGGTCCAGCAGGCGGCCCCGGCGGAACTGGAAGGCGCTCTCCTCCATCTCGCTGGGAATCTCCCAGCGCACGGCCTCGAAGAGGCGCACGGCCTCGAAGGGGTTCTCCGCGATGAGGTCGTTGACGAGCGAGCGCATCGCGGACATCTCCACGCCCTCGAGCTTGAACTCCACGAGGTAGCGGCCCTCGGGCGTCTCCATCGTCACGCCCTGCGGGTTGACGTCCGGGTTCTCCTCGAGGTCATGCACCTCGGTGAACTCGCGCAGGAGGTACTCCACCACCTCCAGGTCCACCGCGTGCACCTTGCGAAGGAACTCCTCGGCGTCATCCACCCCGCCGCGCGCGGCGCGCAGCCAGGTGAGCACCGCGTGCGGGTCCAGCTTGTCGCGCTGCCAGCCGCCCAGGTCCACGAAGGCGCGGAACTGCGCGGGCGACGCGAGCTGCACCAGCTCCGTCGCGTCCGCCAGCCCCAGCTCCTGGATGGTGACGTAGAGGTCCTCCGGTGGAAGCGAGCGCACCAGCTTGCGCGCGTCGGGGGCCTCCAGGAGGGCATCCACCCGCTGACGCGGGGACAACCTCATCAGCCGCTGACGCAGCTCGCGCGGGGCGAGCTGCGCGTCCCTGCCATTTCCCTTGCCGTTTTCAGACACGGCGGGGTGCCTACCACACCCCCTCCCGGGTCGGGAGGGGAACGCACCCGGGAAAGGCGGCTACCCGACTGCGGGGCAGCCGCCTGCTCCTACGTTACCTGATGACGATGTCGCACTCGAAGCTGACGTCGAACGACTTCAGCCGGGGGGTGTTGCCCAGCACGCGGTCGGTGGAGCGCAGCTCGAACTCGATGCGCAGGTAGTTGCCCTTGCTGATGCCCGCCGCCACCAGGTCCACCGGCTGGGAGACGAACGGCCCCTTCCGGTTCGCCGGGTTGTCCAGCCCATCACGCCGGTTGGACGCGGTGATGTAGACGTTCATGTCCGTGCCCGGCGGCTTCACCACGTCCCACGTGGCCGTGCGCCAGATGGTGTTGCTGCCGCAGCCGGTGAAGACCTGCTTGTACGTCCCGGACGGCGCGGTGAAGTTGCGCAGCTGGTAGCCCGTGAAGTCCGAGTACGTGTACAGGCCGCTGCTCTGCCGCGCCGTGCGCAGGACGGCGCCCGAGTCCCGGTCCACGCGGATGACGTTGCCGGAGTTGTTGTTCACCCACGGGTGGTTGTCCGCGTCCAGGCCCACGCCGATGGCCGTGGCCGAGGCGCTGTCCGTCGCGTCGATGAAGTCCGCCTGCTGCGCGTCCGACACCTGGAACTTCTTGATGGCGCCCGTGTCGCCGTTGAAGCCGATGAGCTGCGAGGTGTTGCGCACCTGCGCGTCGTCGCCGGGCAGGGTGCCCCGGTCCGAGCTCATCCAGATGAAGCCCTCGGAGTCCGCCGCGATGCCGCGCCCGCGCCGCATCTTCGTGTTGATCTGGCTGATGGCGCCGGAGAAGTCGAACATCCGCCACTCACCCAGGGCCGTGGACAGGCCATTGTGGGTGTAGCGGAACGCCTTGGCCCCGGATTCCCAGCCGGCGACCCACACCCGGTCCTGGCCGTCCACCGCGAGGCCGTACGCGCCGGAGCTGCCCAGGGTCGACGGCGGCGAGATGAACGCCTTGTTGTCGATGCGCACCACCGCGCCGTTGCCCGTGTCCACGAGCGCCAGCTTCAGCGGGTTCAGGCTGGCGGACACCATCCACAGGCGCTGCTGCCGGTCGATGGCCGCGCCGTACGGGCCCGCGCCCGCCTGGAAGACCTCGATGTCCATGGCGCCCGCGCTGTTGACGGGCACCTGCTGGCCGTTGTCCGGGTCCAGCTTGATGAGTCGCGCGTTGGCCCAGATGCCCACCCAGATGTCACCCGCGCTGCCCTCGATGCCCTGGCCAATGGCCATGGCGCGCGCCTTGACGGCGTCCGTGCTGGCCGGGCCCACCGGGGTGCTGAACAGGAGGCACTCGTCGTACTGCGTCGGGTCCGTCCAGTTCTGCGGGATGATCATCTCCGTGGCCGGGTCGATGCGGCCGTCGCCGTTCTTGTCCTCGCTCGTCTGGATGCCGGCGATGCCGTTGCGCTCCCGGCAGTAGGCCTTGCTGTTGGAGATCTTCGTCACCGAGCCCTGCACGCCCACCGCGCGGTTGGCCACCCACACGTCACCGAAGAGGTCCACCGCGGTGCGGCTGGGGTTGTTGCCCTCGTTGCCGCGCAGGCCGTTGGGCATGCCCTTGCCGTCCACCGGGATGACGGCGTGGTAGCGCCCCACCTCGTTGCCCGTGCGCGTGTCGAACTTGGACACCGTGCCCGCGTTGTTGTTCGCAATCCACGCGAAGGCCAGCGCCGTGCTGCCGCCGCCCAGGATGATGGCCCCGTCCGTCGGGTCTACCTGCACGCCATCCACGATGACGGAGCCGTTGGACACGCCCCCGTCCAGGTCGAACCCGCCGGGCGGCACGCCCACCACGGGGCCACCGTCCGAGCTCGGCCCCGGCCCACCGTCGGGGCCGCCCGTGCCGCCGCCGTCGGTGCCGCTGTCCTGGTTCGTCTGGGGGTTTCCGCCGCCGGGGCCGGCGTCCGGCTTCCCTGCCCCGTTGCCCGAGCTACAGGCCGTGAAAGCCACCGTGGCCAGCACGGCGGCCAGAAGAAACTGTTGGCGCATGATGAGACCTCCTGCGCCGCAAATGGCGCGAAGCTGCCCCCCCTCAGAGGGGATGAGGAAACCGTGGAACGTCGTGGCAGGTCAACCCTGACGCCGGGTCACACCCGGGTTGACTTCCCGAAGGAAGCCAGCAGCGCCTTCCAGACTTCATCCACACCGAGCTTTTCCGTCGCGGAGAACGGGAGGATGACCTCCAGGGGCAGGTCCATCGCCTTGGAGAGCTCCAGCATGCGGGGCTTGCGCTGGGACTTGGTGAGGCGGTCCACCTTGGTGGCCACGACGAGGATGCGGCGGTTGTGGGCCTGGAGGTAGTCGAGCGTGGCCAGGTCGTCGGGGGTAGGGCCCACCTCCGCGTCGATGATGCTGACCACGGCCTCCAGGCGGTGGCGCTTCTCGAGGTAGGTGGTGATCATCTTCTCCCACTGGACCTTGTCCGACTTGCTGGCCTTGGCGAAGCCATAGCCCGGCAGGTCACACAGGCGCACCTGGTGGCGGATGCTGCCCCACTCCAGGTCCACGTCGAAGAAGTTGAGCGTCCGGGTGCGGCCGGGGGTGTTCGACACGCGCACCAGCTTCTTGCGGCCGGTGAGGGCGTTGATCATGGACGACTTGCCCACATTGGAGCGGCCGACGAAGGCCACCTCCGCGGTGTGGCCGGGCGGGTAGCCCTTGGGCTCAACGGCGGTGACGACAAAACGGGCGTCGAGGACCTTGATCACGCAATCACTTCTTGGCGCTGGCGGGGGGAGGCGCCGTGGAGGAGGTGGTAGAGGCATCCGCCCGGCCCGCGCGGCGGGCGCGCTCCGCGGACCAGTGGTCGATGGCCTTGAGCGACTCCTTGAAGTCGAACGGCCGGAGGGAGGGCGAGGAGGCGTCGTGGCAGGAGCGGCACTGCCGCTCGGACGGGTCCACCAGGCCCACCAGGCGCGCCAGCTCCGAGTCCTTCATCACGTACTCGGGCGAGTAGTACTGGCCGCCGCCGTGGCACGTCTCACAGGTGACGCTGGCCATGGTCTGCGTGGCCTGGTCCGGCGAGTGGCACGACACGCAGCGCCCGTCCTTCTGCTGCTGCTCGGAGAGTGAGTTCTCCGCACGGGCGTGCTTGGACTGCATCCAGGCCTCGTAGGCCTCGGGGTGGCAGCCCTTGCAGCTGTCCGGTCCGACGAAGTCGGCGGCCCCGGAGGTACCCTGGAAGGCGAAGGTGAGCACGAGGAGGGGCAGGATCCTGGAGCCAGGAGCGCGCATGGGGGGTCGGACTAGCAGACACCCCCGGACGGGGCAAGGCGTCTCGTGATTGAATGCTGGCCAGCATCATCCGTTTGAAAGAGTGTGCTTTTCCGTTAGGGAGAGGAGTCGTGATGCGGACCCTGACCATCCTCGCCGTGCTCGCCATTGCCGTCCCCGCTGCCGCCAAGCCCTGGCAGGGCATCGAGCCGGGCTCGTCCAAGCGCGAGGAAATCATCAAGAAGTTCGGTGAGCCTTCCCGCACCGTCACCCAGGACGGCAAGGAGATCATCGCCTACCTGGGCAAGGAGGCCATCAAGGGCACGACGCAGGCCCAATTCAAGGTGGACCCCGGCTCGCAGCTCGTGGAGCGCATCGACGTGTTCCCCGGTCCGGTCATCGACAAGGAGACCATCGAGAACAGCTACGGCCCTGCCTGCCCGTCCGGCGCAGCGCCCGCCACCCCGTGCTACATGCGCAAGCTGACGGACGACTTCCGCACCTACTTCCTCTACCCCAAGCTGGGGCTG
This sequence comes from Pyxidicoccus xibeiensis, assembly GCF_024198175.1. Lineage (NCBI taxonomy): Bacteria > Pseudomonadati > Myxococcota > Myxococcia > Myxococcales > Myxococcaceae > Pyxidicoccus > Pyxidicoccus xibeiensis. The sequence goes on from NZ_JAJVKV010000010.1 coordinate 57,311, forward strand.
GCCATCTTCTTCAACGAGGACGGCAAGACGGTGCAGTCGTTCACCTTCACCACGCAGAAGGCCGCGAAGTAGGCCCGGGCCCGTGCACGTCTTCGGGCTGACGGGCGGCATCGCCTCCGGCAAGAGCACCGTCACCCGGATGCTCCGGGAGCTGGGCGCCCACGTGCTGGACGCGGACGTGCTCGCCCGCGAGGTCGTGGAGCCGGGCACCCCGGGGCTGGCCGCCGTGGCGGAGCGCTTCCCCGGCGTGCTGGGCCCGGACGGCCGGTTGGACCGGGTGAAGCTGGGCGCACGCGTGTTCTCGGACCCCGCCGAGCGCGCCGCCCTCAACGCCATCATCCACCCGCTGGTGCGCGACGCCTTCGCCGCGAAGGTGCAGGCGCTGGAGGCCCAGGGGGTGGAGCGCGTCATCTACGACGTCCCCCTCCTCATCGAGAGCGGCATGCACGGCTGGATGGAGGGGGTGGTGGTGGTGTGGGTGCCGCGGGACGTGCAGAAGGCCCGGCTGATGTCCCGGGACGGGCTGGACGCCGCCGCCGCCGAGGCCCGGCTGGCCGCCCAGCTCCCCCTGGACGAGAAGCGGGCGCACGCCACCTGGCTCATCGACAACAGCCAGGACGTGGCGTCCACCCGGGCCCAGGTGGAGTCCGTCTGGCGGGCCATGCTCGCGCGCGGCTGACGGGCGGGTATGCTGCGCGCCGCATGAGCGAGACGCGCAAGAAGGCCGGCGGCGCCGGGACGTACTTCCTCACCGGCTACCCCGGGTTCATCGGCAAGCGGCTGGTGGAGCACATCGCGCGGGAGGACCCGAAGGGGCACATCTACGCGCTGGTGCAGCCCAAGCACCTCAAGGAAGCGCAGCAGCACGCGGCGAAGGTGAAGGGCGCCCCCGTGGAGCTGCTCACCGGCGACGTGGTGGACATGCACCTGGGCCTGTCCGGCGAGGAGTACCAGCGCCTGTGCGAGCGGGTGACGGACATCTTCCACCTGGCGGCGGTGGCCCAGCTGGGCGTGCCCAAGGACACCGCGTGGCGGGTGAACGTGGACGGCACCCGCAACATGCTGGAGCTGGCGCGCGACTGCGCGCACCTGGCGCGCTTCAACTACTTCTCCACCTGCTACGTGTCGGGCGACCGCGTGGGCGTCATCGCCGAGGACGAGCTGGACCGCGGCCAGGGCTTCCGCAACGCCTACGAGGAGACGAAGTTCCAGGCGGAGCGGCTCGTGCAGCGCGCCGGCGCCAACCTCCCCATCACCGTCTTCCGGCCCTCCAGCGTGGTGGGCGACTCGCGCACGGGCGAAATCGACCGCTTCGAGGGGCCCTACTACCTGGGCATCCTGCTCGTCACGTCCCCACTGGTGGTGCCCCTGCCGCTGCCGGGCAACGGCGTGGCGCCGCTCAACGTGGTGCCGGTGGACTACGTGGTGGACGCGGTGCTGCGGCTGTCCAAGGACCCGCGCGCCGCGGGGCGCACCTTCCACCTGGTGGACCCCAACCCCATGAGCGCGCGCCGCGTGTACGAGCTCATCGCGGAGAAGTCGAACAAGAAGCTGCCGCGCTTCAACCTCTCCGCCCGGGCGGCGGACGTGATGCTGCGGCTGCCCGTGCTGGAGAAGCTGGCCCGGCCCCAGCGCGCCGCCATCAGCTACGTGAACCACCTGGCCATCTACAACTGCCACAACACGCTGGAGCTGCTGGACGGCACGGGCGTGCGCTGCCCTCCCCTCTCCTCCTATCTGGACCAGCTGGTGGCCTACGTGCGCGAGCAGTACCGCAAGCGCCGCGAGGGCTCCGAGGAGGACGACCCGCTGGACCACGGCCCTTCACCGGAGCGTGAAGAAACCGACGCCTCGCCCCGTCAGGGCCGCTGACCATGCGTACGCACGCCTCGCTCCTCGCCCTCGCGGCGGCCCTCGTCACCTCCGCCTGTGTCGTCGATTCCGGTGGCGACACGCCCGTCTGTGGCCCGTCCACCTGCCGTGAGCCCAACCGCGGCCAGTGCGTCATCGAGGCGGACGAGGCGCGGTGCCTGTGCGACCCGGGCTACGTGGCCCGCCCCAGCGGCGCGTGCGAGCGCGTGAGCGAGGCCAACTGCGCCGAGCACCCCGGGGACGGCGCGGAGCCGGACGACTGTCAGGCCCGCGCGCGGCCGCTGGTGCCGGACGGACGGCCGCATCCCCAGAGCATCGACCCGATTGGCGACCTGGACTTCTTCCGCTTCGAGGGCCGGGCGGGCCGCATCTACGCGGTGACGGTGGTGCCCGAGGGCGGCAGCCTGCTGCCCCGCGTGGACGCGTTCGACCAGGGCGGTGCGTGGCTGGACTCGGTGGATGGCCGGCCGCGCGTGGACATGTCCTTCAAGACGCCCACCACGGCGCCCTACTTCCTGCGGGTCAGCCACTCGCCGCTGGACATCTCCGCGGCCACCGGCCCGTACGTGCTGACCTTCACCGAGCTGGGCGAGGACGACCACGGGGACGAGCCGGACTTCGCGACGAGCCTCGTCCCGGACCCGACGGACAGCGTCTTCGGGCGCTTCGAGTACCGGGGCGATGAGGACTGGTTCGAGTTCTCCGCGCTCAGCGGGCGCAGCTACCGCCTCCACTTCGATGGCGCTTCGAGCCGCGTGCTGCCGGTGGTGGAGGTGTACCTCTCCAGTGACTTGCGGCGGCCGCTCTTCTCGCGCCGCAACCCCACGGTGGAGTTCACCGTGCCCTCGAGCGGCACCGCGTTCGTGGTGCTCTACATGCCGGATGGAAGCCAGGGCAGCTACGCCTACAACTTCCTGGACTGAGCGCGGCGCGGTGGCGTGGTAGACAGCAAGGTGATGCCACGCACCTTCCAGCCAGGCGACACCTTCACGCACGTCCGCGAGTGCGACCGGTACCGGCCGGTCTACTACGCGGGTGCTTCCGGGGACTTCAACCCCATCCACATCGACCCCGAGGCGGGAAAGGCCGTCGGGCTCGGCGGCAACATCCTCCAGGGGCTGTGCACGCTGGGCTGGGCGGTGGAGGCCGTCGGCAACTTCGTGGGAGACCCGGGCCGGGTGCGGCGCGTGCGGGTGCGCTTCTCGAAGCCGGTGCGCCCCGAAGACACCATCACCTTCCAGGGCCGTGTCACCGCCATCCAGGACGGCCGGCTCACGGCGGAAGTCTCCGCCACCAACCAGCGCGGCGAGGACGTCCTCAAGGGCGCCGTCGTCGAAGCCTCCATCGAATGACGCCCATGGCCCTCGACAAGAGCCTCATCGGCCGTGAGTACGGCCCCTTCGTCTACACGCTCGGCGCGGAGAAGATGCGCGAGTTCGCCCTCGCCATCGGCGGCGCGCAGCCCGGCGCCGGCACGCCCGGCGAGCCGCCCCCCCACGTCAGCCCGCTCCTCTACGACGCGCAGGCCGCGAAGGCCGGGCCGTATGGCGACCTCATCGCCTTCCCCAGCTTCGCCGTCGTCTTCGCCATCCGCCCGTTCAGCGCCGCCCTCACCGACCCGCAGCTGGGCATCCAAATCACCAACGTCGTGCATGGCGAGCAGGAGCTGGAGTTCCTGGACGTCATGCGCCCCGGCGACGTGATGACCAGCACCGGGCGCATCGCGGACATCTACGAGAAGGCCCGGATGGGCTTCATCGTCGTCACCAGCGAGTCGCGCAACCAGCACGGCACGGTGGTGGTGAAGGGCACCTGGACGGGCGTCGTCCGGAACTCCTGAGCCGGGCCCTCACCCCGCGGAGGCCAGCCGCCTGGCCGCGGACGGCAGCCGGGCCAGGAAGCGCAGCGCGTTGACGCCGGGCAGGAAGAAGTAGCCCCCGCCCCGGACGTCGACGAAGCGGGTGAGGCCCTCGATGCGCCGGGCAATTGGGAAGTCGGGGATGGTCACCGTGCCGGCCGCCTCGCCATGCAGCGCGCGGACCTCGCCCGGCCCTGCCTCGGGGTTGTCCCCGAGCAGCGGGTCCTTGCTGTCGAAGTGCCCGTTGAACTTCGTGCTGTTCAGCCAGCTGTGCTGGATGAGCTCGAACTGGCGCCGGAGGTTGGCGTTGAGCGCGATGAAGATGAGCCCCCGCGCTTCCCCGCCCTGCGCGCCGTCCGGCTCGTGATAGGGCCTGCCGCGCCGCAGGAGCTGATGGCGCGCCACCACCTTCAGGGACGCCTCTCGGTTGCCGGGGATGAGCCCGTCGCGGGGGTTGGCGCGGCGGATGTGCGCTCCGAGCGGGCACATGAGCCCCTGGGGGTCCTGCGCATAGGAGAAGCAGTTGTTGCGGCTCGGGTCCTCGCCCAGCCCGGGGTCGTCCTGCGCCGGGCACAGGGACGTGGGCGCGCCGCTGCGCCAGCGGCCCACGAGCCGGGCGGCCAGCCACTCGCGCTCCCTGGCATCGCGGCTGTGCGCGTCCAGGAACGCCTCGAAGGCCTCCACGTCCTGCCGCAGCTTGCGGAGGACCAGGTAGGTGCCGTTGCGGCCCAGGTCCTTCAGCACCGCGCCTGCCCCGACTCCGGGAAGGTGCTGGCCGGCATCGAGTGCGGCGGGCACGGCGGGCGACAGGGGCTGCTCTCCATAGGCATTCTCGTAGCCGAGGATGAACTCTCCCGGCTTGACGCTCAGGCCCTGGGTGGACGGCTTGTGGTACCCCTCGATGCCGGGCTGGGTGATGCCATCGCTGAAGCCGAACGGCTCCTTGAGCTTCTCCCCCGGCCTGGCCAGCTGCACCGTGTCCTGGCGCGCGAGCTCCTTCAGCCCATGGGCCGTGTAGTGCTCGCGCTGCCGGGCATGGAGGGCCTCCAGCACCCCACGGTGCCCCTCGCTTCCCGCGGCGTAGAGCATGAGCACCAGGTGGATGGGCGCACCGGGCCCGCCGTAGTCCCAGTTCCCGGGCGCGCTGCGGCCCGTGTCTCCCAGCACGCGCGAGCGATTCTCGTGGGCCATTCCCTCCAGGAACTCCAGGGGGAAGGTGTCCAGCACGTCGTCCGCGAGCCCCAGCGCCCGCAGTCCCTCCGCGGTGAGGGCGACGTGCAGCGCCGACTCCGCCCTTCCCCGTCCGGCCTGGACCTGCTGGACGTGCGCCTCGGTCGTCACCTCGTTCGCGAGCCGGCCCAGCCAGTGTCTTGCCCGCTCGGCGTCCCCGAACTGGAGGAACACATGGCGCGCGAGGCGCAGTCCTCCATGCGCGGTGAAGAGGATGGCCTGGATGTCCTCGAAGTCGAATCGGCTCTGCATGTCGTGCCTCCTTCCGGTGTGAGTGCCTACAGCAACTGCAACCACTGCCTGCGCTTGAGCGGGTCGGAGCCCACGTCCGCCCATGAGCGGATCTCCCGGTTGCGCCGGATGTTGGCGACGCTCTTGTCGGGATGCCGGCTGTACCAGGCCAGGGTGGGGAGCTGGTGCTCGCGGACCCACTGCTTGAAGGCCTCCGCCCTGTCCGAGCCCAGCTCGAGCGTGAAGGGCAGCCCCTTCTTCGACGGCGTCCAGCGCAAGCGCGTCTTCGGGAAGCCCTGGGTGTTGCACCAGATGGTCGTCAGCCCGATGCCGCCCCGGTCGATGAAGCTGCCGAGGTAGTTCTCCCAGCTCCCGTCGTAGTTGCTGAAGAAGAGCAGGCTGTGCCGCCCGCGGGTGAGCAGGGGCCAGCGGAGCGCGGGCCAGGCCTGCCGGCCCCCGTCGATGAGGAGCCAGCGCGCGAAGTGGATGCCTTCGATTCCGCCGAGGTGGCCCTGGGTGAACCAGAGCTTTGCCAGCCGCCCCCATCCCCACAGCACCATCCGGAGCGCGGGGCGCCGCAGCAGTCCCGGCTTCAGCGCCACGTAGTGCGTGAGGTGGTTCTGCCCCTGGAGGTCTTCCCGGGCATGCAGCCGCTCCAACCTCGGCGTGCGCCGGGGTTGCGCGCGGTGTCCCAAGCGCGCCCTGCACTGCTCCCACGCGGACGACAGGACGTCCTGGCCCAGCAGCAGGGCCGCGACGACCACGGAGGGGAGGATGGGGGAGGTCCGGAGGACGCGGACCGGAAGGCTGCGGCCGAGCCTCGTGCGCCAGGACTCGCGCCTCGTCCGTGAGCCGGGCGGAAGGCGGCTTCGCATCGCCGCTCCGCCGAGCGCCTGGGCCACGAAGCCGTGGCACAGGTCGACCAGCTGGTCGGCGCGCACGTCCTCCGCGCCCCGCGCCGACTTCGCGAGCCCCGGCCGGGTGGACTCCAGGCCCGTGACGATGAGCCGATGGAAGTACCAGTGCGCGCGGTCGTCCTCGTCAATCTGGTGGGCGGGCAGGCCGGGATAGGCCGTGTACAGGAACGCGGCCTCGCGGGAGTGCGCGCGGAAGAAGGCCTCGAACCCGTCGGCGTCGGCCCCGGGCGCCTGCTCGCAGTGGCTGTAGAGCTGGGCCCTCAGCGCGTCCCCGGCCTCCCGGTGGAGCTCGCGCAGGAACACGTCGCGGGGGCCCTCGAAGCTGGCCTCGCAGACGAGCCGTGGAGCGCCCTCTGTTCCGTGCACGTCGCGCGGCCCCGGCACCAGCACCCAGCTCAGGAAGTGCGCCGTCTCCAGCCGCTGGAAGGGGATGTGCGGATTGCCACGGATGTCGTCGCCAATCCTCGCCAGCCGGGCCTCCAGCAGCTCCGGCTCGGAGCGGACCGGTACGATGGCGGTCAGCGTGTCCCGTGTGCGATTGAAGCGTCTGGGCCCCATGAGTGAATCCCTCCGTAAAGAACGGAGTGGGGCGCCGCGACTCGTGAGCGGTCCGCTTCACTGCCCAGCAGACAGGCTGTCCAGGACCCCGCCCACCTCGTCGCGCGGCCGCCATAGCCGGGCCTGCGCTCGCCGGATGTAGAGCCGCGCCCCCTGTCTGCGCGCGATGTCCAGGGCCTGGAGGTACTCGCCTCGCGCTGCCCCATCCTGGTGGAGCTGCGCCAGGAGCTGCCCCTGGATGAGGTGCAGGTCCGCCTCCCAGCCCCGCTCCCCCTGCTCGAAGTTGCCGGGGTCCAGGGCCTTGCGTACCGCCTCCAGCCCCTCCTCCGTCCGCCCCAGCCGCAGGTAGATTTCCGCGAGCATCCCGAAGTTGTGGGGGGTGCCGGTGAGGAAGCCAGAGCGCTCATAGTCCGGAAGCGCCCGCAGCATGAGCTCCAGCCCCTCCTCGGCCCGCCCCAGCCAGGCGAGAGCCCATCCCTTGAGGAGCATGGACCACCACAGCCAGAGCCGGAACCGGTGCTCGCGCGACAGCTCGATGCACTGGTCCGCCCACGCCAGGGTGCTCCGGGCATCGCGGCGGATCTGCGCGCCGATGGCCGCATAGGTCAGCGCGCCGGCACCCGAGTGGGGGTGGCCGAGGCTGCCGACCAGCTCCACCGCCTCCCGGGCCTGCAGCCGGGCGACGTCCAGGTCATCGAGCGCCGAGCGGATGACGGAGCTGAAGGCCAGGGCCATGGCGCGAGGGTTCAGCCAGTGCTTCATCGCGAGCGCCCGCTGCCGCGCCAGGTCGGCCGGGTCTCCCGAGAACTCCAGCGCCTGCTCGATGTGCGTCAGGGCCACGGGCATCTCGCCCCAGTTGAAGGAGCTGGTGGCCATCATCCGCTGCCCCAGCGCGCGCTGCTCGTCGATGCCCTGGCGCTGCCCCAGGCGCACCAGCAGCTCCCCCACCTCGTTGGCATCCCGGAACCGCTTCTGGCTGAAGAGGTAGGCGAAGGCGCCCCAATAGGACACTTCGGGTGGGGACTGCGCATCCCCCAGCTCGTGCATCAGCTCGAAGGCGCGGCCGTAGGTCCGCTCCGCCTCGAGCGAGCAGTAGCCCTGGAGCTGCACCAGCGGCAACCCCAGGACCAGGAGCAGCTGCAGCTCTCGCTGGGAGCGCCACGTGGACGCGGGCAGGCCGCGCAGCAGGCCCAGGGCCTGGGTGAGGTGGCTCACCGCCTCCTGGTTGGCGTAGCGCAGGGCCGCGCGCACGCCGGCCCGCGTCCAGGCGCCGATGGCCGGCTTCACGTCGCCCGCCTCCGTGTAGTGGTGGGCGAGCAGCTCGGGCCGGCACTCCACCATGCACTCGAAGTGCTCCACCAGGCAGCGCGCGATGTCGCGATGGTGCTCTCGCCGCACCGCGCGCGGCAGCGACTGGTACGCCGCCTCCTGGATGAGCGCGTGCCGGAACTGGTAGCCGGCCTCGAAGCGCTGCAGCAGGCCCGCGGCGACCAGCGCCGACAGGTGCCGCCGGAGCGTGTCCTCGGCCATGCCGGTGACGTGGGCGAGCAGCTCCCGGGTGAAGTCGCGCCCCACCACGGCGCACAGCTGCGCCAGCTCCTTCTGGCGCCGGGGCAGCGTGTCCAGCCGGGCCAGCAGCAGCTCCTGCAGCGTGCTGGGGATGGAGGCCGCGGCGCCGCCCTCCAGCAGCACGCGCGTCATCTCCTCCACGAAGAGGGGGACGCCGTCCGTGCGCGCCACCAGCTGCCGCACCAGCGCTTCCGGCAGCGTCCGGCCATGCGCCACCTCGCGCACCAGGCGCAGGGTGGACTCCGCCGACAGGCGCTCCAGCGCCACCGTGTGGAAGCCGGGGCCCGGCGTCCAGGGCGCGTGGAACTCGGGCCGGGCGCTGAGCACCACCAGGATGCGCGCCGACTGCACCCGCGCGAGCAAGGCGTCCAGCAGCTTCAGGGTGGAGGGGTCCGCCCAGTGCAGGTCCTCCATCACCAGGAGCAACGGATGCACGGAGGCCCCATGCACCAGCAGCGTTCCGAGCGCCTCCAGCACCTCCTCCATCTGCCGCTCCGGCGTGAGCCGCTGGTGGACGGGCAGCTCGGCCACCGGCAGCCCCAGCAGCGCCCCCAGCAGGTGCGCCTGCATGGGCGTCAACTCCCACGAGGCCACGCACGTCTGCAGCCCCCGCAGGCTGTCCGCGGGGGAGCGCTCCGGAGACAGCCACAGCCGCTGCAGCGCCTCGATGACGGGGTGGAAGGCACTGGTGACGAACTGGGACCAGCACTGCGCCCTCAGCCGGAAGGCCTGCTCCAGCGGTACGCGTTCGAGGAACTCCTGGATGAGGCGGGACTTGCCGATGCCCGCCTCGCCCTGGAGCAGCACGAGGCTCCCCTGCCCCTCACGGGCCCGCGCCCACTGCGTGAGCAGCGCCGTCAGCTCCCGCTCGCGGTCCACGAGGGGGGACAGCCCCTCGCTCATGCCGAGCTTCCGGTCGAAGCGGGACTCCATCCGCCGCGCCCCGAGGACGCGGTACACCCGCACCTGGCGCGAGCCGTCGAAGCCGCGCGGCCCCCGCGCGCAGGTGTCGAAGGCGCGGTGCACCAGGGTGTAGGCCTCGTGGCTGAGCACCACCTCGCCCGGCCCCGCCTCCAGGGCCAGCCAGGCGGCCACCTCCGGCGCGTCGCCCTGGATGCTGGGCGCACCGCCTCGCAGCTCCTGCACGGTGCCATCCAGCACGACCTGGTCCGTGTGGATGCCCACCTTCACCACGAACGAGGCCCGCTGGGACACGTCCTTCAGCCGCTCCTGGAGCGCCTCGCGCACGGCGGCATCCAGCCGCAGCCCCGCGTGCACGGCGCGCTCCGAGTCCTCCTCGTGAGCCACCGGATAGCCGAAGCAGGCCAGGGCCTCGTTGCCCATGCACATCGCCACGAAGCCACCATGCGCCTGGATGAGCTGCGAGAAGGCCCGGTGGAACGTCGCCTCCAGCTCCCCGAAGTCCTCGGGGTCCAACCCCCGCGCGAGGCCCGCGAGTCCCTCCAGCCGGCAGGACACCAGCGTCACCTGCCGCCGCTGCGGCGCCGCCGCCGCGCGTGGCACCTTTCCGGGCCGCAGCTGCTCCTCCAGCTCGCGCAGCTCGTCGCGCAGCTCGGCGGCCGAGAGCAGCCGCTTCGAGCGCTCCTTGGCCAGCGCCACGGCCACGAGGGACTCCAGCGCCCACGGCAGCTCCGGGTGGCGCTCGCGCAGCGAGGGCACGGGCTCGGGGGACAGCACCTTCTCCCGCAGCGCCTTCAGCGTCGCCACGGGGTACGGCAGCTCGCCGGTGAGCAATTCGTACAGCATGACGCCCGCGCCCCAGATGTCGGTGCGCTCGTCCAGCGGCTCCTCGCGCCACTGCTCCGGTGCCATGTACGGGGGCGTTCCCGCCTGGGGCAGGTACGGGGTGCCGCCCACCGCGAGGTCCGCCAGGCCGAAGTCGATGAGCTTCAGCGTGCCCCGGCGGGTGAGGAAGACGTTGCTGGGCTTGAGGTCGCGGTGGACGATGTGGTGCTCGTGCGCGTGCGCCAGGCCCGCGGCCACCGTGCTCATGATGTCCAGCGTGCGGCGCAGGTCCGGCCGCTCGCGGCGCAGCAGGTCGGCGAGCGACTCGCCCTCCAGGTACTCCATCACCAGGAAGGGAATGCGGGGCGCGCCCTGCGACGGGCACCAGGCCTGGACGTCGAAGACGCGGACGATGTTCTCATGGTCCAGCCGCGCGACGACGCGGGCCTCGCGCAGCGACAGGTCCACCAGCGCCTCGTGGGGGACGATGAACTTCAGCGCCACCACGCGCTGGAGGTGCGCGTCCCACGCGCGCATGACCCAGCCCATGCCGCCCTCTCCCAGCTCGTCCAGGAGCTCGAAGCGCTGGTCATCCAGGCCCCCCAGCTTCGCCCCTCGCCCCGGCTTGGGGTACGTCCCGGGGGCGCGGGCGACCTCGCGCAGCAGGGAGTCGCCGAAGTCCGACTCCCCTCCAGAAGAAGGGGGTATGCGGAGGTCATGCGGCATCGGAGAGGGGCAACCTGGGGAGGGTGGGAGCGTCCGCGGTGCCCCCTCCGCGGCGCAGCCTCCGGGAGCGGGCCAGCTTCCGTGCATGCTGGCTGGCGACATAGGGGACGACGCGCACCGCGTGCCAGAACCCCGCTGGCTGCAGCCCGCGTCCGCCACTGCCAGCGTGCAGGCGGAAGGTCTCCTCCAGCGCTGGCGAGAGGCGCGCGCCGATGCGCAGCTCCGCCACGGGCAGGTAGAGGTCCGAGCCGGCCGGAGCGACCTCGAGCAGCAGCCGGGCCGCGCCCCGCGCGACTGCGTTCTCGAGCCGCTCCGCGCGGTCCTTCCCCGGGGCCCCGGCGCCCGAGGGGGTGATGCGCAGGGAGACCCGGCCGAGCCCCGCGGCCTCGTAGGGCCAGACGCCGTGGTAGGTGTTGGCGAGGAAGTCCCGCCCGTCGGTCTGCTTCATCGCGTCCAGCAGCTTCGCCGGGAAGAAGGAAGGGGCCGTGATGAGGGTGAGGTCCTGGTCTCCCTTGCAGTAGATGGCGGTGGGCAGGGGCTGGCAGTGGAAGCGCAGGCCCAGGCCCAGCGAGTCCCTGCACTCGTCCTTCGAGAACAGGCCGCCCGAGAAGCGCACCAGCGCGGGGCCCACCAGCCGTGACGCCAGGTCCGCGGGCGCTCCGGGCAGGACACCGGGCGGGGGCACGACGTGCGCCATGTGGAGCAGTCCGGTGGTGTGGAAGAAGCGCCGCCCCCGGACGAGGAAGAAGGGAAACAGCAGGGGCGTCACGAGCGCGCCCGCGGCGAGTCCCAGCGCCCTGCTCACCTGGAGTCTTGCCATGGCCTGCGCTCCTCGCGGTTGTTCCAGCCCCCACGGAGGGAGCACGGGCACCTCACGTGTGACGCGCGCGAGTGACGGAGCGCCAGGGAGCCAGAGCGAGGGCCCGCTCCCAGGCCCGGGGACGGGAGCCGCCGGGGCTACGACGCGGCGATGACGCCTTCGTCCAGGAGCTGCGCGAGGATGCGGGCGGTATCCAGCCGCGTCATCCCCGACAGGGCGAAGAGGTCCTCGTACGTCACCGAGCCGTCAATCTGCGCGAGCACGAAGCCGGCCCGGTGGTCCAGGTTGAGCCAGATGATGTCGTCCGGCTGCAGGCGCACCCGGGGGATGCGCCCCAGGTCCCCCAGCTTGGACTCCAGCATGGCCATCAGCATCCGCTCGCTGCGCTGGCGCAGCGCCTCGACGCGCGGGTCTCCCGGCGCCAGCTCCTGCGCCTTGAAGAGCAGGTCCACCGCCCCGGAGTGGTCGTCCAGCTCCAGCAGGTCCTCCGCGCCGCGCAGCAGCAGCTCCAGCTCGCTCTCCGCGGCGGGCACGCCGTACTCCTGGGTGGTGCCCTCCGGGACGCCGTACTCCTGCGTGTCCACCGTGGTGACGACGGCCTCACCCGCGTCGAGCGCTTCCTCCCGCGCCAGCAGGTCCATTGCGTCACCGCCGGAGCCACCCGCCGCGGCGGGCAGCGTCACCGGAGGCGGCGTCCTGCGGTCCGCTTCCACCGGCCCGCCCTGCCCCTCCGCCCAGGCGCCCCAGTCCCCCTCCAGGGAGGGCACGGTGGCGATACGGCCCGCCGTCCGCACGGCCTCCACCGGAGGCGGCGAGAAGGGCGTGTGCCCCGCTCCCGAGAGCGTCGCGGTCGCCGCGTCGAGGAACTCCCGGGCGCGCGCGTTGCCGGGGTCCAGCTGCAGGGCGCGCTCGAACAGGCGCTGCGCGCCCTGGGTGTCACCGCTCAGGCGCAGCCACAGTCCCGCCTCGATGAGCTGGTTGGCCCGCTGGCTGCTCATCTATCGCCCCGTGCCGCTCAGGGTGGAGCCCCGGAGCTGGGTGAGACACCCGGAGAGCAGCTCGCAGGCCCGGCCGAGCGCCGCCACGTCCTCGCCATCTCGCACGCGCCGCGCGTGCTCCAGCGCCTGCTCCGCGCGGGGCACCACGTCCGGGCCCAGCCCTCCGCCGCCCGGCAGCAGCCGCGCCCGGGTGAGCGCGTCCATGACGTCGCGCGCCAGCGAGTCCAGGTCCATGCGCTTCGTCTTCAGCTCCTCGGAGATGCGCGCCGCCATCAGGTAGCCGCGCTGCTCGTCGATGATGCGCTTGAGCTCCTCCTCCGTGAGGCCGCTGGACGCGGTGACGGTGATGGACTGGCGCAGGCCCGTCTCCTTGTCGCGCGCGGACACGGAGACGATGCCCTCCGCGTTGATGTCGAACGTCACTTCGATTTCCACCTGCCCGCGCGGCGCCTCGCGCAGGCCGGTGAGGACGAACTCGCCCAGCAGCTCGTTCTGGTGCGCCAGCTCGTGCTCGCCCTGGAGCACCATGATCTTCACCACCCGCTGGAAGTCCTTCGACGTGGCGAAGACCTCCGTGGCGGACGTGGGCACCGTCGTGTTCTTCGGGATGATGCGGCGCACGTACCCGCCGGCGATGGCCACGCCCAGGCTCTGCGGCGTGACGTCCAGCAGCAGCAGCTCGCCCTCCTGCACCACCAGCGCGTGCGCCTGGATGGCGGCGCCCAGCGCCACGACTTCCTCGGGGTGCACGCCCTTGCAGGGCTCCTTGCGGAAGTAGCCGCGCACCGCGTCGATGATCTTGGGCATGCGCGACATGCCCCCCACCAGGATGACCTCCTTCAGCTCCGAGGGGCGCACGCCCGCCTCGCCCAGCACCTCCGTGGTGATGCCCACCACGCGCTCGGCCAGGTCGGACGTCAGGTCATCCAGCTTGTCGCGGCTGAGCGCGGCCTGCAGGTGCAGCGCGGCCCCGCCACCGGGCGGCGTGCTGATGAAGGGCAGGTTGAGCTGCGACTCGCGCACGCCGGACAGCTCCACCTTGGCCTTCTCCGCCGCGTCCTTGAGCCGCTGCAGCGCCATGCGGTCCTTGCGCAGGTCGATGCCGTGCTCCTTGGCGAAGCCGAAGACCAGCCACTCGATGATGCGGTTGTCCCAGTCCTCACCGCCCAGGTACGTGTCGCCGCCGGTGGCCACCACGTCGAAGACGCCCTGGTTGATCTCCAGCACCGACACGTCGAACGTGCCGCCGCCCAGGTCGAGCACGGCCACGCGCCCGTTCACCGTGCGCCCGAAGCCGTAGGCCAGCGCCGCCGCGGTGGGCTCGTTGATGATGCGCAAGACCTCCAGCCCGGCGATGCGGCCCGCGTCCTTGGTGGCCTGGCGCTGGGCGTCGTTGAAGTAGGCCGGCACGGTGATGACGGCCTTGCTGACGGGCCGGCCGAAGTGCGCCTCCGCGTCCGCCCTCAGCTCCTGGAGGATCATCGCGCTGATCTCCGGGACGGACAGGTCCCTGCCGCCCATGCGGATGCGCAGGTCGTCGTGCTGCCCGGCGACGACCTCGTAGGACAGCGAGCGCAGCGCGTCCTGCACCTCGTGCGAGGAGAACTTGCGTCCGATGAGCCGCTTGGCGGCGTACACCGTCTCCTGGGGGTTGGTAATCGCCTGGCGCTTGGCGATGGTGCCCACCAGCCGCTTGCCGTTCTTCGACACCGCCACCACGGAGGGCGTGAGCGCCAGCCCCGTGCGGTTCTTGATGACGATGGGCTGGCCGTCCTGGACGGTGGCGACGATGCTGTTCGTCGTCCCCAGGTCGATGCCTATGAGGGGTTCGGGCTCAGCCATGGGGAACCGTACACATCCTAGAAAGTCCAGCGGAGCTTCTTGAGCGCCGCCTTCGCCTCCGCGTTGTCCGGGTCCACCTTCGCCGCTTCCTCGAAGGCCCGCTTGGCGAGCTTCTTCGATCCGGCGTCCATCAGCACCTTTCCGAGCAGCACATGGTGCTCGACGCGCCCCGGCTGCCGTTCCACGGCGCGCTGCGCCAGGGAGCGGACCTCTGCTACATCCTGCCCCAGCTGGTAGCCCAGCTGCGCGGCGCGGAAGGCGGCCTCGGCGCTCTGGTCGTCCAGCGAGCTGGCGAGCCGGTACGCCACCAGTGCCGCATTGGAGTCGCCGCGCTGCTCCAGCTCCCTGGCCCGGGCCAGCTCGGTGACGGCCCGCTGCTCGTCATGCTTGCGGCGGGCCTCCACCAGCAGCGCAGCGACTTCGCGGTTCTTCGGGTCCAGCGTCTGGACCTGGTGGAAGTCCTGGTAGGCGCGCTCCCACTCGCCCCGGGCGATGGCGGCCCTGCCCCGGGCAATCAGCTCGGTCAGCCGGCCGCTGCGCGCCAGGTACGGGTGCCGGGCCAGGCGGGCCTGCCGCTCCGCGCGGCGGGCCTCGGACTCGGCGTCATTCACCGGCGGCGGGGGCGCGGGCGCCGGACGGGGCGGCACCGGCGGGGTGCGCATGGACGGCGGCACAGGCCGGGGCGGCGGCGCCGGCGAAGCGACGTGGGCGGTCGCCGGCACGGGGGTGAGCGGCGGAGGGGGCTCGGGGGGCCGCGGAGCCGCGGGCGGCGGCGTGGCGGCGGCGGCGGCGAGCCCCAGCGCGGGGTGGGCCCGGAGGTACGCCTCGCGCTTGTCCGGCTGGGTGAGGACGTTGTGGGCCTCGGTGAGGCGCCGGAAGATGCGCTCCATCCGGGCGCGGAAGCTGCCCAGGTTCTTCCCGAAGTACCGGTCCGGATGGAAGCGGCGCGAGGCGTTGTAGTACGCCTGCTTCACGTCCGCCGCCTGGGCGCCCGGCTTCAGCCCCAGCACGGCGAAGTGGTCCAGCGAGTCCAGGCCCCGCTCCAGGTCGATGATCTCCTTCTTCCGCTCCGGCTCGAGGTCCACCTCCTCGGCCATGGCGGCATCCACCACGGGGGCGGGCGTGGTGCGCGGCACCACCCGGGCGGGGACGATGGCCCCCTTGGCGCGCAGGGCGAGCAGCACGGCGATGGTGCGCGCCTCACCCAGCGACGAGCGGGCCAGCACCTGGTCGATGCGCTCCACCCGCCCCACGAGCGACAGCACCGCGCCCTCCTCCACGCTGAGCTGGAGGCGGGCGTGGTCCAGTTGGGGCACCGTGGCGATGTGGTCCGTCCGGGCCCCCAGCCCGACGATCGTGTTTGACGCGCTCACAGGGACGGTCCGCGAAAGGGCAGCGGGAATACCCAGACTAGGTGGTCCGGACGCAGGGCGTCAAACGTCCGTGACATGGTTTCCCAGGATTGGGAGGGATGGGTGGGACATCCACCGCTTCACAGCGAGGCCAGCACGCGCTCGACGATGGCCAGGCCCTCGTCCAGCTCCTGCGGGGTGACAATGAAGGGCGGGGCGAAGCGCACGGTGCGGTCGCCGGCGGCATTCACCAGCAGTCCGCTCTCCCGGAGGCGGGCAATCACCGGGGCCACGTCCCGGTCCAGTTCCAGGCCCAGCAGCAGGCCCTGGCCGCGCACCGCGACGATGCGGCCAGGAGGCAGGCGGGCCTGCAGCTCCCGGGCGCGGGCGAGGAAGTGCTCGCCCTTGTCCTGGACGCCCTGGAGGAAGCCCGGCTGGCGGAGGATGCGCAGCACCGCGTTGGCGGCGGCGGCGGCCACCAGGTTTCCACCGAACGTGGAGCCGTGGGTGCCCGGCGTGAGGCTCGCGCCCAGCTCCTCGCGGCAGAGCATGGCGCCAATGGGCATGCCGTTGCCCAGGGCCTTGGCCACGCTGATGGCGTCAGGGCGGATGCCCTCGTGCATGTAGCCGAAGGGCTTGCCGGTGCGGCCCATGCCCGTCTGCACCTCGTCCACCAGCAGCAGCAGGCCGCGCTCGTCGCACAGGGCGCGCAGGGCGGTGAGGAAGCCGGGGGGCGCCGCGCGCACCCCACCCTCGCCCTGGATGGGCTCCACGAGGATGGCGGCGGTGGCCGGGCCCACGGCACCGCGGACGGCGTCGATGTCGCCGTAGGGCACGTGGGTGAAGCCGGCGGGCAGCGGCTCGAAGCCCTTGTGGTACTTCGGCTGGCCGGTGGCGGTGACGGTGGCCAGCGTGCGGCCGTGGAAGCTCTTGTCGAAGGAGATGACCTCGTAGCGCTCCGGCGTGCCGCGGTCCTTCATCACCTTGCGGGCCAGCTTGAGCAGCGCCTCGTTGGCCTCGCCGCCCGAGTTGCAGAAGAAGGCGCGTGGCAGCCCGGACCACTCGGTGAGCTGCGCGGCCAGGTCGATTTGAGGCTGCGAGTAGAAGACGTTGGAGACGTGCCAGAGCGAGTCGAGCTGCGCCTTGGCCGCGGCCACGACTTCCGGGTGGCAGTGGCCCAGGGCGCAGGTGGCGATGCCCCCCAGCAGGTCCAGGTACTCACGCCCGTCCGCGTCCCACACGCGCGTGCCCTGGCCGCGCACCAGGACGATGGGCTGCTGCTTGTAGTTCTGCAGCAGGTGCGCCTTCGCCTTCTCGATGAGGGCGCTGTTGGCCGGGGTGATGCCGGGGGCACTCGGGGCGGCGGGGGACGGCTCGCATTGCGGCAAGGCAGGCTTCTCCTTCGGACGGCGCGTGCGAGCCGGATATAGCGCGCTAGAGGATGTAGCGCGACAGGTCCTCGTCCTGGACGATGGAGGCCAGGCGCTCCTTCACATAATTGGCGTCTACCTGGAAATCCCGGGGTCCCATCTCGGTGGCGGAGAAGGAGACCTCGTCCAGGAGGCGCTCGAGGACGGTGTGCAGGCGCCGGGCGCCGATGTTCTGCGTGCGCTCGTTGGCCTGCTGGGCGATGCGGGCCAGCTCCGTGACGGCGTCGTCGGTGAAGGACAGGCGCACGCCCTCGGTGGAGAGCAGCGCGGTGTACTGGCGCAAGAGCGAGTTCTTCGGCTCGCGGAGGATGCGGACGAGGTCCTCGCCGGACAGGGGCTCCAGCTCCACGCGGATGGGGAAGCGGCCCTGCAGCTCGGGGATGAGGTCGCTGGGCTTGGAGACGTGGAAGGCGCCCGCGGCGATGAAGAGCATGTGGTCCGTCTTCACCACGCCGTACTTGGTGGTGACGGTGGAGCCCTCGACGATGGGGAGGATGTCGCGCTGCACGCCCTCTCGGGACACGTCGGGGCCGCCGCTGCCCTTGCCGCCCTCGCGGCTGGCAATCTTGTCGATTTCGTCGATGAAGACGATGCCGCTGGACTCGGCGCGGGCCACGGCCTCGCGCTGGACACGGTCCGGGTCCACGAGCTTGGCGGCCTCTTCCTGGCGCAGCAGCTGGAGCGCCTCGGGCACGCGCACGCGGCGGCGGCGCGTCTTGCTCATGCCCGGCATGTTCTTGAAGAGGTCCTGGAGGTTGACGCCAATCTCCTCCATGCCCTGGCCGGAGAAGTTGCGCATGAAGGTGGGCGACGAGTCGCTGGTCTCCACCTCCACGTACTGGTCATCCAGGGTGCCGGCGCGCAGCTGGGCGCGCAGCTTCTCGCGCTCGGCGTCGCCCAGGCGCTGGGCCGGGGGCGGCGGCGGCGGGGCGAAGCCGAAGGGCGGCGCGGACGGCGGCGGGCGCGTGCCCCCGTGGAGCAGCTCCATGAGGCGGTCCTCGGCGAGCTCCTCGGCGCGGGGGCGGACCTTCTCCGTCTCCTCCTCGCGCACGAGGGCGATGGCGGACTCGACGAGGTCGCGAATCATGGACTCGACGTCGCGGCCCACGTAGCCGACCTCGGTGAACTTGGAGGCCTCGACCTTGACGAAGGGGGCCTGGGCGAGCTTCGCGAGGCGCCGGGCAATCTCCGTCTTCCCCACGCCGGTGGGGCCAATCATGATGATGTTCTTCGGGTGGATTTCGTCGCGCAGGTCATCGGTGACCTGCTGGCGGCGCCAGCGGTTGCGCAGGGCGATGGCGACGGCGCGCTTGGCGGCGTTCTGCCCGACGATGTAGCGGTCCAGCTCGCTGACGACCTCACGGGGCGTGAAGGCGGACATCTTTCGCGGTTCGGCCACGGGCGGTGACTCCTAGAGCTCTTCGATGGAGATGTTGGAGTTGGTGTAGATGTCGATCTCCCCGGCGATGGAGAGCGACTGGTGGGCCACGTCGCGGGCGGACAGCTGGGTGTGGGCCATGAGGGCGCGCGCGGCGGCGAGCGCGTAGGGGCCGCCGCTGCCGACAGCGGCGATGCCGTAGTCGGGCTCAATCACGTCGCCGGCGCCGGAGAGGATGAAGGTCTTCTCCTTGTCGGCGACGACGAGGAGGGCTTCCAGGCGGCGGAGGAAGCGGTCGGTGCGCCAGTCCTTGCCGAGCTCGACGCAGGCTCGGGCCATGTTCTTCTGGTGCTCCTTGAGCTTGCCCTCGAAGCGCTCGAAGAGGGTGAAGGCGTCCGCGGTGCTGCCCGCGAAGCCGGCGAGCACCTGGCCCTCGCCGAGCTTGCGGACCTTCTTCGCGGAGTTCTTCATGACGGTCTTCTCGAGGGAGACCTGGCCGTCGCTGGCGATGGCGACCTTCCCGTCACGCCGCACGCAGAGGATGGTGGTGCCGTGGAACATAGGCCCCGGGTCTAACAAGGCAGGCGGCGCTTTACCAAGGAACAGTGGCTGCCTGTCCGCTCCAGTACCGTTCCTCCGGGCCGGAGTGCTCAGCGTGATGGAGACGACTTCACGGACTCCGCGCGCTGGAGCCAATAGCCCGGCTTGCGGCGCAGGTGGGCTACGGCGAGGACGACGATACGGTCCTCGAGCACCATGAAGGGCAGCGCGAAGGGAAAGTCCCACACCAGGAAACGTCGGATGGGTGGGCTGTGGCTCACGCCCGGCCACTCGGGCCAGGTCTCGGGATGGTCCTCAAGGACGTCCAGCGCCCTGAAGAGCCCTGAAGACCTCGGAGGAGAACGCCGTGCCGAGCCCGAGCTGTTGGCGCTCGTACCACTCGGAGGCAAGCACCAGCTCCTCGCTGGCGTCGGAATGAAGCGACACGGACATGCGTGCAGGTCACCGTTCTCGGCGCACGTGCTCTAGCCGCTCGGAGACGGCTCGACGGGCGTCGTCGACGCTGACGAGCTTCACCTTGCCGCTGATGACTTCCTGGGCACGACGTTCGAGCTCCGTCGCCCACTCGGACTGGGCGTCGGCGTCATCCGCATCGCGACCTTCGAGACTGAGCAGCAACTCGTGCGCAAGCCGTGCCCGGTCCCTGGACGGGAGTCGCAGCGCATCCGTGAGCAATTCGTCGGCGGTGGCCATGCTGGCCATTCTACTCATCCGGCGCGCTCCCTGGGAGCATTCGCTGCCTGTCCGCTCCAGTTACGCCTCCGGAGTCGCGGGCTCCGAGACGGATTGCAGAACATTCAGGAAACCGAAGAGGGGCGCTCCGGGCTCGAGCTCCAGTTCCCAGATGCCGGTGGCCGTCTGCAGCCACAGGTGCCGCAGTTCGAACACCTGGGAGCGCGGCGTCGGGTACCGCCAGGTCCTGCGGGGGAGCGGACCTCACGAGCGCCGGTCCCTCAGCATCAAGGGCAACCCCAGGTGCACCAGGACGTGGAAGCTGAACAAGCCCAGCAGAAGCCCGCCATGCCAGGGCAGACCCGCCAGCGTCCGGATGCCGTAGAAGCACAGGTAGAAGAAGAGGGCCACCCCGGGTGCTCCCGAGGCGACCTTCTTCCCTGTCACCGCACGCAGCAGCAGGACGAAGCTGACCGCGTCGATCAGCACACCCACGCCCAGCAGGAACCACGACAGCACATCGAGCATTGGAGTGAGCATGGGTGTCCTCCCTGGCGTCCGCTTCAGGGCATGTAGATACGTTGTCCTATCAGCCCCTTGAACCACTGCCCTCCGCTGGGCCACCGCAGCGCGGAGCCCGGCACCGAATGCGTCACGCGGTCCCCAAGCTTGTACATCCGGACCGTCCCGGAGAAGAGCCAGTTGCGGAGCGTGCCGCCTCCCGTCATCACCCAGGCGCCCGGCCGGAGGGTGCCGCCGGCCACCTTGGCCGCCGTATCCCAGTGCGTCACCTGTTGCATGGCCTTGGTGGCGGGCCGCAGCGCGGCCCCTCCCCCCAGGAAGAGTGAGTTGACGAAGCCCGAGACCTGGCCCGCCGTGTAGGCCCCGCTCTGCCTGTCCACGACGGCATTGGAGTCGTTCAGACCCCGGATGGCACGGGTGGCATTGAAGGTCAGGAAGTCTCCCATGCCCGACGCGAAGTTCCCCGCGGTTCGCACGTCCCACTCCATCCAGCCCGGAGCCCATGCATCCAGCACCCGCGCGAGCCCGTCATTGTAACTCCCGAAGCGTTGAATGCCCCCGCCTCCATACCCCCCTCGCGCACCACCGGCCCCCCTGCTCGACCGGTGGACGAAGTGCGAGAACTCCGGTGACATCTCCGACCGGACCGAGCTCTCGGACTCGACCGTCACCAGGTCGGGCGTGGCGACCCAGCATATCGTTTCGTCCACCGTGCAGCCCTTGAGGGTCGGAGGCTTGAGCATGCCGCTCGACGAGGAAGCGGACACCGTGCTGTCCGTGGTCGCCGCCGCGAATTTCGTGTTGGACCAGCACACGCCCGCCATGCACCCGTCCTGCGTGGACGGCTTCGTCCGGATGACAGCCGAGCCCTGGCCCGGCACCGGCGCATAGCCGCCATACCAGCTGTCATAGACGATGACGGCCTCGCTGATCGGCAGGTACCCGGAGGGGTCCGTGAAGGAGAGCGGGTTGTTGAGGACGTAGCTGTAGCGGTTGTACGCCTGTCCGGAGAAGGCGGACGACACGATGGGGTCCGCGCTGAGGAACCGGCCCAGCTTCGGGTCATACATGCGCCCGTTCATGTTGATGAGACCGGACTCGTCGTCCTGCTCATGGCCGGTGAAGCCCCGCCGCACCTGCGAGCCCCACGGCGACTCCGGCTGGGTCAGGTCGTTGACCTGGCGGCTGCCGCCAAACGGCTCGTGCTTCCTCCGCTCCACCACGGCGCCCGCGGCGTCCGTCACCGTCTCCACCGAGCCCAGGTGGTCGGCGTGGAGGAACAGCCGCTGCTCGGGGCCGGCCTGCTGGGACACGTCGGTGGTCCAGGACACCTGGGCCACGACGCGCTCGGCGCCCTGGACGCTGAAGACGTGGAGCGCGCTGCCATCCGGCGCGGTGCGCTCCTCGTACAGGCCGCCGACGTACACCGTCCGCTCACCGCCGACCACCTGCTTCACGGTGCGGACCCCCGCCGCGTCGTAGCGGAACAGGGTGCTGCCCGTGTTCGTCGAGACGCGGGACGGCAGGTTGAAGCCGGTGTACTCGACGACACGCCCCGGCCCGCTGACCTGGTTGCCGTTCCGGTCGTAGCCGTACGGGGCCAGGCCCGCGCGCGTCACCGCATGGGGCCCCGCCCCGTTCGTCTTCTCGTAGTAGAGCGCCGAGCTGAAGCCCGTTCCCTGCAGCACGTCGGAGCCCAGCAGGTTCCCGATGCTGTCGTAGCGATACGCCAGCACGGACGGGAGGCAGTTCTGGAAGACGGACCACCGCGTCAGCCGGTTGAGCGAGTCATACGCGAAGTCCTCCGTGGTCCGGCCAAGCAGGTCATGCCGCTCGCTCAGGTTGCCGTTGGCGTCATAGGCGTACGCCAGCGCCTGCACGGGCGAGGTTGCGCGCTTGCTATCGATGAAGCGCAACCGGCCGCTGGCGTCATACGCCCGCTTCGAGACGACGCCGTTGCCCAGTTGCTCCCGCGTGAGCTGGCCCGCGGCGTTGCGCGACTCCGCGGTCCAGTAGGCATACCCGCTGGCCGGCTCCCGCACGCTCAGCAGGTCGCCCCAGGTGTTGTACTCACGCCGGACGGTCAGCCGCCTCCCGCCCGCGGCCGGATAGCTCTGGTCCCGGAGGCGTCCGTACACGTCGTACGTCATGTCGACGGCGTAGAGCTGTCCGTCCACGGTCCACACGTCCGACGCCACGCGGCCCACCGGGTCGTAGGTGTGTCCCACGATGATGTCGTCCAGCGTCGTGCCCGGGTCTGCGACCCGCTGGCTGCTGGCCAGCTGGCCGATGCCGTGGGGCGCGGTGTCCCAGGTGAAGCGCACCTCGCCGTCGATGGCGTGGGTGATGGACGTCTCACGACCGAGGAGGTCCCGCTGGTAGGTGGTCGCGTCGCCCTTGCCGTCGACCTGCTCGATGACCTCTCCGAACGGGTTGTAGCGCGTGAGGTTCACCCCCGTGTCCGGGTCCTGCAGCCGCGTCCGGCGTCCGCTCCGGTCATACCCCATGAAGGTGGAGTGGCCCTGCGCGTCCGTCACGAGCACCGGCAGGTCGAACGGGCCATACCCATACTGGGTGACGAAGGCCGCCCCATCCTTCCACTCCTCGACGGACGCGGGCTGTCCGTTCGAGTGCTGGTGGACCACGCGCAGGTTGCCCCGGGCATCCACGCTCGTCGTCTTCAGCCCCTCGTAGGTGTTGCTGAGCAGCTGGCCGTCCGGGTAGCGGGTGGTCCGCTTGCGTCCCAGGTTGTCGTAGGTGAACTCGGTGGCCACCCGCTGCGTCGCGTCCAGGGGCGACGGCGTCCACTGTTTCACGACGCGCCCCAGGACGTCGTACTCGGTCGAGGTGGTGACCTGGTCGCCGTGGAATGAGCGCGTGCGGACCGACAGGAACCGGCCCAGGCGGTCATAGGTGGTGAACGCCTCCTCGCCGCCCGCCCGCGTCGAGAGCACCCGCAGGGCCGACTGGCCTCCGAGTCCCCAGCTATAGGAGTAGGTCGTATCCGCCAGGTCCGGTCCCTCTTCCTTGCGGGGACGGCCGAAGCGGTCGTACTGCCAGGCGGTGTAGACGCCATTGGCATCCTCGGTGGCCGCGAGCACGCCGAGTCCCCAGTGGTACACCATGGACTCGCGCTGGTTCAGCGCATTGGTCAGCGCCACGAGGAACGTCCGGTCATGGGTGTCGTACTCCAACGTCGTGGAGCGCGACGTCTGGCCCGGCGCGCTCTGGACGACCTGGGTGACCAGGCCATCCGCCGCACGCACGTAGAGGGTGGACACCTCCAGATTCGGCGCGCCCGGCGACTGGGTCTCCTTCCTCAGGAGCGCCGTTCCCGGGTGATACTCGAGGCTCCGGCTCCGGACGACCGTCTCGCCCGACGTCTGGCTCGACTCCGTCGTGGAATAGAGCAGGCCGATGAGCCAGTCCGCCTCGAAGTTGAAGTACCTACCGGACCAGGTGGTCGTCTCACCGGTGTTGCGCGTCAGCTGTCTCGACGTCAGGTTTCCGTAGGTGTCGTCATACCCCCAGGTCGTGGAGGTCGAGCGCAACAGGGTGGCGGGTCCGTTGTTGACGCCCTCGTACTCGAAGTCGACGGAGTACACCGGGAACACCGCCAGGGACTGCCCGCCGGACCGCACGACGTGGCGGTACTGGAAGGTCCGCACCCGCTGGTGGAAACGCGCGCCCAGCTGCGTCGTCGTCGTCTCCCGCGTCGCCTGCCGGGCATAGGGGTAGAAGCTGCCCGAGCGGGTCTGGTGATCATACTCCGTCGTGACGCTCTGCCCGGCCGCCGCGTCCGTCACCGTCACCTTGCCGAAGCCCAGCCAGCCGCGCCCCTGGACGTCCGTGCGGCCGTCCTCGTAGTGGTAGCTCTGGGTCCGCACGGCCGGAAGTCCCACGTCCGTGCGCAGCTCGGAGACGAGCCAAATCCCCCCCTTGAGGCAGTACTGCGGGGCGGCGCACGCCGTGCCCCGGGTGTAGACGGAGGCGTCGGTCATCGGCTTGTAGATGAACTCCGCCCTCGCCCCCAGGCTGTCCTGCGCCGAGGTCAGCAACGCTGTCGGCGCCCCCTGCCGCGTGTAGACATGGAGGGAGCCATTGACGACCTGAGCCAGGTCCGTCAGTCCGTCACCATTGGCGTCCAGAACCTGGGAGACGCGATAGCCGCCCGGGACGGACCGGCCCACGGGAATGGGAAGCACGTACTCGAGGAACCGGGAGCCATTGGACACGAGGACCACGAGGTTCGTCCGCGCTCCGCCGCGGCTGTCCATCAGCAGCAGGTCCTGTCGGCCGTCCTGGTTGTAGTCGATGGGGCGCAGCCCATTGTCCACCTCCCACCAGTTCCCCAGCTCGTACGGCGTGGCCAGGTCCTGCACGACGGGCGGAGCGAAGCCGTCGCCCGTGTTCATCAGGATTTCGATGTCACCTCCGGACTGCGCCGAGCGGACCGCGTCGGGAAGCCCATCCCCGTTGATGTCGAGGAACACGTACGGCTTGTTGTTGACGTCCGTGCGGACGAGCGTCGTCTCCTGGATGTCGAAGAGCCCCGGGCTGACGAGCTTCGCCGCGTGATAGCGCGTCCCCAGGGGCTGGGTGGAGCCCGGCTGACGCTCCTTCGTCAGGATGCTGGCCCGGCCCGAGCCGTCCAGGTCGAGCGTATACGCCTCGCTCTCCGACGCCGTGGAGGGGGCTACGTCGACGGGCTGCGTCGCGATCTGCCCTCCCACGTTGGGGCGATACTGGAGGTGGGGCGAGGTGTTGGAACCCGTGCGCCGGAGGAGCTCGGGGAAGCCATCGCCGTCGAGGTCCGCGAAGGAGGACTTGCGAGGAGAGGCTTGGGTATCGGTGAGGCCCGTGAGGTTCGGCACCCAGGTGCCGGAAGCGGAGCGCGTCACCACGAAGAAGTCGTGCTCGTAGTGGACAGGGTACTCATCGTCGCACTCGACGGTCTGGACCATGGCGACGTCCATCCGCCCATCCAGGTTGATGTCCGCCCACCGCCCATCATGATTGAGCGTCGTGCCGCAGTCCTGATACGTCAGCTGGAGGCTGGACGAGGGGCCGAACCCCGACTCCGTGGCATGGCGGACCGCCCAGTGGAACGTGTTGCCGGAGATGTCGTACACCTTGCGGTAGGCGAGGTCGTCGCGGCCATCTCCGTTGAGGTCCGCGGGCTGGAGCAGCCACCAGTACGGCTCGAGGAACCGGGGGCCCATGTCGGTGAAGTCCGTGAACCCCGTGTCCACGTCCGTGAAGGCACCACTCGCCGTGGAGTAACCGAAGGTGACCGGCTTCGTGCAGGCGCCCACGCCATCACACTCCCGGACCTGGTAGAGCAGGCTCCTGGCGCCGAAGTCATCCGTCGTGTAGCCGAGCAGGTAGGAGCGCTGGAGCTCGCGCAGTCCCGAGGCGGGGTTGACGACGCGCATCTGCACGCCGGTCATCCGCTTGCTCAGCTTCATCTTGAAGCCGGAGAGGTAGCTGACGCGGGGGTCCGGGCGGGACTCGTAGGCGAAGTCGATGAAGCGGGTGGCGGGCTGGGTGGCGCCGAGCGACGAGGCCGTATAGGCGACCTGCACCGGGAGCTGCTCGTAGGTCGAGTCCGCCGCATCGAAGACCACGGAGTAGTGGAAGGCGAGCGAGTTGCCGCTGCGGTCCTCCACCTGCGCCAGGGCCCAGGCCAGGCGGTTCTGCTGGCCGTCACGCTGGACATCGAAGCCCGAGGTGTCCGACGGACGGACGCGGATGCGCTCCCCCGCGAGGGTCGACCCATTGAGCTGACCGTAGGTGAGGATCCGCCCGTCCTTCAGATACACCTTGAACTGCGTGGGACCGAGCGCGTCGGCCTGGACCGAGACGACGCGAGCAAACGTGTCGCTCTCGGTGCGGTACGTGGTGCCGGCCCCGCCATAGGTCCCCTGCGCCGCAATCAGCCGCTGGCCGTCCAGGCAGAAGACATCCGCGATGGTGAAGGTGATCTTCTCGGCGAGGCCGTCCTGGGCGACGGTCTTGTTGCAGCGGGTGACTCGCGACAGGCCCGCCAGATTCCAGCCGGAGCCCAGCAGACCATCACCGCTCCCCTGGTACGCGAGCGCGAGCTCGGGCTGCATGCCGGCGCGGCCGGCGGGAACCCACAGCGGGAGCGAGTAGCTGGCCGTGCCATCCGCGGTGACGGACGCACTCCCCGAGAACTGCCCGGGCACCACTCCCGCCGTGTCGACCTCCGTGGGCACCAGGGTGTTCGGCGGCAGGTTCAGCACCGCCTGGGACACCGACCTGGGAGCGGCCGCGTGCGACCGCTCCTCCTCCTGGTGACTTCCACATGCACCCGCCGTGGCAAGGGTCACCAGGCCCAACATGAAACGCTTCTTCATTGTCATCCGTGGCGGCAAGGCCACGCCTCAACAGGAAATAGATGGGAACAGGGCGCCGCACGGGTGGACCCGCCGCGGCCTCCCCAGCGTGAAATCCGTACGTGGCTCAGGACGACTGGGTGCCACCATCAGGGCGCGGATCGCAGGCAATCCCCGGGCACCCCTTCACCGTGCTGCAGGAGCCGTCACAGCAGGTGTACATGCCCGGACAGGTGAGCTGGACGCATTGGTTCTGGGAGCAGTTGCTGCCGTTGGGGCAGCTGCCGCAGGAGAGGTAGCCCCCGCAGCCATCCGCGAGCTGGCCGCAGGTGGCGCCCACGTCGCCGCAGGTCCGGGGCACGCAGACACAGACATTCTCCGTGCAGGAGTGGCCCAGGCCGCAGCCCCCACACTCGAGCGTGCCGCCACAACCATCCGGGAGGGTGCCGCACGAGGCATTCTCGGCCTCGCACGTCGTGGGCAAACACGGACACGTCCCGGTGTCCATCCGGCAGACGCCCCCCTCGTCCACGAGCTGGTCGCAGTCGTCGTCGAGTCCGTTACAGACTTCGGCCTGTCCCGGGACACAGGACGTTTGAGCATGCGCTGCCGGACTCCCCAGCGCGAAGAACACCCCACAGAGCACTGCGAGAAGCAGGCCCCTGACGCTTTCAGTCATTGTTTGACTCACCCGAGTTGAGTACGGCCGCCCCGGCCCCGCATCGGAGCCCTATGCGAAGGACAGGAGCGCGACCAGCCGCCGGTAACTACCCCGGGCAGGGTGATGAAAGCGTGACGGGGGAAAACGCCGTGGCGACGCCCTTCACGGTCAGGGCGACAGGCGCATACGCGCCGGCAGGGCTCACGCCCGCGGGTGCGCGGCGTCGTAGACCTGCTGCAATTGCTCCCACGTCACCTGCGTATACCGCTGGGTGGTGGAAAGACTCGCGTGGCCCAGCAGCTCCTGGATGCTGCGGATGTCCGCGCCGCCGCCCAGCAGGTGCGTGGCGAACGAGTGGCGCAAGGCGTGCGGGCTCACCTTGCGCGCCAGCGCGCACTTGAGCACGTGGGCATCCAGGTGCCGCCGGATGCTGCGCGGGGTCAGCCGGCCCCCACGGAAGTTGAGGAACATGGCCTCCGGCGTCTGGTCCTCCGCGGGCGTGGCCAGCAGCTCGCCCCGGCGCGCCAGGTAGGCCTCCAGCGCGCGGATGGCCTGTGCGTTCACCGGCACCAGCCGCTCCTTGTTGCCCTTGCCCATCACCCGGATGATGCGCCCGCTCCGGTCCACGTCCAGCAGGTCCAGGCCGCACAGCTCGCTGATGCGCAGCCCGCCGCCATACAGCAGCTCGAGGATGGCCTTGTCCCGCAAGCCGAGCACCGTCTTCAGGTCATGCACGTCCAGGAGGGCGAAGACCTCCTCCACCGGCAGCACCTTGGGCAGCGCCTTGGGCAGCTTCGGGCTCTTCACCAGCTTCGCGGGGCTGGCCGGCAGGAGCTTCTGCCGCACGAGGTACTTGTAGAACGACTTGATGCTCGCCAGCTTCCGCGCCCGGCTCGCGGGCGCGTGGTCCGTGCTCAGCGTGCCCAGGTAGCCGCGGATGGCCGCGTGCGTGCCGGCCAGGAGCGACAGCTTCATGCGCTCCACCAGGTAGCGCTCGAAGTCCACCAGGTCCATGAGGTAGTTCCGCACCGTGTGGGGGGACGAGCCCTTCTCCTCCAGGTGGGCGCGGAACTTCTCCAGCAGCGGCGACGGGTTCGTCATGGCGAGGTGAGCCTACGGGCGCTGGAGATCCTCGCAAGATTCACGGCCAGCGCCCAGCCCGCCCCTACTTCGCCGGTGCGGGCGCGGCCGCCGGAGCCGCGGGCGCCATCGTCGGAGAGGCCTCCACCAGCGTCGGCAGGACCACCGAGCACGTCTCCGGGGACAGCCACCCTGCCCCGCACATGGCGTTGAGGACGGGCGCGCGCACCAGCCAGAGCAGGACGAACGCCACCGCCAGGCCGATGCCCAGCTTCGCCCAGCCGGACAGGCCCTCCGTCTCGCCGTCCTCCTCCTGCTGGCGGATGAGCTCCGGGCGGACCATGTCCATCCGGTCCACGCGAGAGCCCGGCGGCAGCCTCGGCCGGCGCGTCACCAGCGACGACAGGGCGGGCGTCAGCATCAGCCGGTCATTGAGCGCCCAGCCCGAGCCCTCCAGCAGCAGCGCCAGGTTGCGCCGCCGCAGCTTCAGCCACCCGAGCAGCCCCGCCGGCGCCATCACCACCAGCGCAATCACCGTCGTCGCGGAGATGAGGTCCACCAGCGTCAGCGACTTCACCTGCGTCACGATGAACGCCACCGACGAGCCGAGCGCCGCCGCCGCGATGCCTCCCGCCGCCAGCATCCCCGCCAGCCCTCCTGTCGCGGGCGCAGCCGCCGCGGGCGCCGCCCCCGCCGGAGCCGGAGGCGTCACCACCGCCTGCGTGTAGCCCTTCTCCAGCGTCGTATCGAAGGACTTCTCCCCCGCCGTTGCCAGCCCCTCCACCTTGCTGGTGATGAACGTGCCTATCCGCGTGAAGGGCATGGTCATCGCCTCCCACAGCGACACGGGCTGGCGGATGACGTGCGTCACCGTGGCGTCGTGCTCCTTGCCGTCCACGTCGTAGAAGATGCCCCGCTTGCCTACGACGAGGTCCGTGCTCCGCCCGCGCGTGACGGGCACCGCCACCTCGTAGCCCGGCGTCCCGTCCTTCGGCGCCACCTGCACGTAGAGGACACACGTGGTCCCCTGCCCCGTCAGCGCCGCGTGCGCCGCCCGGTTCGTCGTCAGCACCGACAGCGTGTACTTGCGCCCGCCCAGGATGAGCGTCCCCTTCTCCACCAGCGCCAGCCGCTTCGGCAGGTAGATGTTGGGCATGCTGATGAAGTTGTTCGCGAAGATGAGCAGCCAGCGCTGGTACAGCACCAGCCGCTCCAGCTCGACGATGGCGTCCAGCACCGGCTTGAGCGCCACGTCCGCCGCGCACTCCGCCTCAATCGCCGTGAGGTCCGCGTCCACCACCGCCGGCAGCACGTCCACCAGCTTGCGCACCGGGCTCGCCTCCAGCTTCGCCTGCCACGCGAGCACCGCGTCCGCCTTCGCGACCAGCTCGCGCCACGCCGGGTCCGTCAGCCGCCGCGCATCGCCCGTCTGCGGCGCCGCCACGTCCTTGCGGAACGACTCCAGCTGCTCGAACGCCGGCCCCCGGTGGAGCCGGGTCCACTCCAGCACGCCCGCGGGCTCGGGCGGGGCGATGGGCAGGTCACCCGCCGCCTTCCCCAGCGCCGCCACGTCACCGAGCGCGTTCTCCACCCGGTCCGCGCGCAGCCGCAGGCTCGCCGCCGCCTCGGGCTGCGCGGCCACCAGCCGGCACTGCACGAAGTACGTGTCCAGCAGCGGCGCCACCTCGCGGATGCGCTTCGCCGTGTCCAGGCTCGCGTCGCCCCAGGTGAACGCCGCGCCCCGCGCCTCCACGTGCGCGAGCAGGGCCGTGCGCTCCTCACGGAAGCGCTTCACCATCGCCGGGTCGATGCCCGCCTCGCCCGCCCGGTTCTTCACCTCCGGGAAGCAGGCCATGACGTCCGACGCCAGCGGGCGCAGCCGCTCGGGCAGGTGCGCGGGCGCGACGATGCCGTCCCCGTTCTGCCCCGCCGCGCGCAGCGCCGCGTCGCTGGCGCGCACCTGCTCCAGGGAGATGCGCGTCGCGTCCGGTGCCTTCAGCGTCCGGAGGATGACCTCCGCCGCGCTCCGCAGCGGCCGGGCCTCCTCGGTGAGCGAGGCCAGCTCCAGCACGTCGCTGCCCGAGTCCGCGCCCCGCCGGTCCTTCAGCCGCTTCGCGGCCCACTCCACCGCGGCGCGCACCTCCGCCACCCGGATGCGGCCGTTGCCATCCGCGTCCAGGAACGTGAGGAAGCGCGGGTCACAGCTCAGCCCCTCGAGCGGACACGCCGTGGCAATCCACTGTGTCTCGGGGATGCGCACGGCCTCCTCGAGCACGTCGAAGGAGGGAAGGTCGACCTGGAGCGAGCCGCCATAGCGGCGATAGACGAGAGAGGCCATACGTGCGGCGGAAGTAAGCACACCGCGCGCGACACCGCACGCCCCTCTCGCCGAAAGCGCTGTCTACGGCACCGCCGGCACGCTGTAGACGCCGGCCTTGGGGCCCTGGGCGATGATGTACACGGCGCGCGAGTCATCCTTGCCCGCGAAGGACACCGGCACCTGCACGCCCTGGTCGAGCGTCTTTCGCGCCTGCGTCTTCACGTCGTACACGGCCACGTCATACGTGTCCGAGTCCATCCGCGCATACGTGGCGAGCACCCGCTTGCCGTCCGAGGACAGCTTGTAGCTGAAGATGCCCTGCATCCACGTCTGGGGCTCGCCCTTCTGGGGCAGCTCCAGCGCCTTGAAGTCACACGCGCGCCCGTTGCGGATGCAGTTGGAGCGGAACACCACCTGCGTGTTGCCCGGCATGAAGCCGTAGCCGAACACGCCCTTGTGCACCTTCTCCGCCTTCTCCGCGCCCAGCGGGTACAGCATCAGGTCCACCGAGTACTCGGGCTTCATGAAGCGCGAGAGGAACGCCACGTAGCGCCCGTCCGAGCCCCAGACGAAGTTGGGCACCCGCCCGCCCACCGTCTTCGGCGCCCCGTCCGGCAGTGACGCCACCGCCATCAGCCCCGCGCCCGCCGTGGAGTCGTACTTCTCCAGGAAGCCCACCGCCTGCGAGTCCGGAGAGAAGGAGAACTTCTCCACCCGGTCGCCCACCTTGCGCCCGGCGCCGCCCGTGGCCGGCCCCACGTGCAGGTCGCCCGGCACGTCCTGCTTGCCATTCTCCGTGCGCCCCAGCCACTTGCCGTCCGGCGAGAAGGCAAACACGCTCGAGGCCACCGCCAGCCGCTTCGGCTTCGCCGCCGGCAGCTCCGCCAGGAACAAGTCATACAGCCCGCGCACCGACTCGCTGCGCACCTGGAAGGCCACGCGCTGCCCGTCCGGCGACACCAGGTAGTCGCCCACCTGGTCCGCCAGCTTGCGCGGCGCCTCCTCCGGCTTCTCCACGGACACCGCCGCCAGCCCCCCCGCCGCGGCCAGCCGGCGCTTGATGAGCAGCGTCTTCCCGTCCGGGGTGAACTGCGCCGTGCTCACCTCGCCCGCCACCTCGGTGAAGGGCCCCGAGGGCAGCGCCCCCAGCTTCAGCCGCCCCGCGTCCACGAAGGCCAGCTTCGTGCCGTCCGGGCTGGGCAGCATGTAGCTCACCGCCGTGCCCAGCACCGTCGGCTCCGCCTTCGCGTCCTCCAGCGACACCACCGTCAGCGCGCCGGACTGCGAGGCCGGGTTGTAGCCCGCCAGCAGGAGCACGTGCTTCGAGTCGGGCGTGAAGAGCAGCCCGCCCGGCACGTTCGTCACGCCCTCGCCCAGCTTGCGCGGCTCGCCGCCCTCCACGGACACGACGTGCAGGTCCCCCAGCAGCATCTGCGGGGGCACGCCGTCCAGCCGGGGCTTCTGCCCGTTGAGGAGGTACGTGACGCGCAGCCCGTCCGGCGTCACGCGCAGGTCCGCCGCGCGGCCCGCCGCCAGCAGCACGCCCTGCCCCGCGCCGGGCGCACCACGGCCCTGCGCGGGAGCGCTCGGCGCCGGGGCCTGCGCCGCCGTGCCGCCTCCGCTGGCCCCGGGAGCCGCCGCGCCACCGGCGCCGCCGTCCTCTGCCTTCTTGCAGCCCGCGCCCGTCAGCGCGAGCGAGGCCACCAGGCCCGCTCCCAGAAGTCGCCCCTGCCACGTCCGCATCATGCGCTCCTCTGCTCCGCGTGCTCCGCCCGCACAGCGGGTTCCGGATGCTCCGGGCCCGGGACACCCGCGTGCGGCAGCCACGCCGTCAGGTCCTGCTTCGCTCGCGACGAGTATGCCGCGCGCTTGTCCGCCTTCTTCACCCGCCCGGCCAGCGGCGGGAAGAGGCCGAAGATGATGTTGGAGGGCTGGTGCGGGTAGTCCGGCGGGTGCGCTTCTCCCGTCACGTGCCGGTACAGCGAGCCCAGCGCCGTGGTGGCCGGCGGTGGCACCCACTCCTTCCCCGTCAGCCGCGCGTGCAGCGCCAGCGCCACCAGGTACCCGCACGCCGCGCTCTCCACGTACCCCTCCACGCCGGAAATCTGCCCCGCGAAGTACAGCCTCGGCTCCGTCTTCAGCGTCAGCTCCCGCGACAGCAGCCGGGGCGAGTCGATGAAGGTGTTGCGGTGGATCTGCCCCATCCGCAGGAACTCCGCCTGCTGGAGTCCGGGGATGCACGTGCTGAAGATGCGCTTCTGTTCACCCCACGTCAGCCGCGTCTGGAAGCCCACCATGTTCCACGCCGTGCCCGCCGTGTCCTCCATGCGCAGCTGCACCACCGCGTAGGGCTCCTGCCCCGTGCGCGGGTCTCTCAGCCCCACCGGCTTCATGGGCCCGTAGGCCAGCGTGTCGTCACCGCGCTCCGCCATCACTTCAATCGGCAGACACCCTTCGAAGTACTTCGGTTCCTCGAAGCTGTGCGGAACCACCTTCTGGCCCGCCTTCACCTCGGCGATGAAGCGGTAGTACTCCTCGCGGTTCATCGGCAGGTTGAGGTAGTCGTCCCCGCCGCCCTTGCCGTAGCGGCTCTGGCGGAACGCCACCCCCAGGTCGATGGAGTCCCCGGAGATGATGGGGGCGATGGAGTCGTAGAAGTAGAGCTTCGTCCCCACGTGCCGCTCCAGCTCGCGGGTGAGCGCGTCCGACGTCAGCGGGCCGGTGGCCACCACCACCAGGCCCTCCTCCGGCAGCCGCTCCACCTCGCCCGCCACCACCTCCACGCCCGGCAGGCGGTGGAGGGTGTCGGTGATGGCCCCGGAGAAGCGCTCGCGCTCCACCGCCAGCGCGTCACCCGCGGGCACCCGGTGCGCGTCCGCCGTGCCCAGCACCAGCGAGCCCAGCGCGCGCAGCTCCGCGTGCAGCAGGCCGATGGCGCTCTCCGGGTTGTCCGAGCGCAGCGAGTTGCTGCACACCAGCTCCGCGAACGTGTCCGACTTGTGGGCCGGCGAACGCTTGTGGGGCTTCATCTCCCGCAGCACCACCGGCACGCCCCGGCGGGCGAGCTGGTATGCGCACTCGCTGCCCGCCAGCCCGCCGCCAATCACCGTCACCCGCTGCTTCTGATCCGCCATCCTGGAGCCTCCCGGGCAGGCCGTGCTGAGCCCGTCCCTGGACAGTTAGCAGGACCGGGGCGCCCTTTCCCAGAAGCGAAAGCAGGCCCGTCAACCCTCTGTTGCTCCTCAGTCGCCCCTTGACCGTCCTGCCTGCCCGGCTGCTCACCAGGCCACCTGCGCCTCCGTCTGGAAGGCGCGGTTTCCCTACCTGGGTTGAACCCCTACGTTTCTCGCGTTCGCCGCTCCGGGGCGGCCTTCATCCGGGCGAGCGGAAGTGAACTCGAAATCTGGGAGCGACGGAGACATGGCGATCAGCCGAAGCAATGACCTGAACAGGATTCGCGAGCTCCTCCAGCGCCGGCGGCGGGACATCCTCCACGCCAGCGCGGGCGCACACCGTGAGCTGACGGCACTGAAGGACCAGGAGAGGGACCCCGAGTACGAGGAGAACGCCCAGTCGGAGCTGGCGGACTACACGC
This sequence comes from Pyxidicoccus xibeiensis, assembly GCF_024198175.1. Lineage (NCBI taxonomy): Bacteria > Pseudomonadati > Myxococcota > Myxococcia > Myxococcales > Myxococcaceae > Pyxidicoccus > Pyxidicoccus xibeiensis. The sequence continues at coordinate 91,608 of NZ_JAJVKV010000010.1, forward strand.
TGTCCAGCCTGATGGAGTCCCAGCGCCGCGAGGTGATGCTCATCGACGCGGCCCTGCGCCGCATGGAGATGGGCGTCTTCGGAGACTGCGTGGACTGCGGCTTCGAAATCCCCATCGAGCGGCTGGAGGCCCTGCCCTTCGCCATCCGCTGCGAGGAGGACGCCAGCATCCACGAGATAGAGACGCGCGGCGGGCACATGGCCATGCCCTCGCTCTAGGCGACGGCAGACGGGCGCTCCCGCCGCCGCCCGGGGAGCGCCCTACTCGCCTTCCTTCTGGAGGACGACGAACCGGTAGTTCTCCAGCTCGTTCTGCCCCGCCGTGTAGAGCACGGTGAGGAGCATGTCGTAGGGAATCTTCTTGTCCGCGATGACGGACAGCTCCCTGCTGAAGGGGGCCGAGGGATTCCGCTCGGCGATGTACTTCAGCTTCTCCACTTCCTTCTTCAGCGCCGCGTCCAGCGGCAGCACCAGCCGGCCCTGCAGCTTGTCGGCGGGGAGCTGGCCGTTCTGCAGCCGCATCACTTCCTTGTCACCGACCAGGATGTTCTTGGGGGTGACGGTGATGGCCACCGTGTCCTTCGGCGTGGCGCGCGTGCTGGACACGGGCGGCCGCACGTCCTCGGACGCGGTGATGGCCGCGGAGGACGAGGCGAAGGACTTGAGCAGGAACACCAGGAGGATGGTCATCATGTCCATCATCGCGGTGATGTTCAGCTCCTTGATTTCGCCAGCGGCCTCGCGCTCCTTGCGCTTCTTGCGGGCCAGCGCCTTGCGGTAGCGCAGGCGGGCCAGGGACTCCTCGTCGGCCTCGGCCACGGTGGGATTGAGCGTCTCGGACATGGCTCAGGTCCCCGCCAGGGTGACGTCCGGGAACAGCAGCCGGCGATCCTTGCCCGGCGTCTCGCGGATGGCGTCCAGCGTCTGGATCAGCGTCTCGTAGGGGATGTCCGGGTCCGCGCCCACGATGACCTTCGTCTCGGCCTTCCCCTTGGCGTCGACGGAGGCCGCCTTGACCTCCACCATCCTCGCGGTGAGCGCCGCGAAGTCGTGGGTGCCGTCCGCCTTCACGGGGACGGAGGGCGTATCCGGCGTCGCCCCTTCCGGGGTGATGGTCGCGTTCTGGCTGCTGATGAAGTGCCCCTTCTTGGAGATGAGCACCGAGAGCAGCAGGTCAGGCTCGTCGGCCCCTTCCTGCGTCACGCCCGCGGACGGCGCGCCGTAGCTGGGGGCATTGACGTTCAGGATGCCGAACGTGGCCAGGCCGGTAATCGACAGCAGCATGAAGATGATGAGGTTCATGAGGATGTCGAGGTACGGGACGATGTTCAGCTCGCCCGACTCTTCTTCCTCACGGACCTTCAGCTTGCGCCGGGAGTAGTGGAACGCCATGGACGCACGCAGCCCGCGTTACGACGCGCGGGCCTCCGCCGGCTCGGTCGCGCCCGGGTCCACGCCGCCGCGGCGCGACAGGAGGTTCTCCAGCTTGAGCGCGTTGAGCTCCATCGATTCCACCAGCCCCTTGGCGTACGACGTCAGGAACAGGTGGAAGACGATGCAGAGCACCGCGATGGAGAGCGCGAAGGCGGTGTTGTTCATCGCCTTGGAGATACCGTCTGACAGCAGCACCTGCTTCTGCTCCGCCGGCACGTTGCCCAGCGCCTGGAAGGTGCCGATGAGGCCGAAGATGGTGCCGACCAGCCCCACCAGCGTGGCGATGTTCGCCAGGGACCACAGCCAGGGGATGCGCTTGGACACGTGCGGGCTGTGCTCGACGATGGCCTCTTCCACGGCCTTGGCGACTTCAATCTCGCCGCGGTTGGCGTTCACCAGGCCCGCGCGGATGACCTTCGCCAGCGGCGAGTGGGGCGCCATGCCGCACACCTTCACCGCGCGGTCCAGGTTGCCGCTGCGCACCAGCTTGGCGATCTGCTCCATGAACGGCGGCGCGGGCAGGTTGTAGCGGAACACCACCGTGACGATGCGCTCGAGCGCCACCGCCAACGAGCAGGCCAGCCAGAACAGGTTCACGAACATGAACGGACCGCCATCCTTGAAGAACTTGATGGTGGAGTCCGTGAGGCCCATCTTGCCGCCTTCCGTGGCCGCAAGGGTCACGTCCAGCAGCAGCTCGCTCACCGAGAGAATCATTGCGCCTGCAGTCCTTTCGACGCCCGTCCCCCCAGGGGGGCCCGTCCGGACACGGGCACCCACGAGACTCTCCCCGAGGAGGGGGCAGCCTGGACTTGTAGGGCGGGCCCGCCGAGCGTGTCAAGACGCGGGCGGGCCAGCCCCCTGGAACTACTGGGATTTCAAGCGGCCGAGGGAGCTTCCGGTGCGGCCGGTACGCCTGCCTGCTCCACGACTTCCCGGCGGTACCCGCACTCCTTGTTGGGGCAGGAGATGTAGGCGCCGTCCCGCTTGGAGAACTTCTGCAGGAGGTATGGGGACGCGCACTGCGGGCACTGCTCGGCGAGCGGCCTGTCCCACGCGGCGAACTTGCAGTCCGGGTACCGGTTGCAGCCGAAGAAGATCTTCCCGCGGCCGCTGCGGCGCTCGGTGAGGTAGCCCTGCTTGCAGTCCGGGCACCCCACGCCGATGGAGATGGGCTTGGACGTCTTGCAGTCCGGGTAGCCCGAGCACGCCATGAAGCGCCCGAAGCGGCCGCGCTTGATGACCATGGGCTTGCCGCACTTCTCGCACGTCTCGTCCGTGGTCTCCTCCTCCACGATGACGATCTTCCCCTCGGCGTCCCGCTTGAAGTCCTTGGTGTTCTTGCAGTCGGGGTAGTTCGAGCAGGCGAGGAAGTGCCCCATCTTCCCGAACTTGATGACGAAGAGGTTGCCGCACTTCTCGCAGGCGATGTCGGTCTTGATCTCCTCGCGCTTGACGTCGCGCATCTCCGCCTTCGCCTTCTCGAGCGTCTCCTTGAAGGGCCCGTAGAAGTCGTGCAGCACTGCCTTCCAGCTGGTGCCGCCCTCGGAGATCTGGTCGAGCTTCTCCTCCATGGTGGCGGTGAAGGTGACGTCCAGCTCGTGGGGGAAGTGCTTGACCAGCATCTCGTTGGTCATCTGCCCCAGGTCGGTGGGCCGGAAGCGGCCCTCCAGCTTCTCCACGTACTTCTTGTCCTGGATGGTGGACAGGATGGCCGCGTAGGTGGACGGCCGGCCGATGCCGCGCTCCTCCAGCTCCTTCACCAGCGTGGCCTCGCTGAAGCGCGGGGGCGGCTGGGTGAAGTGCTGCTCGTGCAGCAGCTTCTGCAGGGTCAGCTTGTCGCCGTCGTTCAGCACGGGCAGCTCGCCAACGGCGTCCGCGCCGTCCGCGCCCTCGTCGCCGGCGGCCTTGGCCTTCTCCTTCTCCGACTCCTCTTCGGGGGTGAGGCCCGCGCCGTACACCGCGAGGTAGCCGGGGAACTTCAGCGTGCTGCCGGAGGCGCGGAAGGTGGCCCGGCCCGCGGAGATGTCCGCGCTCGTCTGGTCATAGACGGCCGGCTTCATCTGGCACGCCACGAAGCGGTTCCAGATGAGCTCGTACAGGCGGAACATGTCCTGCTCGTCCATGGCCTCGAAGAAGGGCCGCACCCGCTCGGGCGGGTACTCCAGGGACGTGGGGCGGATGGCCTCGTGGGCGTCCTGCGCGCTCTTCCGGGAGCGGTACACCACCGGCTCTTCCGGCAGGTAGTCCTTGCCGTACTTCGTGCCGATGAGCTCGCGCACCTGCGCCACCGCGTCGTCCGACAGGCGCGTGGAGTCCGTGCGCATGTACGTGATGAGCGCCGTCTGGCCCTCCTCGCCGAGGGGTACGCCCTCGTAGAGCTTCTGGGCCAGCGTCATCGTCTTCTTGGCGGTGAAGGACAGCCGGTTGGCGGCCTCCTGCTGCAGCTTGGAGGTGATGAAGGGCGCGGGCGCGTTGCGGCGGCGCTCGCGGCGGTCCACCTTGGCCACCACGAAGTCGGCGCCCTGCAGCTCGGCGACGAGCCCCTCGGTGGTGGCGCGGTCCTTCAGCTCCATCTTCTTGCCGTCCACCTTGGACAGCTTGGCCTTGAAGGGCGGCGGGCCGGTGGGGCCGGCCAGCAGCGCGTCCAGCGACCAGTACTCCTCGGGGACGAAGGCCTTGATTTCCGCCTCGCGCTCCACGACGAGGCGCACCGCCACCGACTGCACGCGGCCGGCGGACAGGCCCCGGCGGATCTTCTGCCAGAGCAGCGGGGAGATTTGATAGCCCACCAGCCGGTCCAGGATGCGGCGCGTCTGCTGCGAGTCGTAGTTGTCCTGGTTCAGCTCGCGGGGCTGGGCGATGGCCTCCTGGACGGCCTTCTTGGTGATTTCGTTGAACGTCACGCGGAGGGCGTCGGGGTGGGCGAGCTCCTCCTTGATGTGCCAGGCAATCGCCTCGCCCTCGCGGTCGGGGTCCGTCGCGAGGAAGACGCGGTCGGCGGACTTCGCCATCTTCTTCAGCTCGTTGAGCACCTTCTCCTTGCCCTTGATGACCTCGTACTCGGGCTGGAAGTCGTGCTCGACGTCGACGCCAATCTTGCTCTTGGGCAGGTCCTTCACGTGGCCCACGGAGGCCTTCACCGTGTAGCCGGTGCCCAGGTACTTCTTGATGGTCTTCGCCTTCGCGGGCGACTCCACCACCACGAGGTAGTGCGGGCCCTTGCCCCGGCGCGCGACGGGCTCCTCGCCGTCCGCGTCTGCGTCGACGGTGGGGAGCGTGTCGTCGTCACCCTTGGTGGCGCGGCGGCGGGCCGCGGTCTTCTTCGCCTTTGCCTTCTTCGCCTTGGCCGCAGGCTTCTTCTTGGCGGCCTTCTTGGTCGCCTTGCGGGGCGCCGTGTCCTCGGTCGCCTCCGTGTCTTCCGCCTTCTTCTTCGTCCGCGTGGCCATGACTCTCCTACCTAGACCTTTTCGTACAACCGTCCCGGGTGCTGGATGACCAGACCCGTCAATTCCAGTTCCACCAGCGCGCTGGCGAGCGCCGCCGGGGAGAGGGTGCTGCCGACCAGCACCTCATCGAATGTCCGGGGAACCCGGTCCAACACCTCATAAGCGCCCTTCGCTTCCGCGGAGAGCGCGTCCCACGAATCTCCCTTCCCCGGTGACACCGTGACTCCGGGGGTGATGCCCAGCGCCTTCAATACATCCGCCGGGCCCGTACACGCCCTCGCGTGCCCGTCCCTGAGCAGCGCGTTGCAGCCGACCGCCGCCTGCTGTGTCACGTCACCCGGCAGCGCGAAGACGGGTCGCCCCTGCGCCCGCCCTGCCTCCGCCGTGTACAGGCTCCCCGACCCCGACCCCGCCCTCAGCACCAGGACCACATCGGATGCGCCGGAGATGAGTCGGTTGCGGCGCGGGAACGTGGTGGTACTCGCCCGGACGCCCGGAGGCAGCTCGCTGAAGAACACCCCGCCCCCGTCCAAAAGGTGAGGAAGCAGGCGGGCTTGCGCCGAGTCCAACGCATCCAGGGCAGACCCCAGGAAGGCCCACGTCTCCCCGCCCGCATCCAGCGCGCCCCAGTGACACGCCTGGTCCACTCCAGCCGCCGCGCCCGACACCACGCCCACCCCACCCTCCGCCACCTGCCGGGCGAACCTGCGCGCGAAGGGCAGGAAGCCCTGGTCCGGATGCCGGCTGCCCACCATGGCCACCCGCCGCCGCGGCAGGCCGGGCTGGCCCCGGTAGAACAGCAGCGGCGGCGCGTCCTCCACCTCCCTCAACCGGTCCGGATATGCGCGAGCGCCGGCGAATGCCACCCTCATGCCCCCCCGCCGGCAGGCCTCGAGCAGCCGCTCAGCCAGGGCCGGCAGCCCCTCCACCGCCGCCAGCCTGAGGCGTACCTGTCGGGAGACCGGCGCCTGGGACACCCAGTCCCGTACAGGGACCGACGCGAGCGCGGCCAGGCTCCCATCCGCGAAGGCGCGCAGGGCGGCCAGCGTCCTCGGCCCCAGGCCAGGGACGGCCCAGAGTGCCAGGGAGGCCTGCTGCTCCATCGTGAGGCTGTCCGTGTCCGCGTCCGCCATACCCGACCCCTGCCCGTTTCCCACCTATATAGAAGGTGGGCCGCCAGGAGGGGCGCGACACATAGACACCGGACCGCCACCGGTCAAGCACTCAGCCCCTCCGCCGGGGCCGGCCATGCACATTTCCTGCCGGGGCTCAGCGGCTGGCGCTGGGGGCGGGCTCGGGGCGCATGAGGGCGCGGTCCCCCGGGACGAGCTCCTCCAGCGAGCGCAGCATGAGGCAGTTGGAGGTGCGCTCCTTCACCTCGGTCACCATGCAGGTGCCGATGTTCTCCCAGGGGAAGCGCAGCTCGTTCTTGGAGAGCGGCTTCGCCTCCTGGCCCAGCACCTGCCGCGACGGGTCGCCCTGGCGGAGGATGGTGAAGGTGTTGCCCAGCTGCACGCCCTCCGCGCTGCCCTTGTCCACCACCACGGTGTGATGCTCGCCGAGCACCGTGAGGTACGGCACCAGGGCGGTGATGACGGTGGCCTGGACCTCCTTCGTGTTGGGCCGGGGGGCGATGCGCTCGGTGAGCTTCTCGCCGTAGGGGCCCACCAGGTCGCCGCGCTCCATGCCGTCCCACGTGTCGACAACCTGCGCGGTGACGACATTCTCACTCACGCGCACCACGCGCAGCGTGCCCAGGAAGTCGGTGAGGAAGCCGAGCTTCTTGCCCGTCTTCGGGTGTTGGACTGGCTGGGTGGTGTGGAAGACGACGTACCGGTCACCGACCTTGGCGCTGCCCTTCTTCTTGAAGCGCACGTAGACGTTGTCCGGGAAGGACAGCATCAGCGCGCCGGAGGACGAGCCCTCGATGCGGCCCGCCTCGTCCAGCTCGCGCTGGGTGACGAAGCCCTGGGTCGTCACCGGCCGCGCGGCGGCCACGTCGTAGCCAATCTTCCCCGTCACCGTCACCAGGTCGCCGCCGCTCAGCTCCGTGGGCGCGTCGACGTCTCCCGGGTCCACCACCATCTCGTCCACGCGGCGGGGCACCTCCTCGCCGCCGGCGAAGAAGCGCACCTGGTTGCCCGGGTAGATCCAATGCGGGTTGGCGATCTCCGGGTTGTAGGACCAGACCTTGGGCCAGTACCAGGGGCTGCCCAGGTAGCGCTGGGACAAGTCCCACAGCGTGTCGCCCTCCTGCACCGAGTGGACCTCGCCCGGGGCGCTCTCACGGCCGCGGGGCGCGCCCGGGGGAAGCGTCACGTTGCCGGAGCGCGGCGGCTCGGGGGCCTCGTCCATGACCTCGGCGCCCTCCGTCTCGCTGCCGGTCTCCGTCTCCTGCTCCTCGCCCTCCTGGGCGCGAGCGCTCCAGGCCGGCGTGATGGCCAGGCCCAGCATCAGCGAGGTGAGGATTTGGGAGCGCATCCGACGACGTCCTTTCGAAAGAGGCATCACTGCGGGAGCGCGGCGAGCCGCTGCTCCGCCTGCGTGGCGGCGGCCGTCCCCGGGAACTGGGTGACGACGCGGGTATAGAGCGCCCTGGCATCCGCGGCCTGGTTGAGCCGCGTCCGGCACTCGGCGAGCCGGAGCATGCTGTCCAGCATGGCATCCCCGGCGGGATAGGTGCTGATGAGCCGCTCGAACGTCCGCGCGGCGTCCTTGAACTCCTGGAGCCCCATCTGCCCCAGCCCGCTGAAGTACAGCGCGTTGTCGGCGCGCGGGTGGCGCGGGTGCTCCTCGGCGAAGCGGCGCAGGCGCTCCACGCCGCCCTCCACGTTGCCCGTGCGCAAGAGCGACACGGACTTCTCGTACTCGGCGTCCAGCACGTCGGGGTCCACCTGCGGCTCGCCCGAGGCGTCGTCGCCCGCGGTCACCACGGTGGCGGCCTCGCCCCCGGACGCGGCACCGCCCTCGGGGACGGCGCTGATGAACATCTCCATCTGCTCGGAGTCCGGCTCCACCACGGGCACCGCGGTGGGCAGCTTCGGCGCGGGCTCATGGCGCGGCTTGAGCTTCACCACCGCCAGCTCCGGCGTGGCGCTCCCGGCCTCGTCGGCGTCGGCCTGCTTCGGGGACGCGGGCCGGGCGGGGCCGGCGGCGCGGGCCTTCTCCACCGCGTCGTGTGCCTCCAGCCGCTCCAGCCGCTCACGCAGCCGGGTCTGGCTCTCGCGCAGCGTGCGCACCTCGGCCTTCAGCGCGTCCACGTCCGTCTGGGACGCGGCCGTGGTGGCACAGGCGCTCAGCACGCACAGGGGCGCGGCGGCGAGCAGACGGAGGATGACGGAGCGCGCGGGCACGGGCCTCTTCGGACGGGGATCAGCCCGAGGATAGGAAGGCCCTTCGGAGAGCGTCAAGAAAACGGCCGGCGCGCACCGGTGGGCTAGAAGCGGTGTACCACGTAATTGAGGTGACGTCCGGTGCGCCCCGCGTCACGGCGGTGGGAGAAGAAGCGAGCAGGCTCACACGCGGTACAGGCCCGTAGCACGTCCACGTGCTCCGGCTTCAGCCCCGCCCGCAGCAGCGTCAGCCGCACCGCTCGTGACAGGTCCAGCCGCACCGCGCCGCCCGCGGACTCCACCACCTCCGCGCCGAACCGCCCGGTGAAGCGCTGGCCCAGCTCGTCGGAGACCTCGTAGCAGCAGCGCTGGATGCAGGGCCCCACCGCCGCCAGCAGCCGCTGTGCCCGGGCCCCCTTCGCCACCAGCAATTCCACCGCGCGGGCGCTGATGTCCGCGTCCGTCCCCCGCCACCCCGAGTGCACCGCCGCCACCCGCCGGCCGTCCGGGTCCACCAGCAGCACCGGCACGCAGTCCGCCGTGCCCACCGCCACCCACGTCTCCGGCGCCTCCGTCCACAGCCCGTCCGCCTCGCCCTCCACCGGCCTCAAGCCCTCGCCCCCCTGCCCCGCCCGCGCCTCCAGCACCCGGTCCCCATGCACCTGGGACACGCGGCCCAGCGCCCCCAGCGACGCGCCCGCCGCCGCGGCCAGCCGGCGGTGGTTCTCCTCCACCCGGCTCCGCTCGTCTCCGGTGGAGAAGCCCAGGTTGAGTGACGCGTAGGGTCCTTCGGACACGCCCCCGGCTCGCGTGGCGAAGCCATGGGGCACGGGAAGCAGCGCAGAGGAGAGGAACTCGGTCGCCATGCAGTCTCCTGTAACCCATCCCGTCGCAGGCGGCAGCGAGGAAGGCAACACCAACGAAATAGGAAAATTCTTGTGCAACTACGTTTGACAGTGCGCGTCACCCAATTGACAATTCCGGTGAGTTTTCGTGAAACACGCTTAAGCCACTGCTTCGGAGAGCTGCGAACAAGCGCATGCCCCTGGGTCCCGACACCGTAGGCAGGAAGCTCCTTCTGAGCATTGCCCTGCCGGGGTTGGTGGTGGCGTTGCTCGGGGTGGGTCATTTCTGGCGCGAGGCGCGGGTGGCCGTCCAGGACGCCACGCAGGTGGAGTCGCTCGCCCTGGCGGAGTTCGTGGCCTCCACCTTCGCGCTGCCGCAGCTGCCGGACACCCCGCCGCACGAGGCGGTGACGGAGATGCTGCGCTCGGACACGCGGCTGTTCCGCTCGGTGGAGGACGTGCGGGTGCTGACGCCGGACGGGCGCATCCGCTGGTCTCGCCGGCCGGAAGAGGTGGGCACGGTGCACGAGGAGGCGCGGCGGCTGACGGCCCCCGGGCCGGAGACGGCGCGCTCCACCGCGGGGGTGACGGAGGTGGTGCGGCCCCTGGGAGGGCCCGAGTGCGGCAGCTGCCACACCGAGGGGGAGGTGCCGGGCGCCAGCGTGCTGCAGATGCGGATGTCGGAGCCGGCGCTGCACCTGCAGCTCACCGAGGTGTTTCGCGGCGCGCTGGGCTCCATGGTGCTGTTCGTCACCCTGCTGGCGCTCATCACCTCGCTGGCGCTGCACTTCAACCTCACGCGCCCGCTGCGGCGGCTGAACGCGGCCATGGGGCGCGCGGAGGCGGGAGATTTGCTGGTGCGCGCGGACGCGCGGGGCACCGACGAGCTGGCGCGGCTGGGCTCGGCCTTCAACCAGATGCTGGCGCGGCTCACCGCGATGAAGGTGGAGGAGATAGACACCCACCGGGACCTGGCGGTGGTGAAGGAGAAGCTGGCCCTCAAGGAGGAGCTCGAGGAGCGGCTGCGGGAGCTGTCGCTGCTGTTCGACGTGGCGCGCTCGCTCAACGCCACGCTGGAGCTGGACGAGCTGCTGGAGGCCGTCACCCGGCTGGTGGTGGAGCGGCTGAAGATTCCGGACTTCTCCATCATGCTCCTCAACGAGGAGGGGCTGCTGGAGGTGAAGCACGCGTGGCCCGAGGACGGGGGCACGGAGGGGCTCACCTTCGCGGTGGGCGAGGGCGCGTGCGGGCGCGCGGCGGAGTCGCACAAGGCGGTGTACCTGCCGGACCTGGACGACCGGACGAGCATCTTCGCGCGGCGGGGCCTGGTGGAAGGCGCCATGGACCGGGGCGCGCTGCTGGCCGTCCCCATGGTGCACATGGGGACGTTGCTGGGGGTGATGAACTTCCAGCGCCCGGAGGTGGCCAGCTTCTCCGCGGAGGAAATCGAGCTGTTGACGGCCGTCGCGGACCTGACGGCCACGGCGGCGAAGAACGCGCGGCTGCACGCGGAGACGGTGAAGCTCACCATGACGGACCCGCTCACCGGCGTGCCCAACCGCCGGCACCTGTTCCAGCGCATGGAGCTGGAGCTGGCGCGGGCGCAGCGCTTCGGCACGCCGCTGGCGCTGCTCATGGTGGACGTGGACCACTTCAAGCGCCTCAACGACGTGGCGGGCCACCGGGTGGGCGACGAGACGCTCCGCCGCGTCTGCGACGTGCTCCGCGTGCGCGTGCGCAAGGTGGACACGCTGGCGCGCTACGGCGGCGAGGAGTTCGTCATCCTCCTGCCCCAGGCCACCAAGGCGGACGCGGCGGAGGTGGCGGAGAAGCTGCGCCGCGCGGTGGCGGAGACGGTGCTGCTGGCCCAGCCCGGCCTGCCCGGCAACCACGTCACCGTGTCCATCGGCGTGGCCCACTTCCCTTCCGACGCCACCACCCAGGAGGAGCTGGTGGACTGCGCGGACGCGGCGCTCTACTGCAGCAAGCGCACCGGCCGCAACCGGACCACCTCGTTCGAGGCCGGCATGGAGATGCACCCCGGCCGCGAGCGCGGCCCCCATGCCCCGCCCGCCGAGCCGCCCACCGTCCCGGGCGCCACCGCGCCGGGCGGCGTGGCCAAGGCGTAGCGCCAGACGTGCTGCTTCAGCGGGTCACCAGCGTGCGCACCGTGGGCAGCATCAGGTCCGCCCACTCCTCGTAGCCCACGTCGGACGGGTGGAAGCCGTCGTGACAGAAGAAGTGGGGGCCGTTGGGGATCATCTCCTTGCTGGCCGTGTAGAGGTCCACCAGGTGCAGGCCATGGGCCCGCGCCACCTCCGCCAGGGCGGCGTTGAAGGGCTCGATGCGGCCCTCGTAGAGGGCGCTCGGCACCAGCTTCGCCACCGGCGCCAGGGCCATGTCCGCGATGTTCACCAGGACCAGGGGCGCGCCCGTCTGCTTCAGCCGGCGGGCGATGCGGTCCAGGTCGTCCTGGAAGTCCTCCAGCGCGGTGCCGCGCCAGATGTCGTTGGTGCCCACGCCCAGCGTCACCAGGGTGGGCTGCTCCGCCACGGCGCGCTTCACCTGCTGGGTGAAGACGTCGCGGATGCGGGCACCGCTCTGGCCCAGGTTGGTGAAGCCCACGGACAGGCCGTCCTTCCGCAGGCGGGAGGCGAGGCGCTCCGGGTAGCCCCCGCCGCGCGCCGCCCCCACCCCCACCGCCGTACTGTCGCCGAGCGCGACGTAGTGGATGCTCATCCTGCTTCGCGTCTCCCGTGCCTCACGGCACCCGCAGGGCGCGCAGGGAGCGCACCCCGCCCGGCCCGGCCACGCGCAGCAGCAGCGTGCTGCCGGCCTGGGCGCCCTTGATGACCTTCGCCAGCTCGTCCGCGCTGCTCACCGGCTTGCGGTTGACCTCCACCACCAGCATGCCGGGCTCCAGCTGCGCGCGGTCCGCGGGGGAGCCTGGCACCACGTCGGTGACGAGCGCGCCCTGGCGCTCGGTGAAGCCCGCCTGCCGCGCGGTGCGCACGTCGAGGTTCTGCAGGCTGACGCCCACGCGGCGCGAGCTCTCCTGCTCGTCGCTCTCGCGGGACTTCTTGGCGGCCACGCCCTCCAGGTCCGGCCGCGTGCCCAGCGTCACCTTCACGTCCTGCTTCTTGCCCTCGCGGAAGATGCTCAGCGTGGAGACGCTGCCCGGCCGCTTGAGGGCCACGGTGCGCGTCAGCTCGCTGCTGGAGCTCACCGTCCGCCCGTCGATGGCGGTGACGACGTCGTCCGTCTTCAGCCCGGCCTTGGCCGCCGGCGAGTCGCCCCTCACCTCGGTGAGGATGGCGCCCTCCGTCACGGGGAGCTTGAGCGCGCTGGCCAGGTCTCGCGTCAGGTCCTGGATGCCCACGCCCAGCCACGCGCGGGTGACGGCCCCTTCCTTCTGGAGCTGCGGCAGCAGCGCCGTCACCAGGTTGCTGGGCACCGCGAAGCCGATGCCGGTGCCGCCGCCGACGATGGCGGTGTTGATGCCCACCACCTCGCCCTTCATGTTGAAGAGCGGGCCGCCGGAGTTGCCGGGGTTGATGGCGGCGTCCGTCTGGAGGAACTCGTCGTACGCGCTGGCGCCAATCTCGCGGGCCCGCGCGGAGACGATGCCCAGGCTGACGCTGGAGGCCAGGCCGAACGGGTTGCCGATGGCCACCACCCAGTCGCCCACGCGCAGCGCGTCCGAGTCGCCCAGCTTCACCGTCGGCAGGTTCTCCACCTTCTCCTTCAGCTTCACCAGCGCCACGTCGGTGAGAGGGTCCCTCCCCACCACGTCCGCGGGGAAGGAGCGCCCGTCATCCAGCCGGATGGTGATGGAGACCGCGTCCTCCACCACGTGGTTGTTGGTGAGGATGATGCCCTTGGGGTCGATGATGAAGCCGGAGCCCGCGCCCTGGCGCAGCGGCGCGCGCCGCTCGCCTCCCGGTCCACCGCCGCCGCCGAAGAAGCGGTCGAAGAGCGGGTTGTCCTCCATGCCGCCCCCGCGCGTGCCGCCGCGGGCCTGAACGTCCACGTTGACCACCGCGGACTTCACCGACTCCACCAGCGGGGCCAGCGACGGCAGCGCCTGAGCCTCGCGCGTGGCGGGCTGGAGCACGTTGGCCCCCTGCGCGGGAGCCTGCTGCTGGGCCTGAGGCGCGGGCGGCGCCGGCTTCGGGGCCGGGGCCTGGGCAGGCGCGACGCCCGGCAGCGCGAGGAGGAGCGCGGCGACCAGGGCCCTCCGGAAAGCGACGGAAGAACGGTTCATATGTACTCCTAGCTAAGGCGGAAAAGACGCACCGCAAGCGAAACGCAGGCTCGGAACGGCGGGAGGACGGGCGGCCACCCCGCCTGTCCCCAGAGCGCTCAACCAGGCCGGTAGATGCGGTAGTCGAGCTCTGGAAAGAGGTTGTCGCGCCCCTCCACCTGGGTGAGCCAGGGCTCGTCGATGGCGCCGGCGCGCACCTGGTCGTGCAGCTTCTGGAAGCGGAGCACGTGCTCGCGGGTGCGGCGTTGGGCGTACTCCACCATGGTGCCGGTCTTCATGATGAAGGCCCAGTCGGAGGACTGGGCGAGCAGCAGCTCGCGCGCGGCCTGGTTGAGCGCCCGGCGCGGCAGGGAGCCGGTGTCGTCGGGGAAGTCCCGGGCCAGCTCCACCATCTGCTTCGCGCAGTGGTGCAGGTGGCGGTAGACCCAGTCGTTGGCGCTGTCCAGCCACATGTGCGAGTAGCCGCCCGCGCCCCACGAGGACAGCGGCGGCGTGGCCACCTGGTTCTCCGGGTACTCGCGCAGGTCGTCGGACGGTGACACCAGTTGGAACGTCTTCTGGTCCGAGGCGGCCTTGCGGATGAGGAAGTCGAGGAACATGGGCCCCTCGAACCACCAGTGGCCGAACAGCTCGGCGTCGTACGGCGCGACGACCACCGGCTTGCGGCCGCCCAGGCGCGAGGCGAGGTACTCAATCTGCCGCTCGCGGTTGTAGAGGAAGTTGCCGGCGTGGACCGCGGCGCGCTCGCGGGCGACGTCCGGGTCATAGGGCTGCTTGTCGTTCGTCTTCCCGGTGATGCGGAAGTACTTGAAGCCGGTGTTCTTGCGGTCGCCGGTGGGCTGGATGTACGGGCGGATGTAGTCCAGGTCCAGGTCCCAGCCGATGTCCCGGTAGAACTCGCGGTAGTCCGGGTCGCCGGGATAGCCGTGCTCGGTGCTCCACACCTGCTGGCTGCTCTCCGGGTCTCTCGCGTAGGCGGCCACCCCCGCCTCGGTGAAGATGGGGGCGTAGGGGCCGTGCAGCGGGCGCGGGACGGCGTCCGTCAGGGCGTGCGTGTCCACGAAGAAGTAGCGGATGCGCTCGTTGGCCAGCACGCGCTCCAGCCCCGGGTAGTAGCCGCACTCGGCCAGCCAGATGCCGGCGGGGTCTCTACCGAAGTTCTGCCGGTAGTGGTTGGCGGCCACCGACACCTGCGCGCGCACCGCCTCCGGCACCTGCTGCATGAGCGGCAGGAAGCCGTGCGTGGCGTTGCAGGTGAGGATGTCCAGGTAGCCCGCGTCCTGGAGGCGGCGGAAGGCGAAGACCAGGTCGCGCCGGTAGCGCTCGTGGAAGGCCGTGCGCAGCGACTCGAAGTGCTCCCGGTGGAAGCGGGCCAGCCGTCCGAAGGTGGGGGCATCGCGGGTGCGGTGGACCTCGCGCGCGCCCAGCTCGCACAGCGAGTCCAGCCGCCGTGCGTAGCGCGACATGAGCAGCTCGTCGCGCAGCATGGCGACGAGCGTCGGGGACAGCGTCATAGTCACCCGGAACTTGATGCCGTCCTCGGCCAGCTTGTCGAAGACGAGCAGCAGCGGGAGGTACGTCTCGGAGATGGCTTCGTAGAGCCAGTCCTCCTCGAGGAAGTCCTCGTGCTCGGGGTGTCGGACGAAGGGAAGGTGCGCGTGAAGGACCAGCGCGAGAGAGCCCAGGCTCATAAGCAGTCGAAGTGTCCGTGCGGGTTCACGAATGGCCGCTGCCCGAAGGCGGC
The DNA here is from genome assembly GCF_024198175.1 of Pyxidicoccus xibeiensis. Taxonomy (NCBI): domain Bacteria; kingdom Pseudomonadati; phylum Myxococcota; class Myxococcia; order Myxococcales; family Myxococcaceae; genus Pyxidicoccus; species Pyxidicoccus xibeiensis. The sequence continues at coordinate 106,675 of NZ_JAJVKV010000010.1, forward strand.
TTCCGGAGGGTGGGCTCTTCCGTGGAGCCTTGAGGACGCGGCGAAGAGTCGAGGTGGCGCTGGTCCGACGCGCCCGGAGCACGCGGCGGTGACTCCAGGTAGCGCTGGTCGGAGGCACCGGGTGCACGCGGCGGCGACTCCAGGTAGCGCTGGTCCGAAGCACCCGGAGCACGTGCCGGCGACTCCAGGTAGCGCTGGTCCGAAGCACCAGCCGCGCGTGGCGGTGACTCCAGGTAGCGCAGGTCCGAGGCGCCAGAGGCGCGCGGCGGCGACTCCAGATAGCGCATGTCGGAAGCCCCCGGAGCACGTGCCGGCGACTCCAGGTAGCGCTGGTCCGAGGCGCCCGTCACCCGAGCAGGAGCCTCGAGGTAGCGCTGGTCGGAAGCACCCGGAGCACGTGGCGGCGACTCCAGGTAGCGCAGGTCGGAGGCGCCAGGAGCGCGGCCCGTCGTCTCCAGATAGCGCATGTCCGACGCGCCGGGCGCACGGCCGATGTCCAGGTACTGATGCGCAGTCCGCGCTCCGCTGGCCGCCCCTTCCGCGTAGCGCATGTCCGAAGCACCGGGTGCGCGGCCGATGTCGAGGTACTGATGGCCTCGCTGCGCGGCTCCCTCCACATAGCGCTGCTCGGAGGCTCCCGGCGCCCTGCCCGGCGAGTCCAGGTAGCGCTGGTCCGAGGCACCGGGCGCTCGCGCCTGGAACTCCACGTAGCGCATGTCCGAAGCACCGGGCACCCGCGCCTGCGACTCCACATAGCGCTGGTCCGAAGCACCGGGCACCCGCTCCTGCGAATCCATGTAGCGCTGGTCCGAGGCACCGGGCGCGCGCTCCTGCGACTCCATGTAGCGCTCGTCCGACGCGCCCAGGGCGTCGGGGCCCGTCCGTTCGCGGCGGGACTCGGGAATGTCCTGCACACCACCGCTGCCCGGCAGGTTGACCCTGCGCCAGGTGATGTACTCGCGCTCCTCGACCTCGGGCGTCCGCGCGCGCGCCGCGGGCACGGCCTCCGGGACGAACTGCGGCTCGGGCCGGCGCGGCGGAACGCGCAGGAAACGCACGCTGGTGTCCGTCGACGTGCCGGTGGGCGGCAGCGCCACGCGGTTGGTCGAGGGACCGATGCGGTGCGAACGTCCATTCCTTCCGACGAAGTGCACCTCGACGCGGTAGTACCGGCCCGGGGGCAGCTCCCGGATGTAGAAGCTGCGAGACTCGAGCGCACAGTCCAGCTCGCGCACCATCTTCTCGCCCTCGAACACCCGCAGCACGGAGCGCGGAGCGTCCAGTCCCTTCAGTGCCCGGTTCCGCGAGGCGTCGCTGAAGTCCCAGGACACGAAGAGGGTGTACGGGTCCCTCGGCAGCAGCAGCGCGCTGTCATCCTGGTAGCTGTGCGGCAGCTCTCCCAGCCCTTCGTCATCCGCTGGAGGGCTGTTCTCGGGGGGAGGCGGCGGTGACGCGTCCACCAGATGGTGACTGCGCGCCTCGCCCTCTCCCATGACCCGCGCCACGAAGAAGCCCTCCACCACCGGCTCCGCGACGTGCTGGACGCTGGGCGGCTCCGGCGGCGAGGCGACGGCGGCAGCCGGGGCAGGTGCTTCCGGAGGCGGCGCCGGGACGCTCACGCCTCCAGCGCTGGCGGCCGACTCCACGGGCGGGGTGGACGGGGGAGGCTCGGGAGGCATGGACTCCTTCGAGCCGCGCGGTTTGGGCGGGAAGTTCACCACCTGCGCAGGGCGGGCAGGCGGGTTGGCGCCCGGCTTCTCCGACGCTCGCTTTGCCGCCACGCGCTTCGGCGCGGACACCCGCCCCTCCTGGTCCGGCTTCTTTGCGGTCCTGCTCTTCGCCACGGGCTTCTCGACGGGAGCCTTCGCCGCGCGAGGAGCCTCCTTCTCCGGACCCTTGCCCTTGGCGCCCCTGGCGGATTCCTTGGAGGTGGAAGCCTTGAAAGAGGAGGCAGCGGCCTTCTTCGCAGGCGCGGCAGAACCTTTGGCAGCGGAACTTTTGCGCGGCACGGTGAGACCTGCCAGGCGGGCGAGCTTCGCCAGGGCAGGGACGTGCGCAGCCAGCGCGGAGATCAACTCCTCCTTCTTCAGCTTGCTGTAACCGCTCCCCAGGTGCTTCTGGGCCAGCTCTCTGAGGTAGCTGACGGTTACGCTCTTGAGGTCGTCCATAGGCAAGGTGGCCTTTAGGTCGCTGGCACTGGAGGGTCAACGTGCCAGCATTTCATGTGTTCTTCGCCCGACCCCCCCTCCCCTGCTTCGCCCGATGACACCCAGGATGCGGCCCGGTATCCTGCCCACGCTTGAGCGACCTGCCCAGACTGCTCCTGTGCAGTTTCGACGTCATCCCCGGTCCGTCGGGCTCGTCGCGCCGTGTCACGGAGTACTTGAAGGCGCTGCCGGACCGCTTCTCCGTGGTGGTGCTGTCGGCGAAGACGCCTGACCACTCCCATATCGAGAAGTACCAGGGCGCTCGGCTGCTCCGGGTGCCGGTAGGCTCGGGGGACCTCGCGTCCCGAATCCAGGCCTTCGAGCGGGCCGTGCGCCGCCAGTTGGAGAGCGAGGAGTACGCGCTCGCGCACTTCACGGACCCCTTCGGTGGCTATGCGCTGTGCGAGCTGAAGGCGGACTACGGCTACCGCCTCATCTACGAGGCGCAGACGCTGCCCTCGCAGGAGCTGCGGTACACGCACCCGCAGACGGAAGGCGACCGGCGCTTCCTGTCGAGGATCCGCAGGCAGGAGCTGTTCTGCCTGATGAACGCGGACCTCATCGTCACCGGCTCGCAGACCACGCGTTCGTACATCCAGTCGCTCGGGGCGAGCGAGGACATCATCCGCGTGCTGCGCGCGCCGGTGGACCTGCAGCCGTACGCCCCGGATGCGCTGGGCGCTCCGGACGGCGACCCGTTGCGGCTGATGTACCTGGGCAGCCAGGTGGGGTGGCAGGGGCTGCCCACGCTGCTGCGCGCGCTGGCGCTGGCCGTCAAGCAGGTGGAGGTGCGCCTCACGCTGGTGGGCGCCCGGCACGCGGACTGGCAGCCGCACCTGGATGACCTGGTGAAGGAGCTGGGGCTGAAGGACCGGGTGGAGTTCCAGGCGCCCGTCCACCACGACGACGTGGCCAAGGTGCTGGCGCTCGCGGACGTGGGCGTGCTCCCGCTGGACGACGTGGAGCGCAACCGGCTGCAGGGCGGGCCCCTGGCGAAGGTGTCCGAATACTTCGCCGCCGGCCGGCCCGTCATCGCCGCGGACCTGCCCGTCACGCGCGAGCTCATCCCGGCGAAGGCCGCCGTCTTCTTCCCCTCGGGAGATGCGCAGGCGCTGGCGGAGCGCATCGTCGGGCTGGCGCGCGACATTCCCCGCCGCGTGGAGCTGGGGCGGCAGGCGCGGGCGTATGCGGAAGAGGCGCTCGACGCGGGGCTCATCCGCGGGAAGCTGCTGGACCTCTATGACTCGCTGCTGGACAAGCGGTCGGTGCCGGTCGCGGCCCGGAGCGAGGACGACCTTCCTTCGCACACCACGGTGACGGGCACGCCCACCAACCGGCTGGCCGCGCTGCTGCCACCGGAGCCCACGCCCATCTCCAAGCCGAAGACGGCGCCGCGCGAGCAGGGCTCCCGGTCCGACAGCGACGAGCCCTCGCGCGAGGAGCTGCCGCTGGTGATGGGGCAGGTGCTGGACGAGGGGCTCGACACGCGCCTCATCAAGACGGAGCTGGAGGCGCCCTCGGCGGAGCCTCCGGTGGTGATGGGCCTGCCGCTGCGCGAACGCGATTCGTCGCCGACGCCCGCGACGGTCGTCGTGGGTCCGGAGCTCTCGGAGCTCCTGTCCGCGAAGTCGTCCGTCCCGAGCAGGCCCGTGCCGCCGTCACGCGTGGACGAGCCGCCCGCGCCGACTCCCACGCCCACGCCTACGCCCATCGTTCGCGGCCCGAGTACTTCGACGGCTGACGAGCCACCAGCCCCTACCCCCGTCGTTCGCGCTCCGGAGCCCGCTGAGTCCGAGGAGCCGCCCGCGCCCACGCCAGTCGTCCGCGCTCCCACGGGCCGTGAGGAGCCGCCTGCGCCTACGCCGGTCGTCCGCGCTCCGACGAGCCGCGAGGAACCTCCCGCGCCCACTCCGGTCGTCCGCGCTCCGACGAGCCGCGAGGAACCTCCCGCGCCCACTCCGGTCGTCCGCGCCCCCACGGGCCGTGACGAGACGCCGACCCCTACGCCCGTCATCAAGGTTCCCCCGCCTCCGTCGACGGCCTTCCGCGCAGCGACCTTCACCTCGACGTATGACGAGCCGCCGGCCCCCACGCCCATCGTCAAGGTGCCCGCTTCGCTGCTCATGCGCGAGGACGCGCCCGCCCCCATCCGCGGCGGCGGCATCTCGAGCCGGAAGGACGAGCCCCCCGCGCCGCAGCCCCCTGCGCCCCCGCGTCCGGTGATCAGCTCGCGAAGCACCTCGGACCGCGTGGAGACGCCCTCTGGACGCATCCCCGCCCTCTCCACCCCGTCCCGAGGCATCCCCGCCCTCGAACCGGAGCGCCCGCCGCCGGTGCCGCGCCCGGGCTCGACGACGCCGGAGACCCGGATCCCCGCGCTCCCTCCGCTGATCCGCGGCGGCACCTCCACCCCCGAGCCGGAGCGCCCGCCCCCGGTGCTGCGCCCGGGCTCGGCGCCGTCCGAAACGAGCCTCCCTCCCATCATCCGTGGAGGGACCGCCGCGTCCTCTGAGCCGGAGCGCCCCCCCGCGCTGGCGCCCCGGGCTCCCGCCCTGCCCCCGATACCCCGTCAGCGCCCGCCGCAGCTGACGCAGTCGGAGCCTCCCCGCCTCGAGCCCTCGGGTGCGCCGCCGCCGCGCCCCGTGCTGCCCCCTTCGCTGAAGGCGTCCCTCCCCTCGCCCACCAGCCAGGAAGACGAGCCCGAGGAGATCTCCGCCGACGAGGCCCAGCCCATCGACGAAGGCGCCGACGGTACTGCGACTCCCGCGCACTCGCGCCCACGTCTGGAGGAGCCTCCTGAGATCAGCAGCGACGAGGTGGAGGAGGCCGAGGTCTCCGTCAGCAGCGCCGCCCGGCTGATCGAAGACGAGGCCGAGCTGCACGAGGCAGAGCCCGAGCTGCACGAGGCGGAGCCCGTCCCAGAGGAGGAAGGCCCCGCGCCAGAGCCCGTCCCCTCGTCACTGAATCCGTGGTTCGCGCAGCTCGCCCACGGGTACTGTCCACCGGACGGCATCCGGTTCGACCGCCACACGCCACCCACCACGTTCCCGGGTCGCGATGAGGGCACCCACCCCTCCCCTCCGCCCCTGGCTGGACATACCTCCCAGGGCGTCGGGCGCGGCAAGAGCTCGTGAAGCAGCCAACCGAGCACCACCCATAAACTTTCCAAGGCTTGCACGCGCCCGATAGGATGCTGCGGTTTTCACAGCACTTTTTCCGGGTCAAAGGGCTTCATGGAGCGTCGGGTCCTCATCGTCGAAAGCCAGAACGAATTCGCCCTCAGCATGGCCACCGTGCTCAAAAGCGCGGGGTATCAGACGGCCATGGCGGCGACTGCGTCTGACGCGCAGCGTGAGCTGGAAAAGCGTCGGCCGGATCTGGTCGTGCTGCGCGCCGAGCTGCCGGATCAGTCCGGGTTCGTCCTCTGCGGGCAGATCAAGAAGGGCAAGTGGGGCCAGAATCTCAAGGTCCTGCTGCTCTCCTCCGACACCGGGGTGGACGGCCTGACGCAGCACCGTCAGACGCCGGGCGCCGCGGACGGTTACCTCGTCATTCCCTTCGAAATGGGAGAGCTCGCTTCCATGAGTTACGGCATCGTCCCGCCCGGGACCGATGAGTCGGACGCGTCCCTGGACGCGGCCCTCAACGGCAACGGGCCGCGTGAGGCGCCGCCGCCCATGCCTCCTCCCATCCGCACCGCCGCCGGCGGCCCGCCCAAGCTGCCCAAGCGCGAGCGCCGCAGCGCGATGACGGACGAGGACCGCGCGTTCCTCGACCGCGCCTTCCAGTCCATTGCCGACCGCAAGGCGGAGCTTTTGGCCGAGTCCCGCCAGCTCAAGCGCCCGCCCCCGCGCCGCGAGCTGATGGGCACGCCGGAGGGAAAGATTCAAATCCTCCGCGACGAGCTGAAGACGCGCGAGGCCCAGCTGGCCCGCCTCTCCGAAATCTGGGGCGTGCGCGAGCGCGAGCTGCTGTCCGGCGAGGACCGCCTCCACGAGAAGGACGTGGAGCTGCAGGGCCTGAAGATGCAGGTGGATGACCTGCTGCGCCGCTTCAACGAGGCCCAGCAGGCCATGCTCCAGAAGGAGCGCGAGCACGGCGCCGCCGTGGACGACCTGCTCCTCCAGAAGTTCTCCCAGGAGAAGGACCTCATCGAGGTCGTCGCCTCCAAGGAGAAGGACATCAACGTCCTGCGCAAGGAGGTCAGCAACCGCAAGGACGAGCTGGAGCGCCGCGCCTCGGAGCTGGACAACCTCCGCGGCCAGTACGACGAGCTGGAGAAGCACCTCGGCGTCGTCACGCTGGAGTTCGAGGTCAAGGAGCAGAAGCTCCAGGACGCCCTCCGCGCCCACGAGGCGGAAGTCGCCCGGCTGGGCAAGCGCGGGGACGAGTTCGAGGCGGAGCTGGGCCGCACCGTCAGCGAGCGCGACCAGCGCTACGCCGAGCTGAGCGGCGAAATCCAGGCGCTGCAGGACCGGCTCCAGGAGACGGAGCAGGAGCGCGACACCACCGTCCGCGCCCTGGAGGCGCGCGCCACCGCCGCCGAGGAGCACGGCGCCCAGGCGGACGCCGAAATCACGCGGCTCAACGCCGAGCGCGACGCCCTGGAGGCCCGGCTGTCGCAGCAGGTGGCGGACCTCGAGTCCGACCTCGCGCGCACCCTCAGCGAGCGCGACCAGCTCAAGCTGGACAAGGACGCCCAGGAGGAGGACCTCACCCGCCGCGTCGAGGACCGCGACGCGAAGATCGGCACGCTCGAGCGCGAGCTGTCGGAGACCATCGCCCACAACGAGCAGACCGAGGCGGACCTCAACGCCAACATCCAGCAGCAGCTGGAGCGCATCGGCGAGCTGGAGGGCGAGGTCGAGTCCGTCAAGACGCACCTGGCGGACCGAGAGGCGGAGCTGAGCGCGGAGCTGCAGGCGCTCAACGAGGCCAAGGACGCGCTGGAGACCGACCTCACCGACAGGCTCCAGGCCCTCAACCAGGCCAGGGACGCCCTCGAAGCGGACCTCTCCGGCCAGCTCGAGCAGCTGCGCTCGCTCAAGGCGGAGCTGGAGGCGGACCTCACCGGCCAGATTCAAGCGCTCACCTCGCAGCTGGACGAGTCCACGCGCACGGGCGAGCAGCTCACCGCGCGCGTGGCGTCGCTGGAGGACACCGTCGCCCAGCGCGAGGCCACCATCGAGGGCCTGCAGGGCGACGTCGTCGCCCGCGACCAGCGCATCTCCGAGCTGACCGGCGACCTGGAGGCCACCTCCCAGACGCTGGCGCAGACGCAGGAGACGCTGGCCCGCACCGAGCAGCAGCTCTCCGACACGCAGGGCACCCTCGCCCGCACCGAGGAGACGCTCTCCGAGACGCGCGGCGAGCTGGAGGCCACCTCCCAGACGCTCGCGGACACGCAGGCGCGGCTGTCCCAGACGGAAGAGGCGCTGTCGGGCACCCGCGGCGAGCTGGAGGCCACCAGCCAGACGCTGGCGCAGACGCAGGACACGCTGGCCCGCACGGAAGCCACGCTGACGGACACCCAGGCGCGGCTGTCCCAGACGGAAGGCGCCCTGGCGGAGACGCGCGGCGAGCTGGAGGCCACCAGCCAGACGCTGGCGCAGACGCAGGACGCGCTGGAGGAGACGCGCGGCCAGCTGACCGACACCACGGGGCAGCGCGACACGCTCCAGGCCGAGCTGGAGGAGACGCGCGCCGCGCTCCAGGAGACGAACAACATCCTGGGCCGCACCACCGACGAGCGCGACCAGCGCATCGCGGAGCTGAAGGCCCTCGGCGAGGCGAAGGACGCGCTGGAGGACCAGCTCACCGGCCAGATTGGCCAGCTCCGCGGCGAGCTGTCCGAGACGCAAGGCAACTACGAGGCCGAGCGGGCCGCGCACGAGAAGCTGGCCGCCGAGACGAGCGCGCAGATTGACGCGCTCACCGGCGAGCGCGACGGGCTGCGCTCCGAGCTGGAGGCCACCAGCCAGACGCTGGAGCAGACGCAGGGCCACCTCGCCGCCACCCGGGACGCCCTGGGCCGCGAGCAGCAGGCCCACACCGCCTCGAAGCAGGCGGCGGCCAGCACCCAGGCCGCACTGGAGGCGCAGCTCACCGAGGCGCGCAACCTGGGCGAGGACCTGGGCGAGCAGCTCACCCTCACCAAGCACGAGCTGGGCGCCGCCGTCGCCGAGGTGACGCGGCTGTCCGCGCAGCTCGCACAGGTGGAGGACGCGCGGGGCAACCTGGAGGAGCGGCTGCACGCGCTCACCGAGGAGTCCCAGCGCCGCGAGGAACTGCTCCAGAACGACCTGGCCGGCAAGGGCAAGGAGCTGTCGGACACGCTCCGCAAGCTCACGCAGGTGACGCAGGAGAAGATGCGTCAGGCCGAGGTGCTCAACCGCGAGGTGGCCACCCGGACGGACCAGCTCAAGGCGCTGGAGACGAAGCTCCAGACGCAGGCCGCCGACGCCAAGCGTCACGCGGACGAGCTCGGCCAGCAGATGGCCGGCCTCAACAACCAGCTCGAGCTGGGCAAGAAGGCCCTCGCCGAGCGCGAGGAGAAGCTGCGCGCCGCCGGTGCCGCGCAGCAGAAGCTCACCGCCGAGCGCAACGAGCTGGCCGGTCAGCTCCAGCAGTCCGAGGCGAAGCTCCAGCAGCAGGCGCAGCACGCCGCCCAGGAGCGTGCCGAGGCGAAGCGTGCCTCGGACGAGCTCGCCGCGAAGCTGGCCAAGGCCGAGCAGCGCGTCGCCCAGCTCACGCAGGAGGCCCAGGCCCGCGCCACCGAGGCGGAGGCCAAGGCCAAGGACCTGCAGGGCCAGCTCGCCACGCGGGCCAAGAAGATCCAGGACCTGGAGCTGGCGGTGGAGAACGCGCAGGGCGCCAAGGCCCGCGTGGAGAAGGACCTCAACGCCCGGGTGGCCGCCGCCGAGGGCAAGGCCAACGAGGCCGCGGCCCGGCTCGCCACCGCGCAGAAGGAGCGCAAGGACCTGGAGACGCGCCAGCTCAAGGAGCTGGAGGACCTCGCCTCGAAGCAGAAGGCGGAGCTGGAGCGCCGCGAGGCCATCAAGGCCCAGGAAGTGGCGCGCCTGCAGCAGTCCGTCCAGGAGAAGAGCAAGGCGCTCAAGGTCGCCGAGCTGGAGCTGGCCCGCTTCAAGAGCAAGGCCCCCGCCGCCGCTGGCGCCAAGGCCCCCGCCGCCAAGGCCGCCCCCGCCGAGGAAGACGACCTGGCCGTGAGGACGCAGCTCAACCAGGTCATCCCCCCCGCCGCCCAGCCGGCTGCCGCCGCCGCGAAGCCCGCGGCCAAGGCCGCCGCGAAGCCCGCCGCCAAGAAGGCCGCCCCGGCCCCCGTCCCCCCGCTGGGTGGCGACGAGGACCCCAGCGACCGGACGATGGTCGTCCAATTGCCCACGACGGTCGCCAAGGAAGACGACGACTGGACGGCCCTGGTGGACGAGCTGGACAAGTAGCGCCGTCCGGGGCTCCGGCCCCCCCCGCCGTCTTCCCGGCACCGCTGTCGGGAAGGCGGCAGGGGAAACGGCGCGTCCCCGGACCCTCCTGCGGGAGGACCTCGGGGACGCGGGGTGCCACTGTTGACTTTCGTGCGGAGTCCCCGGTTTCCCGGGGGCGTGCTGCGCTACCCTGACATCCGTGCCCTACCCGGCGCCGGAGTCACAGGGCGGAGCGGGCCTCGCGAACCAGCTCCTTGAAGTGGAGCGAGGCCAGCACGGAGCGCAGGGACGCCTCGGCTCCATGGCTCTGCGCCTCGGCCCGGGCATGCAGCCAGCGAGCGCGGAGCGTGCGCACCGCGATGTACGCCAGCAGGACTGGGAAGCCTCCCGGGAGGAGCACCACCGCCACCGCCATCGCCATCTTCAACCACGCCCACACCATGACCGCTGACCTCGCTGCTTCGGAATTGCGGCAGTCAGATGCAGGAGGCGCGCCAGGGATGCGAAGAAAATTTCCCAGCGTGGTTCCGCAGGGTTGCACGGCAGGGAGGCGAGTTGCCCACGGTGAGGGCGCTGGAACCCTGGCATTTTTGCCGCAGTCGGCTGGAAGCGGTCGGTTAAGTTTCCAGGCGTGAGCACCCCTTCGACGGTTGAGACCCGCTGCTTCACCAGCGTGGAGGACGCGGAGCAGCGCCTGGAACAGGTGGGCTACCTGTCCTCCCCCGAAATCGCCACGACGGCCTTCCTGGCGGACCGGATGGACAAGCCCATCCTGGTGGAGGGCCCGGCCGGCGTGGGCAAGACGGAGCTGGCCAAGGCGCTGGCCCAGGCGCTGGGCCGCGAGTTCATCCGGCTCCAGTGCTACGAGGGCCTGGACGAGGCCAAGGCCCTCTACGAGTGGGAGTACGCCAAGCAGCTGCTCTACACCCAGCTGCTCAAGGACAAGATTGGCGACATGGTGCAGGGCACCCGCACGCTGACGGAGGCGGCGGACCGGCTGGCCTCCAGCGACGCGGTGTTCTTCTCCGAGCGCTTCCTCTTGCCCCGCCCGATTCTGCGCGCCCTGCTCTCCGAGCGCCCCGCCCTGCTGCTGGTGGACGAAATCGACAAGGCGGACCCGGAGTTCGAGGCCTTCCTCCTGGAGGTGCTGTCGGACAACGCCGTCACCATCCCCGAGCTGGGCACCTTCCGCGCGAAGCACATCCCCCGCGTGGTGCTGACGTCCAACGCCGCGCGCGAGCTGTCGGACGCGCTCAAGCGCCGCTGCCTCCACCTGCACATCGACTTCCCGGACCGCGAGCGCGAGCTGCGCATCGTCAAGTCGCGGCTGCCTCACGTGCCCCGCGTGCTGGCCGAGCAGGTGGTGGAGGCCGTGGCCGCCATCCGCGAGCTCGACTTGAAGAAGGCCCCCTCCATCAGCGAGACGCTCGACTGGGCGCAGAGCCTGGCGCTGCTCAACGCCGAGCAGCTCACCTCCGACATGGTGGCCGCCACGCTCAACCTCGTCCTCAAGTACGAGGGCGACATCGAGAAGGCGAAGGCGAACCTCCCTCAAATCGCGCAGGCCTGAGGCGCGGAGCGCCCCGTGAGCCCCCGCCCGTGCTGCTGAAGGAACGCTTCCAGATAAACCGGCCGCTGGAGGAGCTGGAGCTCTCCCTGGTGCGCGCGGCCATGGCGAACCCGGCCCTCCTCGACTCGCGCGAGGAGGCCATCCTCCGCACCGCGCTGTCCCTCGCGCGCCTCTATAAAGTCCAACACGGAGGGCTCGACGTCGGCGTGGGCGCCCTGCTGACGCCCTTCCGTGAAGAGGTGGAACGGCGCCTCGCCCCCGTCCTCCGGGGCCCGCGCCCGCCCACCCGGGATCAGCTGGTGCCGCACGTGAGGGACTTGCGCGAGCACGCCGCCCAGGCCCGCGACGGGGTGGCGCGGCGGCTGCGCGAGCGCGTGCCGCTGGAGGCGCTGGACCGCGAAATCCGAAAGAAGGAGCTGGTGCTGGTGGCCGGCGGCGGCGGGGGCACCGCGTTCGTCTACCTGGGGGTGATGAGCCTGCTGGACGAGCACGGCCTGGAGCCGAGGCTGGTGGCGGGGGCGTCCATGGGCGCCATCCTCGCCATCATGCGCGCGCGGATGGCGCGCTTCGACCCCACGGAGATGATCAACATCGTCCGGGGGCTGTCCTTCCGGAAGCTCTTCCGCTTCATCTCCACGGAGAGCCGCTACGGCCTGCCCGCGGCGCTGCGGCTGTTCCTGCGCTCGGGGCTGGGGCGCTTCTTCGGCGCGGGGCCGGAGGGCAGCGGCCTGCGGCTGCGAGACCTGCCCGTGCCCACGCTCATCGCCGTGGGCGGCATCCGCCGCGGCATGCTTCCCCGGCCGCTGGAGTATTACGAGCGCCTGCTGGGCACCAGCCCGCTGGGCCTGCTCAACCCCGCCGGCGTGGCGCGGCGCATCCAGGCCGCCATGGGCGCCATGGCGGAGCTGTTCACCCGCCCGGAAATCACCGTCCGCCTCCACCTGGGCGCGGACGACGCCACCAGCGAGTTCGACGCGCTGGACGCCGCGGGCTTCTCCTCCGCGCTGCCCGGCGTCATCCACTATGACGTGCTGCGTGAGGACCCGCGCATGCACGGCCTGCTGGACGGGCTGATGGCGCAGCACGGCGTGGCGCGCCTCATCGACGGTGGGCTGGTGGACAACCTGCCGGCGAAGGCGGCCTGGAAGGCGGTGGCCCGGGGACGCATCGGCACGCGCAACGCGTTCATCCTCGGGCTGGACGGCTTCGCGCCCCGACTGGCCACGCCCTTCTGGCTGCCCCTGCAGCGACTGGCCGCGATGACGGTGGCGCCCAACCTCCCCTACGCGCACCACATCAAGCGCTTCTCCCGGACGCTGTCCCCCCTGGAAGTGGTGCCCAACGTGGAGCTGGCATCGAAGGCCCTCCAGCTGGGCCGCAAGGCCCTCGCCGAGGACATGCCCTTCCTCCGCCGCATGCTCACGCCCCTGCCCCCGGTGTTGTGAGGCCGCGCGAAACCTGTTTCACGCTTTGACCTCATAGGGTCGGGCTGGCTAGAAGGCCCGGGCAGTCCCATCTTGAACTCCCCCACGTGAAGGGAACCTTCGAATGAGCTCGACCTCGAGTAGCACGTTGCGCGCGGACCAGATCTGGCTCGATGGGAAGATGGTGAAGTGGGACGAGGGCCAGGTGCACGTGATGACGCACGCGCTCCACTACGGGCTCGGCGTCTTCGAGGGCATCCGGGCGTACAAGACGCACGACGGCCGGCTCGCCGTCTTCCGGCTGCGCGAGCACATCCGCCGCCTGCTGGACTCGGCGCACATCATCCAGCTGAAGATGCCCTACTCCGAGGACGAGCTCGTCGAGGCGTGCCTGGAGCTGCTGCGCCGCCAGAAGACCCTCTTCGCCAACGGCGCCTACCTGCGCCCGGTGGCCTTCATGGGCGACGGCGCCATGGGCCTGGGCGCGGTGAACCCCACGCGCGTGGCCGTCACCGCCTGGGACTGGGGCGCGTACCTGGGTGACAAGGGCCTCAAGGAGGGCATCCGCGCCAAGGTCAGCTCCTTCACGCGCATGCACGTCAACGTCAACATGGTGCGCGGCAAGATCACCGGCCAGTACGTCAACTCCATCCTCGCCAAGCGCGAGGTGGTGAACGCGGGCTACGACGAGGCCATCCTCCTGGACATCAGCGGCTTCGTGGCCGAGGCGTCCGGCGAGAACATCTTCATGGTGAACAAGAAGGGCATCATCAAGACGCCCCCCCTGTCCTCGCCCATCCTGGACGGCATCACCCGCGACACGGTGCTCCACCTGCTGCGCGACAGCGGCCGCCAGGTGGAGGAGGTCACCTTCACCCGTGACGCCCTCTACATCTGCAACGAGATCTTCTTCACCGGCACCGCCGCGGAAATCACCCCCGTGCGCGAGGTGGACAACCGCACCGTGGGCACCGGCAAGCCCGGCCCCATCGGCCAGTTCGTGCAGGAGACGTACTTCCGCACCGTGCGCGGCCAGGAGCCCCGCTACGCGGAGTGGCTCACCTACGTCTGACGTCCATCACCTGACGCTCCGTCCCCCTCCCCCACCCTGTCCGGCGGGAGGGGGCCTTTTCCGGGTGCGTCCATGTCCGTCCCCCGTCCCCCGTCCCCCTGCCCGGCCCCCGTGCGGCCTCTGGAGGCCCGGGGTGCCCCCTATCCGTCCCCGCCGTCCGCTGGATGGGCTAGAACACGGGCCTGATGCCTCCCGCCGGGTACGCGTACGACGACAATCCGTTCAAGCTCGAGAACCCATCCATCCTCGACATCGCTCCCGCCGAGCCGAAGTCGGTGGAGGAGACGGGGCTGAAGATGGGCCTGCTCGCGGACATGGGCCTGAAGTACCTGTACTACGCGGGCATGGGCACGGGCATGGGCATCGCGGACGAGATGCGCCTGCCCTGGTCCGGCGTCGTCGAGCACGTGGTGGACTTCCTCACCACGGAGAAGCTGGTGGACCTGCGCGGCGGCAAGGGCTTCGGCCGCGCCTCCGTGGAGTTCGTCCTCACGGAGAAGGGCCGCGAGTACGCGCGCGACGCGCTCACCCGCAACACCTACGTCGGCCCGGCGCCGGTGCCGATTGAGCAGTACAACGCCCTCATCACCAGCCAGACGGAGGAGACGCCCGTCGTCAGCCAGGAAGATTTGGTGATGGCGCTCAGCCACCTCACCGTCCCCGCCGAGCTGATGGACAAGCTGGGCCCCGCCGTCAACTCCGGCCGCTCGCTGTTCCTCTACGGCGCGCCCGGCAACGGCAAGACGAGCCTCGCCGAGGCCGTCTCGCACATGTTCGGCGGCGAGGTGTACGTCCCGCACTGCCTCGAAATCGGCAATCAGATCATCCAGGTCTACGACCGGCTCATCCACACGCCGGTGCCCCTGGAGCTGGGCCGCGACTCGTCCGGCCGCCGGCAGACCTTCGAGATGGACAACCGGTGGATGCTCTGCCGCCGGCCCTCCGTCGTCGTGGGCGGCGAGCTGACGCTGCAGACGCTGGACCTCATCTACTCGGAGAGCACCCGCTTCTACGAGGCCCCGTTCCAGGTGAAGGCCAACGGCGGCATGCTCCTCATCGACGACTTCGGCCGCCAGAAGGTCCACCCCACCGACCTGCTCAACCGGTGGATCGTCCCCCTGGAGAAGCGGGTGGACTTCCTCACCCTGCACACGGGCAAGAAGTTCGAGATTCCCTTCGACCAGCTGCTCGTCTTCTCCACCAACCTGGACCCCAAGGAGCTGGTGGACGAGGCCTTCCTGCGCCGCATCAAGTACAAGATTGAGGTCGGCAACCCCGACGAGGAGTCCTACCGGGAGATCTTCCGCCGCGTCTGCGAGGCGGCGGGCATCCCCTACGTGGACCAGGCCGTCACCTACCTCATCGAGCACTACTACAAGCCGCGGAGCATGGAGCTGCGCTCCTGCCACCCCAGGGACCTGGTCTCCCTCATCCGGGACGCCGCCCGCTACCGGCAGATTCCCCCGGCGCTCTCCAAGGACCTGCTCGACCAGGCGTGCGAGGTCTTCCTCGTCAGTATTTAACGAATTCGTTGTTCCAACCGTGCGGAATTTCTAGAATCCACGCGCCGTTGTACTGCTCGGCCGCATGCCGTGGACTGCCGCCCCGCGCGGAGCCTCGGCGAGAAGGAGCCGTAGTCCGTGAAGGAACGCTACCAGGACATCGACGAGAAGAACGAGGCGCTGCGCGAGTACCTCGACATCTACAAGGAAAAGCAGCCGGCGCGCGAGTTCCTCGACAGGCTCGAGATGTCGTGGATCTACCACGACGCCGCTCTGGAGGGAGTCGTCTACACCCACCAGGAGCTGATGGCGGCGCTGTTCCCCGGACGCACCAGCGCGGAAGCCTCCATGATTCCCGTGGTCCTGGAGATACGGAACCACAAGGGCGTCTGCGACTACATCCGCGAAGAGGCGGCGGGCGCCAAGAAGCAGGCGCAAATCACCCTCACCACCATCAAGCGGATGCACGACCTGTTCCTGGGCAACACGCCCGAGGCACAAACGGAGCGGGCCCGGATGGAGCGGCGCGAGCGCACGGAGAAGGAGCTCGCCAAGGAGCGTGACAGGTCCGGCTTCCGCAAGGACATGCCGCTGCACCGCACCTACTTCCACGACATCTCCCAGCCCGCCAAGATTCAGGGCGAGTTGGAGAAGCTGGTGGACTACACGGCCAGCGCCGAGTTCCGCGAGTTCCACCCCATCAAGCAGGCGGCGACGGTGCAGCACCGCTTCCTGCAGATCTTCCCCTTCACCGAGCACAGCGGGAAGGTGGGGCGCATGTGCAGCAACCTCATCCTGGTGCGCAACGGCTACATGCCGGCCATCATCCACTCCATCGACCGGCAGCGGTACTACGAGTCCTTCCGCGGCCCCGTCGCGCAGTTCCGCACGGTGCTGATGGATGCCATGGAGAACTCGCTCGACAACGGCGTGAAGTACTTCAAGGACCTCGCCCGGAAGTACAAGGCCATCAACAACTAGCGGGAGCCTCGCGGTCGCCGTGCTCATCGGAGCTCACGAATCCATCGCCGGAGGCGTGAGCCAGGCCTTCGCCAGGGCGGAGGAGCACGGCGCCCGGGCGCTGCAGATCTTCACCAAGAACGCGCGGGGCTGGAGCGCGCCCCCGCTGACGGAGGACGAGCGGCTCGCCTTCCGCGCGGAGGCGAAGCGCTCCGGCCTCCCCGTCATCGCCCACGGCAGCTACCTGGTGAACCTCGCCACCGAGGAGCCCGCCCACCGCGAGCGCTCCATCGACTGCGTCACCGAGGAGCTCACCCGCTGCGAGCGCCTGGGGATTCCCTACCTCGTCATGCACCCCGGCACCCACCCGGACGCGGAGCGCGGCCTGACGCTCATCGCCCAGGGCCTGGACGAGGTCCACGCGCGCTGCCCCCGCTTCCGCGCCCGGGTGTGCCTGGAGGGCACCGCGGGCCAGGGGGCCTCGCTGGGGTGGCGCTTCGAGCACCTGGCGGAGATCCTCTCCCGGGTGGGCCGGGAAGAGCGGCTGGGGGTGTGCCTGGACACCTGCCACCTCTTCGCGGCCGGCTACGACGTGTCCACCCCACGGGGGTACGAGGCTGTCATGGCCGAGTGCGACAAGGTGGTCGGCCTGGCCAGGGTGCGCTGCTTCCACCTCAACGACTGCAAAAAACCCCTGGGATGTCGCGTGGATCGGCACGAGGAGCCCGGCAAGGGGGCGATCGGGCTCACGGCTTTTCGCTGCCTCGTGAAGGATGCGAGGTTCGTCGACACCATTGGTGTGCTGGAGACACCGTTCCCCGAACGTTATGGGGAGAACATCCGGCTTCTCGAATCCCTCGGCCGGAGGAAGTAAAGAAGAGCCGCCATGCCCGCGACCCACTCCCTCAACAGCCGCCGCCCCAATGGAAGCACCGGAGGCGAGCTGACGGAGCCCCCGCTACCCCGACTGGCCGAGCTGCCGGCCCGAGACAAGCTGGAGCGACTCCTGCGTGTGGCCAAGGGCCACAAGAGGGCCCTCATCCTCACGCACGACAACCCGGACCCGGACTCCATGGCCGCCGCGGTGGCGCTCGCCCAGCTGCTGGAGCGCCGGGCGGGCATGGAGGCGCACGTCGGCTACGGCGGCATCATCGGCCGGGCGGAGAACATCGCCTTCGTGAAGGTGCTGCGGCTGCCCGTCTCGCACGTGTCGCAGCTGGACTTCGACGACTACGACCTCTTCGGCCTGGTGGACACGCAGCCCAGGGTGGGCAACCACTCGCTGCCGACGAAGCTGACGGCGCACCTCGTGGTGGACCACCACCCGCTGCGCGAGGAGAGCCTGGAGTCCCCCTTCGCGGACGTGGGCGGTGACTTCGGCGCCACGTCCACCATGCTGGTGGAGTACCTGCGCGCCGCGCGGCTGGAGCCCTCCGTGGAGGTGGCCACCGCGCTCTTCTACGGCCTCAAGGCGGACACGCGCGACTTGGGCCGCGAGACGACGCAGACGGACGTGGACAGCTACCTGTGGCTGTTCCCGCGCATGGACAAGCAGCTGCTCGCGCAGATTGAGCACCCGGAGCTGCCGGCGCGGTACTTCCAGCTGTACCACACGGCCTTCGAGCGGGCGAAGGTGTACGGCACCGCCATCATCACCGACCTGGAGGAGGTCTACTCCCCGGACATGGTGGCGGAGGTGGCCGAGCGGCTGATGTTCCTCGAGGGGACGAAGTGGTCGCTCGCCTTCGGCACCTACCGCAACCAGCTCTACATGAGCCTGCGGGTGAAGGACCGGCGGATGAACGCGGGCCGCCTCATCCGCGAAATCTTCGAGGACTACGGCGGCTCCTCGGGCGGCCACGGCAGCATGGCGGGCGCGCGCCTGCCCCTGTCCGGCAAGGCGGCACAGCGCAAGGCGCTCAAGCGCGAGCTGGTGAACCGCTTCAAGGAAGCCTTCGGCGTCGCGGGCGAGCGCCCGGTGTCGCTGCTGTGCGCGCAGGACACGTGATCTACTGGGACTACAACGCCGCCGCCCCGGTGCGTTCGGAGGTGGCGGCGCTGCTCTCCCGCGCCTTCGCCCACGGCGGCTTCGGCAATGCCTCCAGCGTGCACCAGGGCGGCCGCGACGCGCGGGCCCGCCTGGATGCGGCGCGGGCGAAGGTGGCCCGGGTGCTGGGCTGTGAGCCGAAGGAAGTGACGTTCACCGGCTCCGGAAGCGAGTCGGACGCGCTCGCGCTGGTGGGCGCGTGGCACGCGAGGCCGGTGCCCGCGCGGCGCCGCGTGGTGACGTCCTCGGTGGAGCACCCTGCCCTGCTGGGCGCGGTGGCGCAGCTGGAGCGCGAGGGCGCCACCGTCGTGCGCGTGGCGCCGGGACCGGACGGGCGCGTGCGCGCGGAGGACGTGCTCGGCGCGCTCACGGACGACACGGCGCTGTGCTCGCTGATGTGGGCCAACAACGAGACGGGCGTGGTGCAGCCCGCGGCGGAGGTGGCCCGCGCGTGCCGGCAGCGCGGCGTGCTGTTCCACACGGACGCGGTGCAGGCAGCGGGCAAGGTGCCGCTGTCGCTGCGCGAGGTGGACGCGGACCTCCTGTCGCTGTCGGCGCACAAGTTCGGCGGCCCGCCGGGCGTGGGCGTGCTCGTCGTGCGCAAGGGCGTGGACGTGCGGGCGCTGACGCCGGGGCACCAGGAGGGCGGCCGCCGCGGGGGGACGCAGAACGTGCCCTACGCGGAGGCGCTGGCCCTGGCGCTGGAGCTGGCCTCGGCGGAGCTGGCCCCGGTGGCGGCCCGGCTGGGCGCGCTGCGCGATGGCTTCGAGCGCGAGGTGCTCTCGAGCCTCCCCGACGTGGAGGTGAACGGCGCCGGGGTGGCCCGCGTGCCCAACACCAGCAACCTGCGCTTCCACGGCGTGGAGGGCGAGTCGCTGCTCATCGCGCTGGACCTGGAGGGCATCTGCGTGTCCACCGGGGCCGCCTGCGCGTCGGGGACGCTGACGCCGTCGCACGTGCTGCGGGCCATGGGACTCACCGCCCCCCAGGCGCGCGGCAGCCTGCGCTTCAGCCTGGGCCCCGGCACCTCCGAGGCGGAGGTGGAGCGCGTGCTCCAGGCGCTCCGCCAGCACGTGCCGAAGGTCCGCGCGCTCGCTGGCTAGCTGGCCCCCACGAGGACGTGGGCCTCCAGCGGCGGCCCGGCTTCGCCGCGCGCTGGAGGCGTCCTGCCGACGTCTAGTTCCTGGGCAGTGACGGCACCGCCGGGGCCGGTGGCAGCCGCGGAAGCTTCCAGCCGTCGTTCGACGGAGGAGGAGTGCTCCACCCGCCTCCGCCTCCTGAGCCTCCACTGCCCGGCTCCTCGACCACCGGCTCCTCCTCCCCCTCGACGATGTCCTGGACCGTCCATGGGGAGCGGGAGGTGCTCACCAGCAGGAGGTGCCGCTCGTCGCCATCCTCGGCGAGCACGGCGAACACCCCCGCGCTGAGCAGGGGGCCCGGACCGACGAAGAACGTGCCGAGGAGCGCGTCCGGCTCCTCCGACAGCCGCAGGCCGAGCGTGAACTCGACGGGAGGCAGCGCCAGCCCCTCGGGGTCGGTGGCCTGGGTGAAGGGCAGGTCCTCGGCGGCCGCCAGAGCGGGAAGCTCCTCTTCCGCGTCCAGGGGCCCCATGTCCACCGCGCGCAGGCCCGGCGCCGCGTGAATCAGCCGCATCCGGAGCCGATCCGGGTCCGCATCGAAGGCCTCCGCGAAGGACAGCAGCCGGTAACCGGGACTGCCTCCGCCCGGTGGCGGCACGGGCCCGGCGATGACGAGCAGGTACTGCTCACCCGCCTTCAGTCCGGAGGTGGGCTGGCTCACCAGCGCCGTGCCTCCGGGGCGGCTGCCGGTGGGCGTGCCGGCGAAGATGTCCACCGAGCGGGCCGCGGGGCTCACCTGGATGCGGTCCGACAGCGCGCCGAACGCGAGCGAGTCCACCCGCTCCTTGCTGTCCAGGAAGATATCCACCTGCTCCAGGTCCGACACGGTGTTCAGCAGGTACACCACGGCGTCCTGGAGGACACGGTCCAGGGAGCCCTCCTCATTCGCCGTGACGAGCGAGAACCCGGTGGGAAGCCGGGGCGCCACACCCAGCAGCCCCGTGACGACCACGAGCACCTCGCTGCCCGCGGGCTGGGGAGGAAGCGTGAAGGACGTCAGCGGAATGGCCGGGTCGTCGGTCGTCACCTGGATGCGAACGACCACGCCCGCCGGCACCTCCAGGCCGTCCTCCCCCGAGTCCTCGAAGCGGTCCAGTCCCGTGATGTCGGCCTCATCATCCCCGTCGACATCGAGCTCCAGCGTGGAGGCGTCCACGCCGCCGTGGAGCACGTGCACGCGCACCTTCCCGGGGGCCACGGTCTGCAGCGAGCCGGCCACGGGGATGACGCGCAGGGCCTTGTCGTGGGTGGTCTCCTCGTACAGCCCCGTGGCCACCAGGCTGGTGGCAGCGGCCATGGGAAGCGACAGGGACTGGCTGCTGAAGAGCGGCGCCGACCTCGCGTTGCCTTGCGCGGTCCGGAAGTGCAGCACGTGGTCCCTGCCGGGAATGGACGCGTATTCGGTGGCGTCCCCGTAGCTCACATCGGAGAAGAGCGGCGAGGTCTCGTCGTCTACATAGATGTCCACCGTCGGCAGGTCCGGCGAGGCATGGAGGACGCGCACGACGGACAGCCCCATGCCCGGGGCCTCCAGGGGCGGCGCGCCCGAGGGCAGGCCCGTGCCAGCACCCTCGTCGTCGCAGCTCGTCGCGGCGGCGCACGCGACAGCAAGCGACAACAGCAGCGTGGAGATGCTCCGTTTTCTCTGACTCATCGCTCTGCCTCCCTTTGCGGGCGTGCCATCCATCTGCGGCGTGCGGCGGCCCCGCGTGACGGAGGTGGCGACGTGGCGGGGCAGAGGGAAGCAGCCGGCTCTCCTGGCGGGACACCCCCTGGGAAGCGGGACACTGTCGCGCAGTGTCCCCTCATCCCGGTGCGGGGGTGGAGGGCGGCCCGGCGGGCCGTACTGCAGTGGGCGTTGCCCCCGGCCCGCGGTGAGGCGGGGCCTGGCGCTCGCGACTCCGCCACCCGCCTCCCTGCATGGCGGGCACTTGATGATGGCAGCCCGGGTGGCGAGCTTCGCGGATGCGGCCGGTCGCCGCGATGCAAAGGGGGGAAGTGATGTCGAAGCCTCTGCGAGGAGTGGAGTTCTTCCGGGTGCCCTGCGCGGCACTCCTCTGTGGGCTCGTGCTCGCATGCGGCCCCGAGCCGTCCCAGAACGAGGGAATGTCCCCCGACGGGCAGGACCCGGTGGTGCGCGACGACACACCGGAGCAGGGACACCCGGACGAGCAGGTCTTCGAGAACGAAGTGGAAGAGGAAGAAGAGCTGGCCATCGGGCCCTCCCGGGGCAACCCTCGCGGCGCCGAGCTCCTCTTCCGAGACCGCTGCCCCACCCCGGAGGAGGCCACGGGCAAGACGCTGTACGTCGGCAAGCCGGCCAGGGGCGCCCGCAAGGCGGCCCGAGGCTCCCAGGGCAACCCCTACTCCACCATCAGCGCCGCGGTGAAGGCGGCCCGGCCGGGCAACGTCATCCAGGTCCTCCAGGGCACCTATGAGGAGCGCGTCGTCCTCAGCGGCAAGGACGTCCGCGCGGGCACCCGGGAAGAACCCATCGTCCTGCGAGGGGCGCCGAAGAACCAGACGAAGCTCCTCATGCCCGCGGAGGATGAGGGCAACCTGCTGGTCGTGGCGAAGCCGTACTGGGTCGTCCAGGACGTCGAGCTGGACGTCGACGGCAAGCCGTACGTCGCGGCGCTCTTCGAGTCGAACACGGACTGCTCGCAGCTCCTCGACTCCAAGGTCCACTCAGGCAGCGCGGGCGGGGGCGTCATCCTCGACCAGGCGAAGTACGTCCTCATCGGCCACAACGAGATTCACGACTTCTCCAAGCAGGACGAGGACTCCCACGGCGTGCTGGTGAAGGACGGCTCGGAGCTCGTCTTCATCATCGACAACGACATCCACGGCAACTCGGGCGACGCGGTGCAGTGCCACGCGAACGGGAGCCGGCCCCACGGCGTCTTCATCGAGCGCAACCGGCTGCATGACAGCGGTGAGAACGGGGTCGACATCAAGAGCTGCGACCACGTCTACATCCGGGGGAACGCCATCTACGACTTCCCCGCGGACAAGAGCTTCCCCTGGCAGAAGGGCACCTCCGCCGCGGAGGCGGTGGTCATCCACCAGGACGCGAACAACATCCACGCCGTGAACAACCGCATCGCCAGGGCGGGCCGAGGCATCTCCGTCGGAGGGACTTCGCAGAAGGACCATCCCCGGAACGTGGTGCTGAAGGGCAACCACATCAGCGACATCCGGGACGACCCCGTCATGAACGGCCAGGGCATCCGCATCGTGAAGGGCACCGACCTGAGCATCCTCGGCAACACGCTCGAGAAGGTGGCGGATGTCGGCCTCTACCTGGGGGCGGACTACCTCGCGGTCTCCGGGCTCGTGGTGAAGGGCAACGTCCTGCGCCGCATGGACCGGTTCGTCAAGCTGGGCGCGCGCGGGGACATCTCCGGGCTCGAGCTGGACGACAACCGCTACCACGGGGTGGGCCGGTTCGACGCCACGGGAGGGCCCCAGACGGACGACTTCGCGAAGTGGCAGCGCGCGCTGCGCGGGTTCGGCCTGGAGCAGGGCTCGCGGCGGCTGCCGTGAGGAAGGGTGCCGCGGACGCACGCTCATGAGGCGTGCGTCCGCGCTCAGCGCCGCAGCGGCAGCCGGAGGTAGAACGTGGAGCCCTCGCCCAGCGAGGAGCGCACCGACAGCGAGCCGCCGTGCAGCTTCGTCAGCGCCGAGGCGATGAACAGCCCCAGGCCGTGCCCCCGGCTCGGGTCGTCATCCGCCCTGCGGAAGCGGTCGAAGATGCTGGGCAGCTGCGACGCGGAGATGCCCACGCCCCAGTCCCTCACGTGGATGACGGCCTGCCCCGGGCTGGGTGACACGCCCAGCTCCACCCGCCGCCGCTCGCCGCAGTACTTCACCGCGTTGGAGAGCAGGTTGTTGAGCACCTGCCGCAGCCGCTCGGCGTCGAACGGCACCATCAGCGGCTCGTGGGCGCCCGTCAGCATGAACTCCATGTGCGGCTCCAGCTCGCGCCACTCCTGGACCAGCTCCCGCAGGAACGGGATGAGGTCGCAGTAGGCGGTCCGCAGCTCCACCCTCCCCTCGGACAGGCGGCCCGCGTCGAGGATGGAGGTGATGAGCCCGTTCATCCGGTCCAGCTGGCGGAGCACCGCCTCGGCGGACCGGCACTCGTCCTCCGCGCCCCGGTGCGCCACCTTGCGCAGCAGGACCTGCGCGTTGAGCCGCGCCGAGCTCAGCGGCGTCTTCAGCTCGTGGGCCACCCAGTGGAGCACCTCCTCGCGCATCGCGCCGACCGAGGACCTCAGGTTGCTCACCGCGCGGCTTCCGCGGTCCTGCTCGGGCGCGGGCGGGCGCGACTGGAGCGCCGTGGAGATGGCCTCCTCGAAGACGGACAGGTCCACGGGCTTGGGCAGGAAGGTGTTCGCCTCCTCCCGTCCCGCGGGCCGCGCCGCGCTCAGCAGCACGAAGGGGACGGCCGCCAGGTGCGGCTCGGCGCGCAGCGCCCGCAGCAGCTCCACGCCCGTGCGCCGCGGCATCATGTGGTCGCTGACCACCAGGTCCGGCGGCTCGGTGCGCGCCAGCGTCAGCGCCTCCTCGCCGTTGTGCGCCCGCACGGCGCGGTGTCCGAGCGCCTCCACCACCTCGGCGAAGACCTCGAGCAGCGCCTCCTCGTCCTCCGCGATGAGAACGAGGCTCATTCCACCGTCCCGCCCTGGGTGCGGCCCGGATGCCCGGCGGCGGACACCGCGCTCTGCATCACGGCGCCGACGGACGAGCCAATCGGCCGGGCCTGGCCCGTCAAGAGCCCCTCGGCGGAGCGCACCGGTGAGAGCACCTTCATGCCCGAGTCGGCAATCTCGAACTCCCGCAGTTCGTTGTCGTACTTGCTGTCACGCATCTTGAGCACCGAAAGGATGCGGTGGATGCGCCCGCGCAGCTCCACGTGGCGCAGCAGCAGCAGGTTCTCTCCCAGGATGGCGATGGGCGCGTCGCTGAAGTCCAGCTCGGTGCCCGCCAGCTTCGGCACCTCGCGCGTGAAGAGGGACGTCACGCCCGCCAGGCGCAGGCGCAGGGCGAGCGCGGCCAGGAAGGTGCGCCGCCGGTCCGAGTCGCTGATGGACTCCTCCAGCGCGGTGAGGCCGTCGATGACCAGCCGAGTCACCCCCAGCCGCGCCACCGTCTCGAGGATGCCGTCCACGACGAGGTCCGCCTCCGCCTCCCCGGGCGGCACGAACTGGTAGGTGATGAGGCCGTTCTGCACGTGGGGCGTCATGTCCAGCCCGATGCGCCGCGCCCGGTTCATGAGGGACGCCGGCGAGTCGAAGAAGGAGACGAAGAGCGAGCGCTCCGAGTGGCGCGCCCCCTCCACCGCGAAGTGCGCGGCGAGCAGCGTCTTCCCGATGCCCATGCCGCCGGCAATCATGGTGGTGCTGTGCACGGGCAGGCCGCCCCCCATCAGCACGTCCAGTTCCGGCAGCCCGAAGCTGGCGCGGCGCTCCGGCGGCGCCTCGTCCGTCAGCTCCAGCGGCCGTGCCTCCAGCCGGGGGATGAACCTCACCCCCTCCTCGTCGATGCGCATCAGGTGCTCGCCGGACAGGTGCGGCCGGCCGCGCAGCTTCACCACCTCCACGCGGCGCATGCGGCGCCCCCCGCGCTTGTTGACGGACAGCGAGACGATGCCGTCCACGGTGGTGGCCTCCGGGAGCGCGAGCAGCTTCTCCAGGGGGTACTCCGTGGTGAACATGCCGACGCAGTCCGCCGCCGCCAGGCCGATGCCCAGCTCATAGAGGAACTCGCGCAGCCTCGCCTCGTCCTGCCAGAGGTCCCGGATGGCGCGAAGCCCGTCGATGAAGAGCAGCTTCGCGCCCCGCTTGCGGACCGTCTGCACGAGCAGGTCGCGCGTCTCCCGGGCCCCCTGCTTCAGGGTGGAGTAGGCGCTCATCACGAAGAGCCGCTCGTCGAGCAGCTCCCCCTGGAAGAAGGAGAAGCCGGCCAGCTCCCCCATCAGCTTGTCGTGAGGTTCCGAGGTGACGGTGGCCACCACCACCGGCAGTCCCCGCGCCGCCGCGAGGAAGGCTACCTGGCTGCACAGGACGGTCTTCCCGCAGCCAGGGTCTCCCGTCACGATGACGGCCTGGCGTCTGGGGATGCCACCGCCCAGGAGCATGTCGAAGCTGGGGATGCCCGTTTCGAAGAGCGACCCCATCCGGCTGCTATCCATTCAGTTCTGTGTCCATCGAGCGGCGAAAGGCCACGCGCGGGGCTCTGCCACTCGCAAGAGGACGCGCAAAAACACAGGGGCGCGGAATGCCGCAGGCCCTGCCCGGGAGTTAACAAGCCGAGGGAGGGACGCCAAGCGCGCCTCCCCCATTCTCTGCCCCCGGGGGCTGCTGGATGCTCGATGCCCGACAGTCAGGCCAGGGCCTGGAGGGCTCGGGCGCCTACCACTTCTGCTCGGGCAGGGATTTCTCGCGCACCTGCTCATCGGGCTGGCCGTAGCCGGGCATGCCGTCCTCTCGCACCTCGTCGGCCTTGGAGGGCGCCCGGGGCGTCTCCTCGTCCTGCGTCCCGCGCTCGGGCGCGTCCTGCTCCGACTGTGGCTGCTTGGGCTCGGTGGCCATCGCTCTCCTCCCCTCGCGCGTCACGCGCGAGAGGAAATGTCGTCATCCGCACGCCTGGCGGAAGGGGCCGGCACCCCGGCACCGGGCAGGCGGGCGAGGCGCCGCCTCCCTTTCCGGAGTCGAAGCCTCAGCCCGCGCGCGAGCCCGGCGTCGTAGGCGCGCCGCCCGCGGGGCCACCATTGCCCGCGGGGCCACCATTGGAGGAGGCGGGCACGTCATCGCTCGCGCCGAAGAGGCCTCGCACCACGGCGGCGATGGCCAGCGGCGTCCCCACGCGCTCGTCATAGTGGGGCGTCAGGGCCTGGGCGAACTCCTCCGCCGAGGGGAAGCGGTCCTCGGGCCTGGCGGAGAAGGCGCGGTCCACCACCGCCTCCAGGGCCTCGGGCACCTCCGGGCGCAGCTCGCGCAGCGGCCGGTACTGGCGGGACCAGATGGCGGCGAAGACCTCGTCCGGCGAGCCGCCGAGGAAGGGCCGCTCCAGCGTCAGCAGCTCGTAGAGCACCACCGTGGCGGCCCACAGGTCGGCCTCGGGGTTCACCTCGCCGAGCAGCGACTCGGGGGACAGGTAGTAGGGCTTGCCCAGCACCTCGCCGCCCTGGAGCTTGCCGTCCACCAGCACGCGCGACACCCCGAAGTCGCCCAGCTTGATCTCCCCCACCCGGGAGATGAAGAGGTTGGAGGGGGACACGTCGCAGTGGACGATGCCCAGCCGCTCTCCCTGGGGGCCGGTGGCGGTGTGCGCGTACGCGAGCGCCTCCAGCAGCACCTTGCCCAGGTACACCGCGAAGTCCAGCGGCAGGGGGATGCCGCGCACCTTGCAGCGGCGGAGGATCTGCCCCAGGTCCCTCCCGTCCACCAGCTCCATCACGATGAAGTAGATGCCCTCCAACTCACCGGCATCCAGCACCGTGACGATGTTGGGGTGGTGCAGCTGCTTGGACAGCTGCGCCTCGCGCGCGAAGAGCGCCACCGACTGCGGATCTCTCGTCAGCGCCGGCAACAGCCGCTTGAGCGCCACCGTCCACCCCTCGCGGGGACCGGTGCGCACCCGGGCGCGGTACACCTCCGCCATGCCGCCCTTTCCGAGCACGGAGAGGATTTCATAGTTGCCGAAGACGCGGATGGCCTTGGGCGCAGAGGGCGGCTGGGTCACGGGCTCGTGCTTCCGGATCCTGTCGGCTCGCGGCTGGCGGCCCTCTTGCGGCCCTGCTGCATCAGCGACCGGATCTCCTCGTGCAGGGCCCGCTCCGGCACGGCCTCGGCGGGCCGGTTCCTCGGCGCCCACCCCAGCTCCATGGCCCTGCGCAGCGACTCGCGGCACCGGCCATGGTTGGTGCCCTCGCGGTGGTGCGCGTAGGCCGTCCACAGGTGCACGTCGGGGCGGGTGGACGACTTCACCGAGCCCAGCGACCTCAGCGCGCCTTCGATGTCGTTCTTGCTGAGCTGGCTGGCCGCCAGCCCCACCATCGCCGAGGGGCTGCGCGCGTCGCGCTCCACCACGCCCTGCACGACGGCCTGCGCGGCCTTCGACTCGCCCGCCGCCGGCTGCCGCGAGCCCCCTTCGGAGGACGCGTCCGGCAGGCGCCCGCGCGCCTGCACCACCGAGCCCGTCATCGTCTCCGGGGCGGGCGGCGCGTCGACCTCCAGCGGCTCGGCTTCGTCAGCGGCCGGGGCCGCGGCCTCCCGGGCGTCCGGCAGGGGCGACGTGGCCCTGAGGATCAGCAGCGAGCCGCCCTTCAGCGCGCTGGAGCCGCAGCCCGGCGCCAGCCGCACCAGCGCGCTCAGCACCCTGTCTTGAGGGTTGAAGAGGGCCAGCATGGGGTACTCGACGCGCGCCTCACACTCCGGGCCCACCTGGCACAGCAGCACCGTACCCACCAGCACGTTGTCCTGGAACTCCCCGGAGATCAGCCGGGTATCGGACTTGAACCCACACGCCCCGCCGGTGCCGGTGCCGATGACGCGCTCGCCCTCCATGCGGAACTCGACCTGCCCGTAGGCATCCGACAGGTAGGGGCCGGACACGGTCGGCCCCGCCCATGCGAGGGCGGAGACGACGGAAAGAATCGTCGCGAGACCCTTGTTTGAATGCGCGGGCGGCATGTGCGGGGTTGCCTTCATCATAGGGGTCGTGAGGCTGCCTTGTAAACGCACGAGGAAGCCTTGACCCAGCCGGCCCCCATCCTTATCATTTCCCCAGACTCTTACGGGTTTTCCCAATAGATTCGAGGACTTGGTAGCACTGGAGCTTTGTTACAAGGGCTGTCCCCTGCGGGGCGCGTGATGCCCAGCAGAAATTCGAACCGATACGTCCATTCCGGGGTCCGTTTCGGTCGCTTTGTGCAAGCCCTCCCCCTCACGGGGATGAGGGAAGCCTGCGGCGGCATGATTTCGGTTCCCACCTGGCTTTCAGTGGGTTCAATGGACGCTGGGCACACGGCCATGCGGCGGGGGACTTTTTCTGTGGAGTGGCGGCGGTGAGCGAGACGGTGGTGGAAGAGGCGGCGGCGAGGAAGCAGACCCTGCGTGAGGAGCTGACGGCGCGTCGCAAGGCGATGACGCCGGACATCATCGACACGCGAGGTCTCAAGGTTCAGTCTCGGTTTCTGGCAACCACGTATTATCAGAAGGCGAGAACGGTGGCTCTCTACGCCCCCATCCGGGGCGAGGTGCCTACGCGGGACATCCTGATTGCGGCTCTGCAGGACGACAAAATCGTCTGCTATCCGCTGTCCCACGTGCACGGACGCATCCTGTCCTTCAGGGCCATCAAATCGGAGAGCGAGCTGGAGCCGGGGCGGCTGGGGGTGCGTGAGCCCAGCAACTCATCGGATCTCATCTCGGTGGAGAACATCGACCTGTTCGTGGTGCCGGGCCTGGGCTTCACCCGGGACGGCAAGCGGCTGGGGCGCGGAGGCGGCTACTACGACGCCACCCTTCGCGCGGCCAGCCAGCGCAGCCGCCGCGTCGGTCTGGCTTTCAATGACCAGGTCGTCCAGGTGCTGCCCACGACGGGTGACGACGTGGACATGGACCTCATCGTGACGGAGTCCGAGTCGCTGCGCGGTCTGTACCGCGACCCGGAATTCCTGGATACGTGAAGGTTCTCTTCATGGGAGATGTCGTGGGCCGCCCGGGACTCCAGGCGGTCCGCGCACTCCTGCCCAGACTGGTCTCCGAGCACTCGGTGGACCTGTGTGTCGCCAACGCGGAGAACAGCGAGGGCGGTGCGGGCATCAGCGCCGAATCGGCGACGTTCCTGCTCGACAGCGGCGTGAAGCTGCTGACGAGCGGGAACCACTTCTATTCGAAGAAGGCCATCCTGCCCTGGGTGACGGCGCATCCGGACCTGCTCCTGCGGCCGGCCAACTACCCCAAGGGCACGCCGGGCAAGGGCCACGGCCTGGTGAAGCTCCCGGACGGGCGCGCCCTGGGAGTCATCAACCTGGAGGGCCGCGTCTTCATGCGCATGGAGGCCAGCCCCTTCGAGGTGGTGCTGCCGCTGGTGGAGGAGCTGCGCAAGCAGACACCCTGCATCCTGGTGGACATGCACTGCGAGGCCAGCAGCGAGAAGAACGCCATGGGCGTGCACCTGGATGGCCGGGTGTCCGCGGTGGTGGGCACGCACACGCACGTGCAGACGGCGGATGAGCGGCTGCTGCCCGGCGGCACGGCCTTCATCACCGACGTGGGCATGTGTGGCCCGCTGGACTCCGTCATCGGCATGAAGAAGGAGACGTCGCTGGCGCGCTTCCTCGGGGAGAAGGCCCCCTACGAGGTGGCGGAGAAGCTGGTGTACCTCCAGGGCGTGGTCATCGACATCGACGACACCACGGGCCGGGCGCGGAGCATCGAGCGGGTGCGCCACCGCCTGCCGGGCACCTAGCGGATATGCGCCGACAGGCGTCGCTTTTGGGGCTAAGTTGCCGGCGCCATGAACACGGACGCGCTGCGCAAGGCGACCCCCGAGGAGCAGTTCGAAGAAGTCACCCGAGGCACCGTGGACATCCAGGTGCCCGAGGAGCTGAAGAAGAAGCTCCAGCGCTCGTATGACTCGGGCAAGCCCCTGGTCATCAAGGCGGGGTTCGACCCCAGCCGGCCGGATCTGCACATCGGCCACTCGCTGCTGCTCACGCGCATGCGGCGCTTCCAGGACTTCGGCCACACGGTGGTCTTCCTCATCGGCGACTTCACGGGGCTCATCGGTGACCCGACGGGGCGCAACGCCACCCGTCCGGCGCTGACGCGCGACGAGGTGAAGGCCAACGCGGAGACGTACAAGCAGCAGGTCTTCAAGGTGTTGGACCCGGACAAGACGCTGGTGCGCTTCAACTCCACCTGGCTGGACGCGCTGGGCACGGAGGGGATGATCCGCCTGGCCGCGCGCTACTCGGTGCAGCGCATTCTGGAGCGCGACGACTTCAAGAAGCGCTTCCGGGACAACGTCTCCATCTCCATCCACGAGTTCCTCTACCCGCTCCTGCAGGGCTACGACTCGGTGGCGCTCAAGTCGGACGTGGAGCTGGGCGCGACGGATCAGCTCTTCAACCTGCTCGTGGGCCGCCAGCTCATGAAGGAGGAGGGGCTGGAGCCGCAGGTCATCATGACGGGCCCCATCCTCGAGGGGCTGAACGCGAAGCTGGTGGACGGGAAGATCGTCGGCGACAAGATGTCCAAGAGCCTGGACAACTACGTGGGCGTGGACGAGCCGCCGGAGACCATCTTCGGCAAGCTGATGAGCATCACCGACGACCTGATGTGGCGCTACCTGGAGCTGCTGTCCGCGAAGCCGCGGGCGGAGCTGGCCGACATCCGCGCCAGGGTGCAGGGCGGCGAGCTGCACCCGATGACGGTGAAGAAGGACTTCGCCCGGGAGATGGCGGTGCGCTTCCACGGCGAGGAGGGTGGCCGCAAGGCGGTGGAGGCCTGGGACAACCTCAAGAAGCAGGCGCCGCAGGCGAGCCTGGAGGTCATCACCGTGTCGCTCGGCGACGCGGAGAAGGTGCCCCTCTTCAAGCTGCTGCCAGAGACGAAGCTGGTGGCGTCCGGCACCAAGGCCCGCGAGGCGCTGGCCCAGGGCAGCGTGCGCGTGAATGGCGAGAAGGTGCAGGACGTGAAGGCGGAGCTGGGGGCGGGCGAGTACACCATCTCCGTGGGCAAGGCCCGCACGGACAAGCCGAACTCCGTGCTGCTGAAGCTGTCCTGAGCCTTCGAGCCCGAGGGTGAAGGCCGGCGGTGTCCTTGCGCCGGCCTCCCGTGGCTCGAAGGGGGCCTCCCCCCGTGCCTGCCTGCCCGGTTGAATGGCGGGCCCTGGCGGCCGTCCCAGGTGGTGACCTCAGCGGCCCCTGCCTCGTTCCGAGGGCAGCAGGGGACTGCTGTAGACTCCCGGCCGCCATGCGTCTTCCCCTCCCCTGCCTTGCCCTGCTGCTGGCCACCCTCCCCGCCCTGGCGGGCCCGGGGGCCTTCGTCTCCGAGAGCCGCGTGGACGCGGTGGAGCAGCCCGAGTCCCAGCGGGTCGTCTTCACGGTGGAGCCGGACACGTCGTACCCGCTGCTGAAGAAGGGCGGCCCCAGCCGGGCGTGGTGCAAGCTGCAGGGCCCGTCCGGCGCCGAGGGCTGGGTGCTGTGCGAGGGCGCTCCGGAGGCCGCGGCGCCCCGGGCTCCGGACGCGGCGGCGCTGGCGGCGGCGGACCGGAGGAACTCCGAGCAGCAGGCACGCGGCAAGGAGGAGCAGCAGGCCCGCTTCGCCCGCCTGTCGGAGGAGGCTCCGGACGAGGAGCAGACGCAGGCCGTCGTCGTGCAGGCGCCGGCTTCGAATGCGGGTCGCGCGCAGCCGGCCAGCGGGAAGGCACCCGCGGACGAGGGGCGTGCGCAGCCGGCCGTGGCGCAGGCGGCCTCGGGTGTGGAGTTCGTGTCGTCACGCGGGGCGCAGGCGCGCGCGGACTGGACGCCGGCCACGGGCTGCTCGACGACGTGTGAGACGAAGCCGCTCTTCGGGAAGCTGCCCGCTCTTTCGCCGATGGACCGCGAGGTGCTGGACTTGTGCCCGGCGCGTCCGGACGTGAGCGTGAGCGCGGGGGACGTGCAGCGCTTCTTCTCCAAGCACTACAACGACTCGCGCATCCAGACGGCTCTGTCCGTCGCGGGCCGGCCGGGCTCGCGGCAGGGCAACCTCGAGTGGCTCACCAGCCTGTGGGTGAGCACCGGCCCGCGCAACGCCTTCACGCACGTGTTCTGCGGGGACGACTGGCAGCGCGGCCCCATCGGCGGGCTGCACTTCCTGCCCCGCTACGCGCAGCTCGAGGCGGAGGGGAAGCTCTGCTACGGCGGCCCGGCACGCGGCGGCAGCGCGCAGAAGGGCGACCAGTACCTCATCAAGTTCCGTGGCGTGGCGCCGTGGTCCTGCGGGGAGAAGAAGATTGGCGGCTTCTCGCGCTCGCCGGACGCGGTGGGCCTGGTGGCCATCGGCACGCGGGCCTTCGCCAGTTGCTGCTCGCGAGGCGGGGGGAAGAAGGAAGGCGGCGTGTACTCCGCGCCGGACCTGGGCGGGACGAACTGGCGCGTCTGGTGCGGCACGCGCAACGGCACCTACGGCATCGCCACGCTCTACCCCACCGACGAGCAGGCCACCTGCGGGGACTGACGCCGGAGGTGGCCGCGCGCCCGTCGCACGGCCACCTTCCCTGGATGCGCCCGCCTACTTCGCGGGGCCCACGTTGAGCACCGCGCCGCTGGAGTACGCGGTGAACTCCGGCGCGTACATGGACTGCACGGTGGCCGGGCCCACGCGGAAGGTGCCGGCCATGTTGGCGCGCAGGCGGTACTTGAAGGTGTACTCGCCGGCGGGCAGCCACTCGAAGAAGAAGTTGGTGCCCGAGTCCCGCGTCTCCTCGTACCAGACGATGCCCAAATCCCACCGGTGGCGGGACTGGACGTTCTCCGGCTCCAGGCCGGCGGCGCGCGGGTCCTTCAGGTGGACGTACTCCGCCGCGTGCTTCGTGCGCAGCGACAGCTGCACCTCCACCTCGTCACCGGGCCTGAGCGGCGTGCCCTCCGCCAGCGGCTGGAGCACCGCCTCGCGGCCTTCGCGCTCGCGCCGGAAGTAGCGCCGGGACACCTGGAAGAAGTCGCCGCGGTCCTCCTCCGGCAGCTTCTCCGTGGAGAAGTGCCACGTCGCCGAGGCGAAGGCGAAGCCCGGCGTCGTCTTCTCCACCACCACGGAGCTCATGGTGGCCGGGTTCAGCTCCGGCCCTGGCACCACCACCTGGTTCTTCTTCCCCGTGTACTCGTCCGGGGAGAACTCCATCTGCACCACGCGCGGGCCCACCGTCACCTTCGCGTCCTCGCGCACGCCCAGCGCGCCCTCCGCCTGCAGGTACTTCACCAGCGCGTAGAGCGCCTCCGCCGTGGCGCGGGTGGACTTCCAGTGGTTGAGCTTCTTGTCCAGCAGCAGCCACTGCACCAGCCCCTCGCGCCGCGGGTCCTTGGGCTTCAGCTCCGTCAGCGTGCGCAGCGCGAAGGCGTGCGTCTCCGTGGTGTCGTTGTACCAGAGCCAGCTGCGGTCCTCGGGCGCCCAGTACGTGCCCAGTTCCTCGGTCGTCTTCGCCGAGTCCATCACGCTGTCCCAGACGAGGTTCGCGTCCTTCTCCCGCTTCGCCCGCTTGAGCGTCAGCGCCAGGTAGCCCTTGAGGTACGGCGAGTGCTGCTTCCAGTGCTTGAAGCTGAAGTCGAGCATCCGCTGACGCTCTTCCGCGGTGAGCGCCTCGCCCGTGTAGCGCTCGCCCGGGTACGCGGAGGCCACGTAGTTGAGGAAGGTGAGGAACTCCCAGCCCGCGTCCTTCTTCATCAGCTTGTCGGCGTACTCGTCTCGGAAGTGCCGGGCCAGGTAGGCCCACGCGCTGCGCGTCATCTCCGGGGGCACCTCCACGCCGTACTCCATGGCGCGAGACAGGCCGTGGACGATGTAGAGCGTCATGTACGGCGACGGAGGCCCGCCCGGCCACCACGGGAAGCCGCCACTGGACGTCTGCGCCTTGCGCAGCTTGCCCATCGCGGACTGGCGCTCGGCCGCGGCCACCTTCGGGTCCAGCACGCGCACCATGGACAGCTCGGACTCGGGGCCGCCCTTGGCCATCTCCAGCCAGGGCGTCTCCTCCAGCGCCATCTTCCGGTTCGGGTCCACCGCGTCCCACGTCTCGAACCGGGTGGGCCGCTCGCTCAGCTTCTTCGCCATCTTCGCCACGGAGGGGTACTGGCCGTAGAGGCTGGACACGATGCCGGCGGAGACGAAGCGGTTGAGCGTCTGCTCCGTGCACTCGTAGGGGTAGTCCATCAGGTACGGCAGCGACTGGAGCGCCGCGTAGAACAGCTGCGTGTCCACCGTGACGACCAGCTGCTCGTTCACCCGCGTGGCGTCCCCGCCCTTGCGCAGGTCGTCGAAGGCCATCGTCTTCGAGGCCTTGCCCTTGAGCGTGACGAAGCGCGACTGCGCCAGGTGCACGCGGCCCGGCAGCACGGGCAGCGGGCGCAGCTCGCCGTCGCTGAGGTTGCCGGCGCGCGCCACCACCCGGAAGGCCACCGCCCCCACCCGCGTGGGCGTGGTGAGGGGGAAGCGCAGGTTCGTCCCCTTCCCCGGCGCCACGTTGAAGGCCTGGGACGCGGCCTGGACGCCGAAGTCCGCCAGCAGGCTCTTCTGCGTCTGCGGGTCCACGATGTCCAGCGTGAGGGTGCCCTGCTGCGGCTTCTCCGCCGCGTTGTTCACCACCACCTCCAGCACCGCCCTGTCCCCCTCGCGCAGGAAGCGCGGCACGTACGGCCGCACCATCAGCTCCTTGACGCTGCGGGTGGTGCGCTGCAGGGAGCCGCCCTTCAGGTCCTTCGTCAGCGCATGGACCCACACGCTCCACGCCGTCACCGAGTCGGGCACGGTGAACTCCAGCGTCGCCGAGCCGTCCGGCCCGGTGAGCAGCTGCGGCACCCAGAAGGCCGTCTCCGCGAAGTTGGAGCGCACCGGTTCGGCCGGAGCGGCCTGGGCCTGGACGTCCGCCTTCGCCTCGTTCATGGCCTTCTTCGCCGGCTCGCCGGGAGGCGCGGGCGGAGGAGGCGGAGGCGGCGCACCCGCGACTTCTGCTTCCTCCCTCGACTCGACGGCCATCGGGGCGGCGGCCGACGGCGCGCGCGACACGGCGCCGCCCGTCGAGCCGAAGCGGTTGCGCAGCCGTCGCCCGGGCCCCCCCAGGCCGTAGTTGTCCTCGATGCGGAGCTGGTCGCCCGAGGGCTGTGACCACCCCTTCACCTCGCCATAGCCCTCGCTGACGAGCCACTGGCCCATGGCGACGCCCACCGACGCGCGCAGGTCCACCGGCGCCGTGCGCCGGGGGTAGAGCGCGGCGACGCTCGGCGGCACGTGCGGCGCGAACAGGTCCAGCGACTGGTCATACATATACGCGAGCAGCTCGGCGGCCCCCGCCTCCACCTTCGCCCCCTTGGGCCCCTTCACCGTCACGCGCCACGTCTCCTTCGCGCCCGGACGCAGCTTGTCGCGGAAGGTGGCGAACTCCAGGCTCAGCTCCTTGTCATCCCAGGGGACGAACACCGCCTCCGAGTGGCTCAGGTACTGCCAGTCACGCACCGCCACCAGCACCGCGGTGAAGCCGCCGCGCAGCTCCTCCGTCACCGGCACCTCCACCACCGCCGGGGCGCTGCCGCCCGTCAGCGCCTTGCGCAGCACGCGCCGCTCGCCCTGGTACACGTCCAGCACCAGGGGCTGGCCCTCGAAGCCGGAGAACGCCAGCAGCCGCGCCACCTCGCCCACCTTCACCGTGCCGCGCTCCAGCACCAGCGACGCAGGCAGCGCGATGGGCGCCTTCTCACCGGCCACCAGGATGTCGCGCCCCACGGTGAACGTCTGGCCGAAGGCGTCCTTCGTCTCGTAGCTGAGCCGGTACGCGCCCGCCTTCAGCGACGGCAGCTTCACCCGGGCCAGCCCCTGCGCGTCGTGCTGCACCTCGCCCTTCGCCTGCTCGGCGCCGTCCTGCCAGCGGGCCAGGGTGGCCTCGGGCGAATAGTCCGTGACCCAGCGCGGCTGCTGCGCGTCGCCCGGCGTGGGCGTGCGCACCACGTCCGGGTCCACCTCCAGGACGGGGGGCTTCGCCACGGGCTCCTCCGCGGGCAGCAGCGGCTGGGCGGGCTGCTTCAGCGCCACCAGCCGCCAGCGGCCCGGGCCGGGCTGCGGCACGCCATCCAGCGTGGAGCGCACCAGCCGCACCTCGGGCGTCGTCCCCTCGCGGAAGAAGCCCTCGTCCGCGTCCACGCGCCCCTCCACCGCGACGAAGCCCAGCCGGAAGGCGCGGCTGGCCGAGCGCGTCTCGCCGCCCTCGTCCGTCGCGTCCGCCTCGATGCGGTAGCGCCAGGTGAGGCCCGGCGTCTTCGCGGAGCGCTCGTCCGCCTCGGGGGTGAAGGAGATGGCGAAGGCGCCATCCTCGCCGAGCGGGGACGTGCCGGACGCCACCACCTGCGAGCGCACGGGCATGGAGGATGAGCCCCACCACCACCACCACGGCAGCACGGGCTCGCGGAAGGCGCGCCAGCGCACCGAGCCGGACGCCACCGGCAGCCCGAAGTAGTAGCGCGCCTCGCCCTTGAAGGTGGCCGGGCGGTTGAGGCGCAGCGGCGCCTCCGCGTCCTTCAGCGTCACCTCGAAGGTGGGCCGCTTGTACTCCTCCACGCGGATGCTGGCGCCGCCCCCCGACTCCACCTGCACCATCCACGCGCCCAGCACGCGGCCGGTGGGCACGGTGAACTCCCCCGCCGCCGAGCCGAAGCCGTTGGTGCTCACCTCGCGCCGCTCCACCACCTGGTGGTTCGGGTCCCTCAGCGTCACCACCAGCTTCTGCGCTGGCAGCGTCCGGTAGCGCGCCTGCTCCCCACGCCCTCGGAAGGCCACCGCCTTCCAGAGCACCTTCTGCAGCGGCCGGTACACGCTCCGGTCCGTGAAGACGAGCGAGGACGCGCTCTCGGCGGGCGGCTGGCGCTTGTAGAAGGAGAAGCCCCCGGGGTGCAGCAGCGTGTCGCGCCCGGTCCCCGCCACCAGCAGGTAGCTGCGGTACTGCTCCCCCTTCGGTGCGGGGAACGTCACCTCGCCCTGCGGGTTGGTCGTCGCCCGCGCCACCTCGCGGAAGCCCTTGTTGTAGTCCGCGAGGATGAGCCGCACCGGCACCTCGGCCGCGGGCCGGCCGGAGTCGCCCTGCAGCACCCGGGCCTCCACCGACGTCCCGCCCGTGTTGCGCGTGACGACCACCCACGGGGACACCGTGAGGAACGCCGCCTGCACGCGGTTGTCGTCGTCGCCGAAGTCCTTCCGCGCGGAGGCGGCGATGAGGTACGTGCCCGGCTGCTCCAGCGACGGGGTGACGAAGGTGCGGTGCTCCCTGAAGTCCTGCGTCGCCGGGAGCTGGACGCTCCATGACGCCACGGGCTTCTGGGTCCGCAGCAGGTTCAGCACGGCCCCGCCGTAGGGGTAGACGTTGTAGTCATCCACCTTCGTCAGCCGCTTCTCCAGGTCGAAGGGGATGGCGCGGAAGTGGAGCTCCGACACGTTGCGGTGGCTCACCTCGACGGAGCGCTTGCCCGGGCCATCCGACTGCATGGAGGCCAGGCGGAAGTCCGGGGCCTCCAGCGCGCTCACCAGCGCGTCGCAGCGCTGCGCGCCCAGGCTCTTCGGGTAGGCGGCCGCGCAGGCCGTCGCCAGCGTGTGGGCGCGCACCGCGTGGTCCGCCGCGTTCTCCATCTCCGCGAGCTGGCCCTGGCCCATGCTCCACCACGCCACGTCGCGGAAGGGCGCCAGGTGCGCGGCGAGGTGCTGGCGGATGCGGGTCCGGTCCTCCTTCTCGCTGAAGTGCATGTGGAGCACCTCGTAGCGCTCCAGCCGGGCCTCCAGCGCCGCCTCGCGGCGGCCCGCCGCGCGGTGCCACGCCTCCAGGTCCCCGAGCACGGCCGCCACCTTCACCAGCGGGTGGATGTTGGGGTCCGTCAGCGCCACGGTGGGCGTGCCCTCCAGCAGCGAGCGCAAATCCAGGCGGTACACCTCGTTGGCGTGCTCGGGCCGCCAGTGGGAGCTGTCCGCCAGCAGGCCCGCGCGCAGGTACGAGACGGCATCGCGCAGGGTGGAGCGGATGCCCGCCGGGTACGTGTTGGGCTGGACGTACTCGCCCAGGGCCTGCACCGGCTCGGTGCCCAGCGCGTCGCGCTGCTTCCAGACCTCCTCGTAGGCGCGCTGCGCCTCGGTGAGCAGCTGCTCGTACGTCCACGACTTGAGGTCCACCGGGCCGGTGGACGCCACGGCCTCGCGCCTGCGCACCTCCCAGCCGTACGCCTGCGCGTAGGTGACGAGCGAGTGGGCGTAGTAGAGGTTCAGCGTGGCGCGCGACAGCGCCCCCTTGGGCCAGGGCTGCTCGCGCAGGAAGCGCACCGTCGTCTCATAGCCGTGCAGGGCGCTGCGCAGCTGCACGGTGCGAATCAGCGCCCGCGTCCACTCCTTCTCGTCGTCGCGACCCCGGGCGCGCTCCAGCCGGGCCTCGGCGGCCTGGGCGGCGGCCTCGACCTTCTGCTCCGCCACCAGCGCGTCGATGGCCTGCCACGACAGCGGGGACTTCCCCTGCCCCTGGCCCAGGGCGGGCACGGCGGACAGCAGCAGGGACAGCAGCAACAGTGGAAGGGTGAGCGCGCGGGTGCGGTGCATAGGGTCGGCACTCTAGACGCAGCCGACCGCCAAACCGTTCCACAATGCACGTCAGGGCGCGGGAGCCTCGGGCGCCTTGCGGCGCAGCCCCACCAGGTAGACCTCCATGCTCGCGCCGCGCGTGGCCTCGGGCCGGACGACCTTCACCTCCTCGAAGAGGGCGCGCACCTGGTCGCGGAAGTCCTCGAAGTCCCCGCCCATGAAGACCTTGGCCACGAAGGACGAGCCGGGCCGGCCCCGCGTGGCGGCCAGCTCCAGCGCCTTGCCCGCCAGCCGCAGGCTGCGCGCCTCGTCCGTGGCCTTGATGCCGCTCGTCTTGGGCGCCATGTCGGAGATGACCGCGTCGAACGGGCCGTCATGGAGGGCGGACAGCTGCTGATCGAAGTCGTCCGCCAGCACGTCCAGCACCGCCGTCTTCACGTGCGGCTGCGAGAAGGGCCGGATGGCGACGATGTCCACCCCAATCACCCGCCCCCCCGTCCCCACCGCGTTCGCCAGGATCTGGAGGAAGCCCCCCGGCGCCGCCCCCAGGTCGAGCACCACGTGCCCCTTCTTCACCATGGGGAAGCGCTTGATGAGCTCGTCGACCTTGAAGGCCGAGCGGGCACGCAGCCCCTCTTGCTTGGCTTTCTGGAAATAGTGGTCTTTAGGACGGTAGGGCTTGCCCATGACAGGGGGGCTCCCTACCATCCGCTACTGTCTTCGGGAAGCCGGAGCAGTCGCGGGTGTCCTGGCCCGTGCAATGGCGAGTCCGGAGGAAGTGGTGATGGGCACCCGGAGCGTGACGGTGGCGTTGTGCATCTCCCTGCTGTCAGCGGGTGCGGCGGGTTATTGCTACACGCGCGCGGACGCCCTTCAGGTGCAGGGGCAGTGGCTGATGGAGCGCGGCACCGCCCAGGCCGAGGACTATGCCAACCGCCTGGACGGCACCGCGGCGGATGCGCAGCTGAAGACGTTCGCCGAGCGCCGGACGGTGCTGCAGCGGGCCCACCAGTGGCAGCGCGGCACCATGCTGGGCGTGCTGGCGGCGGTGCTGGCGGCGGTGAGCGCCTACATGCTGTTCCTGCTCAAGCGCCTGGATGACCAGCTGGTGGACGCCATGGGCGAGCTGCGCCCGTCCTCGTCCTCGCCCCCGGCGCACTCCGCCCCGGACCACACGCCCGCGCTCGCCTCGGGCGCCCAGCGCTGAAGCCTCGCCGCGCGCCCGTGCGCGCTGGCACAATGGCGGCCCCTTCTCTCCTTCCGGAGGTGGCCATGCCCGGCTGCGCGCACTGTGGACGCCCGCTCGACATCATCGCCAACCAGGTGGGACGGCGCGACACCTGCCCCCACTGTGGCGAGGACGTGCGCTCGTGCCGCAACTGCCGGCACTTCGACGCTGGCGTGGCCAAGGAGTGCAAGGAGCCCCTGGCCGAGGTGCCCAAGGACAAGGACGGCGCCAACTTCTGCGAGCTGTTCCAGGTGGGCGAGGGAGGCCTCCACCACAAGGAGTCCCGCGACGCCCTGCTGAGCGCCGCCGAGGCCCTCTTCCGGAAGAAGTAGCTCCGGCGGACGCCTCCTCCACCGCCAGAGTCAGTAAAGACGCATCTTTTCAGTGTCGACGAATTAACATTACGCTCCGGGGATGCACCTGGAACGGCGTCGTTTTCTGAGGCTCTCGGCGGTGGGAGCCGCCTCCTTCATCCTGCCCGTCGCGGGCACCGGCTGTGCGGACGCACAAGGCCTGACGGGCGTTCAGGTGGGAGGGCGGGACGCGCTCCTGTACTTCGACGCCCAGGGAAGTGTCCTGGAGCTGCGGCCGCGCGAGCACCGGGTGCTGGTGCGCGGGGCGGACGGCGCGGCGCTGGCCACGCTGGGCGGTCAGGGCCGCGGCGCCACGGAGCTCAACGGCCCGGCGGCGCTGGCGCTCGGCACGGAGGGCCGGCTCTACGTGGTGGACCGGGGCAACCACCGCGTCCAGGTCTACACGCGGGACGGCGCGCACGTGGGCCAGGTGGGCCGCGCGGGCAAGGAGGACGGCCGGTTCCTCTACCCCGCGGGCGCGTGCATGGACGCGCAGGGGCGGCTGCTGGTGAGCGACTCGCTGAACCACCGCGTCCAGGTGTTCTCCGCGGACGGAGACTGGCTGGGCACGTTCGGCGTGGGGGAGCTGCAGCTGCCGCGAGGCCTCGCCGTGGGGCCGGACGGGCGCATCCACGTGGTGGACTCCGGCAACGCGCGCGTGGCGGTGTACGACGCCTCGGGCCGGGGCGTGGGCAGCTACGGCCACTATGGCCACGAGGGCGCGGGGATGCGGTGGCCGCGCGCGATTACGGTGGATGCGGCCGGCACGGCGTACGTGGCGGATGCCACCTGCAACGCGGTGCACGTCTTCGACGCGGAGGGTGCCTTCGTCGAGCGGCTGCCGCTCCAGCGTGAGACGGGCCCCGCCGCGGCCGTCCACGTGACGCTGTCGCCCACCGGAGCGCTGAAGGTCGCGGCGCGCGCGGGCAGGCCGGACTGATTCGAAGCGCGAGGCGTGCCTGCGCGGCGCCGGCGCTGGAAGGAATGCTCGTTCCGCGAGCCTCAGCGCTCGGAGGGTGGACCGACGGCCCGCCGCGGGAAGGAAGCTTCGTTCCACGAGCCTCAGCGCCCTGGCGGAGGCCCGACGGCCACCGCCGAGCCTACGAACGGGACGACGCTCGAGAAGCCCTTCGGCGCGGGCGTGACGGCGGTGGGGCCGGCCTCGCCCCACTGGGTGATGCCGTGCGGCAGCAGGCGGCGCAAGTCGTAGCGCTGGCCGTCGAGCTCGAACTCCGTGCTCCACACGAGCCGCGCGGTGAAGACGTTGAGCGCGAGCGCCCTGCCCGAGCCGCTGAACGTCCCACCCACGACGACGCTCGCCCGGCGGAACGTGGCGATGAGCGAGCCGTCGGAGAACGTGTCCGGCTGCTCGAAGGACGCGCCCGCGTGCTTCTCGTCCTTGAGGTACAGGTTGAAGTCCCCGACGGGGTCCACGCTGAGCGACAGGTCCCCGTTCTGGACCGTCCCGGAGGTGAAGGGGACGGCCCTGAAGGTGAGCCGGGCCGTCGCCTCGCTCATGCTCTTCGGGTCCTTGAAGAGCGCGCCGGCGAGGCCCTCCAGGTGGAGGAAGTAGCCCAGGTCCTGGACTGTCTTCCCGTCAGTCGACAGGTAGAAGCGGCCCGTCACGTACCACGCCACGCTCGCCGGCATCAGCGGACTCATCGGTTCAGGGCTCCAGCTCGGTGGCAGCAAAGGTGTAGCTGCCGTACCCGGAATCGAAGAAGGACGCCAGGCAGGACGCCTCGACCGTATAGCGGCCTGCCTGCGCATCCGTGAGGTCGAGGAGGGTGACTCGTGTCGAGCTGCTGCCCGCCCCCTGGAGCCACTGGCCCTCGGGACCGCGCAGCGTCAGGCCGCAGCCACCCTGCGTCCACGTAAAGCTCAGCCGGTAGGAGTGGCCCTCGACGGCGTCCAGCGCGAACACATCGACATCACCGGCAAGCTCTATCTCGCCACGGACCGTGGCCCCGGGAATGACGAGGGTCGCCTCGGCGGCAGTCCCTGCGTGGTCATCCGGGTCCATGTTCCAGAGGGTGCAGCCGTAGTCGAGCGGAATGGTGGCCTGGCCAGAGCCCCCTTTCATGCTCTTCACGCGGGCGTACACCCCGGCCTCTCGCGTCGCGAGGAAGCCCGAGGAGTAGCTCGAGCTGCGAGCCGAGGCCCTCACGAGCGGAAGCGCCGTCCCGCTGGCATCGAGGAGCGCGACGGAGAAGTGCGGCGTGTAGTCTCCGCCACTCCCACTGCAGTCGAGCCGATAGATGCGGTCGGCCGTGACGCTGAACGAGAACAGGTCCACGTCGGTGTCGACATCCAGCCGCGCTTCGAAGGACACCCCGGGCGTCACGGGTGTCGCGGCCGCGAGCGTGTCTCCATGGTCATCCCCCTCGCGCAGGACCCTCCCTGGCCTGCAGGAGCCGTCTTCCAGGACGGCGTCATCCGGGCAGGAGGTTTCGGAACCACAGCCGCAGAGGGCGATGAGCGTGAGTGCCTTCACGAAGGCAAAAGGAATGCGCGACATGATTGGACCTCCAGAATCGGGTCCGGCCCCCCCCACGCGGGAGTAATCCGCGAACGGCAATGCACCGTCAACCCCACCCCGGTACGAAAACCGCGAGCCTGACACCCCGGGCGGGCCCCACCACCGGAAATGCAAGGGGCCGGAAGCAGTGCTCTGCTCCCGGCCCCGGTGCGCGTCACGCGCTCAGCTCACCGCGGAAACCTCAGAAGCCGTAGAGCTTGGAGATGATCTCCTTCATCACCTCGGAGGTGCCGCCGCCGATGGTGATGAGGCGCACGTCGCGCCACATGCGGGCGATGGGCGTCTCCTCGATGTAGCCCATGCCGCCGAAGAACTGCTGGCAGTCGTAGGCCACGCGCTGCGCCAGGTCTCCGGCGAACAGCTTCGCCATGGAGATCTCCTTCACCGCGGGGACCTCCTTCCGGTCGAACACGTCCACCGCGTGGTAGGTGAGCCGCTTGGCCGCCTCGATGCCCGTCAGGTGCTCCACGAACTTGTGGCGCCACACCTGGAACTTCATCAGCGGCCGGCCGAACGCCTCGCGCTCGTTGCCGTAGCGGATGGAGTCCTCCACCATCCGCTCCATGCCGGCCACCGTGGTGATGGCGCCCACCAGGCGCTCACCCTGGAAGTTGGTCATGATGGAGTAGAAGCCCTCGTTCTCCTCGCCCAGCACGTAGCGGGCGGGGATGCGGCAGTCCTCGAAGTAGAGGATGGCCGTGTCCGAGGACAGGTTGCCAATCTTGTCCAGCTTCTTGGAGACGCCGAAGCCCTTCACGTCCGTGGGGAACGTCACCAGGGAGATTCCGCCGTAGCCCTCGCCGCCGGTGCGCACCGCCAGGGTGATGAAGTCGGCGCGCGTGCCGTTGGTGATCCACATCTTCGAGCCGTTGATGACGTAGTCATCCCCGTCCCGGCGCGCCGTCGTCTTGATGTTGGCCACGTCCGAGCCCGCGCCCGGCTCGCTCACGCCCAGCGCGGCAATCTTCTCGCCCTTGAGCGCCGGCTCCAGGAACTCGCGCTTCTGCTCGTCCGTTCCAATCTCGTTGATGATGGGCGTGGCCATCTGGCTCTGCACCAGCAGCGCCATGTTGACGCCCGCGTTGTAGCTGCGGCTCAGCTCCTCCGCGAACGCCGTCACGTACCAGTAGTCCAGCCCGCTGCCGCCGTACTTCGGGTCGTGGTTGATGCCCAGGAAGCCCAGCTCCGCGCACTTCTTGAACAGCTCGCGAGGGAAGATGCCCGCCCGGTCCCACTCCAGCGAGTGCGGCGCCATCTCCTTCTCCACGAAGGCTCTCACCGTCTTGCGAAAGGCCTCGTGCTCCTCGGTGAACGGGTTCGGCATGCGTGTGCGCTCCTCGGCTCCGAAAGGATTGATTCTTGAGTCAATAACAGGCGCTCCCGGAGGCCACAAGCGACGTGGAGGTGCCACCTCGACTTGCTACGCCGTCCGAGAAGCGACACTTCGGGGAGGACGCAGGTTTCCCTGCCTGCCGGCCGGGCGGGCGCTAAAACACCCCCCGAAGGACGATAGTCCGTGTTACGGAGTATCTTCTTGACAGACAGTAGAGAGCCTGTAGTTTCCGCAGCGCAGATTTTCCAAGCAGAAGCCGGAGGGGCCCTCCCCGCGAGGTACGGGGCCCCTGGACGGCAGGAGCAGGACGACCGTGATTCGACGCATGTGGATGGCCGC
Organism: Pyxidicoccus xibeiensis; assembly: GCF_024198175.1. NCBI lineage: Bacteria > Pseudomonadati > Myxococcota > Myxococcia > Myxococcales > Myxococcaceae > Pyxidicoccus > Pyxidicoccus xibeiensis. The sequence goes on from NZ_JAJVKV010000010.1 coordinate 151,146, forward strand.
CGTGGTGGCCGCGGTGGTGACGACGGGCTGCGGCAAGAACACTGACAAGCCGGCCCTGCCGGAGCAGCAAGGCCCCGCGGCGCTGGGCGTGAAGGCCATTGCGCCCTCGACGGAGCTGAGCGCCAACGTCACCCGCGTGACGGGCCAGGTCCGCTCCAAGCAGGAGGCCACGCTGAGCGCGCAGGCCACGGGCACCATCGCCCGGATGCTGGTGAAGGTGGGCGACAAGGTGAAGAAGGGCCAGGTCCTGGCCGTACTGGACACGTCCAACGTCTCCATCGGCGTGGAGCAGGCCCGCGCGGTGAAGGCGGCCGCGGACGCGGCGCTGCAGCTGGCCACCAACAACCTGGAGCGCACCCGCAAGGTGGCCGAGTCCGGCGGCGTGGCCGCGGCGGGCCTGGACCAGGCGGAAATCGGCCAGAAGCAGGCGGCCGCCCAGGCGGCCCAGGCCGCCGCCGCGGTGCGCATGGCGGAGGAGAACCTGCGCGACATGTCCATCATCGCGCCCTTCGAGGGCGTCATCACCGCGCGCGCCAAGAACGTGGGCGACACGGTGGCGATGATGCCCCCCACCCCCGTCTTCACGCTGGTGGACACCTCGGGCCTCGAGGTGCGCGCCCTGGTGCCGGAGTCCGTGGTGGACAAGGTCAAGGCGGGCTCCAAGACGCAGGGCACCGTGAGCCCCAGCGGCATGCGCTTCGACGTGCAGGTGGCCACGGTGGGCGCGGTGGTGGACGCCACCAACCGCACCGTGGAGGTGCTGGCGGACGTGGTGGGTGACACCGCCGCGCCGCTGCGCCCCGGCGCCCTCGTGGAGCTGGACTTCTCCTCCGTGGGCGAGACTGACGACAAGGGCCTGTTCCTGCCGACCCAGGCCGTCAGCGCCAAGGGACAGCAGGGCTTCGTGTGGGTGGTGCAGGACGGCACGGTGCGCAAGCGCGACGTGCGCGTCGAGCGCGTGCTGCCCGGCTACGTCCGTGTCCTCCAGGGCCTGGGCGCCGACGAGCGCGTGCTCGCCGACTCCTCCCTGGACGTGAAGGAGGGCACGGCCGTCCGCGTGGTGCAGTGACGCCTGCCCTCCCCTCCTTTCGAATCTGGGACCTCCTGAATGAGCCCGCTCAAGACCTTCATCACCCGCCCCATCTTCACCGCCATGCTGATGCTGGCGGTGGTGGTGTTCGGCATCAATGCCTACCCCCGCATCGGCGTGGACCAGTTCCCCGACGTGGACTTCCCCATCGTCACGGTGACGACGGTGCTCCCCGGCGCGGACCCGGAGACCATCGAGAAGAACGTCAGCGACCCGCTGGAGGAGGGCCTCAACACCCTCAACGGCGTGGACCAGCTGCGCTCGGTCAACCTGGAGAGCGTGTCCCAGGTCATCATCCGCTTCAGCCTGGACACCAACGTCGACGTGGCCTCGCAGGACGTGAGAGACCGCGTGCAGGCCAGCCTGCGCAACCTGCCGGCGGAGATTGAAACGCCCGTCGTCGAGAAGTTCGACATCGGCGCGGCGCCCATCATGACGCTGTCGCTGGCCGGCTCGCTGCCGATTGAAGAGCTGACGCGGACGGCCGAGGACGTGGTGAAGCCGGCGCTGCAGCGTCAGGCCGGCGTCGGCAGCATCGACGTCATCGGTGGCCGCGAGCGGGAAATCCAGCTCGTGGTGGACCCGGAGCGGCTGCGCGGCTTCGGGCTGGCCATCAGCGACGTGAGCCAGGCGGTGCGCGCCCAGAACCTGGACGTGCCGGGTGGCCGCACCATGGACAGCGGCCGCGAGCGCGTGGTGCGGCTGACGTCCGAGGTGAAGAACGTGGACGAGCTGCGCAACATCATCATCGCCAGCCCCAACGGCGCGCCGGTGCGCGTGCGGGACGTGGCGGACGTGGTGGACGGGCCGGAGGAGGCCCGCTCGGGCGCGAAGTACGGCGACCGCAGCGCCGTGGCGCTGGTGGTGCGCAAGCAGTCCGGCGCCAACACCGTGCAGGTGGCGGAGCTGGTGAAGGCGTCGCTGGGCGAGCTGAACAGCAGCCTGCCCGAGGGCGTCAAGGTGGAGCTCGTCACGGACAACGCGAAGTTCATCCGCTCGTCCATCGCCGCGGTGCAGTTCGACCTGGTGCTCGGCGGCGTGCTCGCGGTGCTCATCGTGCTGGTGTTCCTGCGCAACCTGAACTCCACGCTGGTGGCGGCCGTCGCCCTGCCGGTGTCGGTGGTGGGGACGTTCGCCGTCATGGCGGCGCTGGGCTTCACCTTCAACGTCGTCACCATGCTGGCGCTGACCCTGTCCATCGGCCTGCTCATCGACGACGCCATCGTGGTCATCGAGAACATCGTCCGGCACCTGGAAGAGGGCAAGACGCCCATGCAGGCGGCGCTGGAGGGCACGGGCCAGATTGCGCTGGCGGTGCTCGCGGTGACGCTGGCCATCGTCGCGGTGTTCATCCCCGTGGCCTTCATGGACGGCATGATGGGCATGTTCTTCTACGAGTTCGGCGTCACGGTGGCGGTGGCGGTGCTCATCTCCTACACCGTGTCGATGACGCTCACGCCGATGCTGTCCTCGCGCATGCTGCGCCACCACGGCTCGCCCACGGGCGTGTCCGCGGTGGTGGAGAAGGTGCTGGTGGGCACGGAGTCCGGCTACCGCAAGATTCTCGCGGGCATCCTCAAGCGCCGGGCGCTGACGCTGGTGGTGGCGGTGGGCGTGCTCTTCGCCACGTTCGGCATGGCGCGCTTCCTGAAGTTCACCTTCATCCCCGAGCAGGACAACGGCAACATCAAGCTGGCGGTGGAGCTGCCCATCGGCTCGACGCTGCAGGAGACGCAGGCGCAGCTGGATGCGCTGTCCGAGCAGGTCCGCGCGCTGCCCGGCATCGCCTCCACCTTCTCCACGGCCGGCGGTGGCGTGCAGGAGGAGGTCCACAAGGGTGAAATCATCGTCAACCTGGTGCCGCTGAAGGACCGCGGCTTCGGGCAGGGCGAGCTGAAGACGTACCTGCGCAGCGCCATCCACACGCGCAAGGGCGTCAACGTCACGGTGCAGGACATCACCGGCGTGTCCGGCGGTGGCGCGCGCACCCAGGCGGTGCAGTTCAACCTGCGCGGCGACAACTGGGAGGAGCTGGTGACCTCCGCGGAGAAGGTGCGCCAGGAGATGCTGAAGAACCCGGGCCTGGTGGACGTGGACCTCACGTACCGCTCCGGCAAGCCGCAGTACGACGTGCAGGTGGACCGCGAGCGCGCGGCCAGCCTGGGCGTCCCGGCGGCGTCGCTGGGCACCACCCTGCGCGCCTTCCTGGGCAAGGACAAGTTCGCGGACTACCGCGAGGGCGGCGAGACGTACGAGGTGAAGCTGAGCCTGCCTCCCGAGACGCTGGCCTCGGCGGACGCCCTGGGCAAGCTCACCGTGCGAGCCCCCAGCGGGCAGCTGGTGGAGCTGCGCAACCTGGCGAAGATCACCCCCGCGGACGGCCCGGTGCAGATCGACCGCGAGGCGCAGAAGCGGCAGATCACCCTGCTGGCCAACCTGGCCAGCGGCTACGCGCTGAGCGACGCGATTACGTACCTCAATACCTACGCGGCGAAGGAGCTGCCCAAGACGGTCATCTACGACTTCGAGGGCAACGCGAAGGAGATGGGCAAGTCGGTGGCGGCGTTCGGCTCCGCCCTGCTGCTGGGCATCATCCTCATCTACATGATTCTGGCGGCGCAGTTCGAGAGCCTCATCCACCCCTTCACCATCATGATGTCGCTGCCCTTCGCGCTCATCGGCGCCATCGGTGCGCTGCTCATCACCGGGCAGGCGATGTCGATGTTCGCCCTCATCGGCATCATCATGCTGATGGGTCTGGTGGTGAAGAACGGCATCCTCCTGGTGGACTTCACCCTGCAGCTTCGCGAGCAGGGGAAGACGGCCACCGAGGCCCTGCTGGAGGCGGCTCCGGTCCGCCTGCGGCCCATCCTGATGACCACCATCGCGATGATCGCCGGCATGGTTCCGGTGGCGATGGCCCGCGGCGACGGCGCGGAGACGCGCGCGCCCATGGCCATCACCATCATCGGCGGCCTCGTCACCTCCACGTTCCTGACGCTGGGCGTGGTGCCGGTGGTGTACTCGCTGATGGACCAGCTCACGCAGAAGCTGAAGCGCCGCAAGGGCCCGGGCCTCGCCTCGGGCACGGGGACGCCGCACGCGGTGGGGCCGCATGGTGAGCCCCAGTCCGTGGCCGCGGCAGCCCGGGTGGAGACGGCGTGATGCGACGGCCGGACGACAAGCCGGCCCTCCGCGTGCAGCCGCTGGTGGGCGACGGCGAGGAGGAGCACGACCTTCCCGACGAGCTCGGGGAGGACGCCTCCACGCCCGAGTCGCGGCGGCTGCATGCGCTGATGATTGAACTCGGGCGGCACCGCTCGCTGAAGAACCCCCTGGCGGGCATCTGCGAGGACCTGCAGCTCACCCCCACGCAGATGCACGTGCTGGCCTGGCTGGGCCAGGACGGCCCGGTGCAGGTGGGCATCCTTGCCCACCGCGTGGGCATCACCCGGAAGACCATCACCGGCGTGGTGGACCGGCTGGAGGGCATGGGGATGGTGGAGCGCACCCGTGACGCGGAGGACCGGCGCGCTGTCGTCGTGCGGCTCACCGCGCGCGGCGAGGACAACTACCGCCGCATCCACCGCGGCGTGGATGCAGGCATGCGGCGCATCCTGGACCTGATGGGCGCCGAGGACCAGGAGGCCTTCTTCGGCATCGTGGAGCGGATGCTGAAGCGGCTGGGCACCGAAGCACAGGGCACCGGTCAACAGGCGGTCTGAAGATGCGCGGACGCGCGCCGGCCAACACACCCGCCGGCGCGCGTTCTTGCGTCCGCCCCCTGAGCACCGCGCTCATCCTCGCACTCGGGCTCGCGGTGCCCTCCCCTTCCGGCGCCACCGCACGAGCGGGGAGCGGGCGGCCCGACGCCGCTGCCGCCTCGACGCCCACGCGCGACTCCTCGCAACCCGACGGCGGGGCGGCACGTGGACGGCTCGACGCCGCTGCCGCCTCGAAGTCCGCGGGCGCTTCCGCGCCTTCCGGCCTCGTGTCTGGGGCGGGCGCCGCACACACGCCTCTCGCATCACCGCTGGCGGGCCACTGCCGCGCCTGGGCAGCCGACCCTCGCAATCCCTGGGCGCTCGCTCACGGAATGGTCCTCGACGGACGCGACTTCCGCGCACGGGACGGACGGCTCGCCGCGGAGGTCATCGTCTCGGACTTCCTTCGTCGCTCGCCGGACGGTGACCCCTTCTTCGACGCCTTCGCCCCGGACGGCACGCCGGTGGAGCCGCACCCTGCCCTGCTCGTGAAGACGTTGCTGCTGTCGGGCCATCCTCCCTCCCACCGCTTCCCCGCGGCCTGGGGACCGGTGACGACACGCGAGCTGGTCGAGGACCTGAAGCGCGGCTTCACGCCGTCGCAGGCCACCTCACCCGAGGGCGCATGGACGCTGGACGCGCTGTCCCAGGCCTTGAAGCCCGGGGCCAACTTCCGCGGCGCCACCGGCGCCACCGTGCGCTTCGACGCGGTGATGGAGACCGCGCTGTCCACGCTGGAAGCGGCCCACGCCGAGCTGGCCGTGGGGATGAAGGCCCGCCGCCCCGAGGTGCCCAAGCGCGGCCAGGGCATCTACGCCCACCCCTGCGGCGGACTGCACTACTTCCAGGCGGTGGCCGGCTGGGCCCGCCACCCCACCGTGCGCAAGGCGTGGCGCAAGCGGCTGGACGCGCAGGTGGACGTGCTGCTGTACCGGCTGGACTCCGAGACGCGCCAGTACGAGACGGCTCTCGCCTCCGCGCCCGCGCACCGGCTCCGCCTCCTCGTGCAGATGCTGAAGTTCCAGGGGCACCTGCTGGAGACGCTGGGGCGCTACCGCGACGACACGGGCTGGCGGCCCACGGCGGCCCAGCTCCAGACGGTGGAGCGGGCGCGCATGTACCTGGAGGGCACCGTGCGCCGGCTGGCCGAGGCCGGGGCCTTCCGTGATTTGCCAGCCCTCGCGGCGAGGGAGCGCCAGCTCGCGCTGGACCTCCTTGGAGACACCTGCCATGCCGCGCATGCAGAGGCCCTGTGGAGCGGGCGAAGCGGACCCCGGTAGCGAGCCCGCGCCCCTCCTCGCGGCGCCTCAGTCCAGGTCCGAGCGCTTCACCCCCCAGAGCTCACGGCCCGTGCGGGGGGTGTCCGCTGAGAAGAACACCTTCCCACCCGACACGGTGAACATCATGGGAGTGGAGGAGCTGGGCCCCGGCGCGAGGTCCTGGAGCCGACGGGTGCCTCGCCGCGTTCCATCCGACACCCACGGCTCGCGGCCACCCTCCAGCTCGTAGGCGGAGAAGAGGAGCACGTCGCCCTCGGACCTCAGCTCCCGGGGGTCCGAGCTGCCGAACCCCCGCAGGATGTCCTCCACCAGCCGCGTGCCCGCCAGCGTTCCGTCGCTCTTCCAGAGCTCGCGGCCCGTGTCCGGCTCGAAGTGGACGAAGAAGACGGTGTCTCCCACGGTGGCCAGGCGCTCACCCGCCGTGGCCAGCGTGACGAGCCGGAAGGTGCCAGCCGTGCTTCCATCGCTCACGAAGAGCCAGCGCTCATCGTCCTGCAGGGCGCTGAAGAAGAGCCGGTCCTCCGCGGCCACCAGGAGCTCGGGCCGTCCGCCGGCCCCGGGGGACAGGTCCGCGACCAGCACCGTTCCGGCCGCCGTCCCGTCGCTCCTCCAGAGCTGTCCGCGAGTGCCGGTGCCAGTGGCGGCGAAGAAGAGCGTGTCCCCCAGGAACGTCAGCGACTCCGGGAAGGAGCCACCGCTGCCCGGAAAGATGTCCGCCACCATCCGTGTGCCGTCGGCCGTCCCATCGCTCACCCACAGCTCGAACCCGGAGACACCATCATTGGCGGTGAAGAAGACCCTTCCCTCATGGGCCACCATGGACTGGACCTCGGAGCTCTCGGGGCCCGGGCGGATGTCCGCCACGAGGAACGTCCCACCCGGCGTCCCGTCACTCACCCACAGCTCGTGTCCGGCCACGCCATCGTTGGCGCTGAAGAAGAGCCGGTCGCCCACGGCCGTCAGCGCCACGGGTATCGAGCCCTCCGGTCCCTCGCGGACGTCGGCGACGCGGAACGTCCCACCGGGCGTCCCATCGCTGACCCACGGCTCGCGGCCTGAGCTCCCGTCGTCCGCCGAGAAGAAGACGCGTCGCCCCACGGCCGTCAGGAACTCGGGCGCGGGAGGGGGCTCGCCAGTCCCCACCCCGGGCAGGATGTCCTCCACCAGTCGCGTGCCGGACTCCGTCCCGTCGCTCACCCAGACCTCCCGCCCGTGGCGTCCGTCGTCGGCGGTGAAGAAGAGGCGGCCGTCCGCGTCGGTCAGCCAGTCCGGATTCGAGCCCGGCGCGCATGGGAAGATGTCCTCCACCTCCCACGCGGGCCCGCGATTGAAAGCAGCGTCCGGCGCCCAGGGCACCACCGACTCCCCCGGGTAGCAGTCGAGCGACGAGCGCGGCAGGGCCCACAGCTCGACGCCCGTGTTGGCCTCGAAGGCGCTGAAGAAGACGTGGCTTCCCGACGCCGTCAGGAAGAAGAACGGGTCGAAGCTCCCGCCTTCCGAGATGTCCCGCAGGCGCACGGTGCCGCGGCGAGTGCCGTCGCTCTTCCACAGCACCAGCGTCTGGCCTTCGGCGGCGACGAAGAGCAGTACCCCGTCCACGGCATCGAAGATGAACCCCGGCGTCTCGTCGTCGATGGGCGACGAACCTCCAGGCCCCGGCACGATGTCACGCAGCAGGAACGTCCCCGCGCGGGTGCCATCGCTCGTCCACGGCTCGCTGCCATGGAGCTCATCCATCGCGCGGAAGAAGGCCCGCCCCCCGGAGGCGGTCAGCCGGGCGGGGGAAGAGCCCGTGGGCCCGGGCCAGAGGTCCTCGATGAGTCGCGTGCCCCCCGGCGTGCCGTCGGTCCGCCAGGGCTCACGGCCGTGGTCGGCATCGACGGCGCTGAAGATGACGAACCCACCCACGACGGTCATATCCGAGGGGAACGAGCCCTCGGGACCGGGGCGGATGTCCTCTACCAGCCGCGTGCCCGCACGGGTGCCGTCGCTGCGCCAGAGCTCGTTGCCGTGCTCCCTGTCGGTCGCCTCGAAGAGGACGATGCTCCCGAAGGCCACGATGCCGAAGGGGAACGCGCTGTCGGCCCCTTCGAAGATGTCCTCGACCAGCCGGGTGCCTGCCGGCGTGCCGTCACTCCGCCAGAGCTCCACCCCGTGCTCGCCGTCATCCGCGGCGAAGTAGAGGACCTCGCCTACCGAGACCCGCTGCTCCCCGAGGAAGTCCGTCGAGCCGTCCGGGCCGGGCCGGATGTCCTCCACCAGCCGCGTGCCGCGGCGCGTGCCGTCCGACACCCACAGCTCCTGGCCGTGCTCGCCGTCGTCGGCACGGAAGAAGACGCGCCCGCCCACGGCCCGCAGGCTCTGCGGGTTCGAGGACTCCGGCCCCGGACGGACGTCCTCCACCAGGTACGTGCCGGCCGCCGTCCCGTCACTGCGCCACAGCTCCATGCCGTGCTCGCCGTCATTGGCCGCGAAGTAGAGCACGCCGCCCACGGCCACCACGGGCGCATCCAGGACGCTCTCGTCCGAGGAGTAGGGAATGGGCAGCGCGTCGGCGCTCCCTGGATGGATGTCCTCGACGAGGCGCGTGCCAGACGCCGTGCCATCACTCCGCCACAGCTCCCGGCCGTGGAGGCCGTCGTCCGCGCCGAAGAAGAGCGTCCCCTGCACATCCGTGAGGAAGAACGCGCCCGAGCCCTCCGCCCCCGGCTGGACGTCCCTGACGAGGAAGGCGGGCGGGCACGGCCGCTCGAGGCACCGGCCACCGCGCGAGGTGACGCCCGCCTCCAGGGCCCACGCACCTCCCGCGGCCAGGACCACGAGCCACGACGACAGCAGGCTCCACGGCGAACCCCGTGCTCCCATACACACCCCCACGCCCGGCGGGGCACCCTTGCGGCCCCACGCCCAGGCGCGAACCTGGAGAGGCCAGGCCCGTCACACCACCTGCGCTCCGGGGTGGGCGGGGTGTCGTCGGGACGCCGTGACTGCGCTCACAGCCCCAGCCGCGCCAGCTCCGCGTCGGTGAAGCCGGCCTCCGCCAGCACCTCGCGCGAGTGCTGCCCCAGCGCGGGAGGCTCACGCAGGGGCGTCTCCCCCATGCGCAGCGGCGTGAGCAGGTGCGTCACCTTGCGGCCCAGGTGCGCGTCCTCCGTCTCCACGAAGAGGCCCCGCGCGCGCAGCTGCGCGTCCCGCAGCACCTCGTCCCCCTCCGCCACCGGCTCGACGCACAGGTCCGAGCCCGCGAAGCGCTGCTGCCAGTACGCCAGCGGGTGCTCCGCGAACAGGCGCGTCAGCTCCGCCTTCACGCGCGCCCCCGCCTCGCCCGGCGCGTACGCATCCTCCATCAGGTCCATCCGCCCCAGCCGCTCGCACACGCCGGAGAAGAACTTGGGCTCCAGCGCGCCCACCGCCAGCCAGCGGTCGTCCGCCGTGCGGTAGAGGCCGTAGCACGCGTAGCCGCCGTTGAGCGGCTCGCGCCCACGCTGGAGCGGCGCGCCCTCCTCGCCCATGAAGAGCCGGGCCGCCAGGTGCATGTGCAGGAAGGCCAGCGCGCCGTCCGTCATGGACACGTCCACCATGCGGCCCTTGCCCGTGCGCTCGCGCTCGTGCAGCGCCGCGAGGATGCCCACCAGCGCGAAGAGGCTCCCTCCACCGATGTCCCCCATCTGCACGCCCGGGAAGGCCGGCGCCCCACCCGGCTCGCCGCCGTAGCCCAGCAGCCCCGCGCGGGCCACGTAGTTCAGGTCATGCCCCGCCTTCAGCCGGTCCGGCCCCGTCTGCCCGTAGCCGGAGATGGCGCAGTAGATGAGGCGCGGGTTCTCCGCCCGCAGCACCGCCTCGCCCACGCCCAGCTTGTCCATGACGCCCGGCCGGAAGCTCTCCACCAGCACGTCGTAGTGGCGCACCAGCCGCTTCAGCGCGTCGCGCCCCTCCGGCGACTTGAGGTTGAGCGTCAGTGAGCGCTTGTTGCGGTTGAGGCCGTAGTACAGCGCGCTGACGTCGTCGCGCAGGGGCGGCATCTGCCGGACGTAGTCGCCACCGTCCGGCTCCTCCACCTTGACCACCGTGGCCCCCAAATCCGCCAGCACCAGCGTGGCGTAGGGCCCGGGCAAAAGGCGTGACAGGTCCAGCACGCGCAGGCCGGTGAGCGGGAGCGACGACGACATGGGGACTCCTCCAGGAAGGGGCACGGGAGACGGCGGATGACGTGAGGGGAAAACGCAAGCGGCGCGGCCCCCGGATGGAGGACGCGCCGCTCGTTCCAGGAGGCGCGGCCGGCACAGGGCCCGCCGCCACACTCCAGGACGCGACAGCTACGCCAGCAGCTTCGCCAGCTTCATCGCGAGGCCCATGTCCATGGGCTTGAACTTCAGCTTGCCCTGCATGGCGGCCATCTGCGCGTTGAGCTTCTTCTCGCGAATCTTCACGAAGTCGTCGTTGCTCACCGAGACGGTCATCTTCGACGCGCCCTCGAGGCCGGGGGAGACCCAGTTGTCCGGCTTGGTCAGGTCCACCGTCCACTTGCCGCCACCCTCACCCGAGATGTCGAAGTGGATGATGGCGTTGATCTCCTTGGCCAGCTCCGGCTTCTGCTTCAGGACGCCGGGAATCTCGGTCTCGATAATGTCCTTCGCGGTCACTGCTCGCTCCTTGGCCTGGTCGTTGATTGGTGAATCAATGCTGCCGGGGACCGTAATGTCGCCCCCCAGGCAGGTCAAGACAAGGGTGTGCCAACCGTCAGGCGCTGGTGGAGGCCGCCGTGGGGTTCAGGGAGCGACGGACCATGTCCAGCAGGTCGTTGAGCTCGAAGGGCTTGGCCAGGTGCCCCACCGCGCCGATGTCCGCGGCCTTGCTGCCCACGTTGCGGTCCGCGCTGAGGACGATGATGGGGATGTCCGCCACCGTGGGCTTCTGGCGCATGCGCTGGGCGAACTCCCAGCCGTCCATCACCGGCATCATCAGGTCCAACAGGATGAGGTTCGGCGGCTCCGGCTCGAGCCGCTCCAGGGCCTCCTTGCCATTGCGGGCACGACGAATCTCGAAGCCCTCGGCTTCCAGAATCTCTGAGAGGGCCTCCAGGATGTCCGGGTCGTCGTCGACGACCAGGACGACGGGGGCACCAGCATGCTGTGCGTTGTGCGGGGTCAGAGCAGTCTCCCTCGATGCGACGCCAGGATTCTTCCACCATCCCTCCGGGCGGCGGCGCAAGAAATCGCGCCCACTACCGGAAGCTGGGGCGCACGTTGCAAAACCGACAGTGACTGCCCACCCTTTCCGTGACCTGCTGGACTGGAGGCGGAAAACGTGGCGAGCCCGAGGGAGTTGGGAGCAGGCAGCACGCCTACGGCGCCCGGCCTCATCCTCGTTCCCCGCCAGGGGAGCCCGAGGTTGCTCGGCCGCTCGCTCCTCGAGCACCTGGGCCTGCGCGAGCTTCCTCCCACCGTCAGCTCCATGCCCGGCCTGCTGGCCGCCGCCGGCTTCCGGCCCCGCTCCGCGGACAGGACCATCTGGGAGCGAAACGGCCACGCGGTGATGGCGGGCGAGGAGCTGCTGGAGGACGGGGCGCGGATGCTGTGGACCTTCCCGGTGGACTGGGACGAGCCGTCGGTGCGCCAGCACGTCCGGTACCTGGGCATGGCGTCGCATGACTTGCGCGGCGCCCTGGCCAACATCCGCTCCTACGCGGCCCTGCTGCTCAACGGCCGCTCTCCGCTGGAGCCCAAGGTGCAGCGCGGCCTGGAGACCATCCTGCGCAACGCGGACCGCTCGCTCGCCTTCGCCCAGGACTTCTTCGACTCCAGCCGGGCGGACCTGGGCGCGCTGCCCTGCGAGCGCGAGCGCCAGTCGCTCCTGCCCCTGCTCGACGCCGCCGTGGAGCGCCAGCGCGCCGCCGCCACCGCGGCCAACGTGGCCCTGGTGCTGGACCTGGACCCGCACGCCCCCATGCCGGACGTCGCCGTGGACGGCGCCCGCATCCAGCACGCGCTGGAGTCCTTCATCCAGTACCAGCTGGCGCGCGCCCAGGCCGGCGAGGTCATCCACCTGCGGGTGCGCTCCTTCATGCCCCAGGTGCGGGTGGAGGTCCGCCGCGAGGGCGTCCCCCTGTCCGACGAGGACGCCTCCGTCGTCTTCCAGCGCGAGGCGCGCGCCTTCCGCGAGAAGAAGCTGGAGGACCCGCTCCGCGTCTACCTGGCCCGCCAGGAGGTCGAGGCGCACGGCGGCGGCGTCGGCGTGGAGACGGACCGCTCCGGTAGCACCCTGTTCCTCACACTCTTCCAGGCCCCCGCCGAGGAGCTTGGTCCTCCAGCGAGCATGCAGGTGTAGGCAGGACTCCGGACTTGCTGGCGGTTGGTGGCGCCCGCCGGTATGCTCCGCCCGGTTTACGCGAAGGAGCCGCGCGATGCTGGGGCTGAAGCCGATGGAACTGATGCTAATCGTTTTTGTGCTGCTGCTCCTCTTCGGGGCGACGCGGCTGCCGCAGCTCGGCTCGTCCATGGGCAGCGCCATCCGCAACTTCAAGCGCAGCTTCGGCAGCGAGAGCGAGGAGACCCCCGCCGGCGGCGACAAGAAGGGCGGCACCCTCGCCAGCAGCTCCGGCGTGGACAAGGAAGTCCCCAAGGCCCAGACGCCCAGCCACCACGGCTGAGCCGTCCGCCACAGGCCTGACGCACCAACGCCCGAGCCACCCTGCCTTCGCGGGGTGAGTCGGGCGTTGTCGTTTGCAGCGGCCGTCCCCCACCCCCGGCCCCCCATGCGAGGGGCCGGCGGCGGGCGCGGGCATCAGTCGATGACGGTGGTGCCCTCGTACATGTGGTCGATCTGCGCCTTGTACTTGGCGCTGCACACCTTGCGCTTCACGCTCAGCTTGGGCGTCAGCTCGCCGGTCTCCTGCGAGAAGTCCGCCTCCAGCACCGAGAAGCGCTTGATGGTGGCATACGGCGGCTGCTCGGCATTCACGGCGTCCAGGGCGGCCTTCACCGCGGCGTGGACCTCCGGGCGCTTCGCGTTCTCCGCGTAGGTGCCCACCGGGGCGCCCTTCTCCTGGAGCAGCTTGCGGGCCCCCTCCTCGGAGACGGTGATGAGCGTCACGAGGTACGGGCGCTTGTCGCCGTACACCATGGCCTGGCTGATGATGGAGTGCGTCTTGAGGAGGTTCTCGAGGTTCTGCGGCGCGACATTCTTGCCGCCCGCGGTGACGATGATGTCCTTCTTGCGGTCGGTGATGCGCAGGTAGTTGTCCGCGTCCAGCTCGCCGATGTCACCCGTGTGGAACCAGCCCTCCGCATCGATGACCTCGGCGGTGGCGGCGGGGTTCTTGTAGTAGCCCTTCATCACGCCAGGGCCGCGGATGAGGATTTCGCCGTCGGAGGCAATCTTCAGGTCCGTGCCCGGCATGGGGGCACCCACGGAGCCAATCTTGATCTTGTTCTCGCGGTTGACGGTGGTACCGGCGGACGTCTCCGTCAGGCCGTAGCCCTCCAGCACCTTGAAGCCCAGCAGGTCGAAGAAGTAGCCAATCTTCGCGGACAGCGGCGCGCCGCCGGAGATGAACAGGCGCATGTTGCCGCCCAGCTTCTCGCTGATGGCCGCCTGCACCTTGGCGAACACCAGCTTCTTCGCCAGCGTGAAGCCCAGGGAGCTGTACGCGCGGCCCTGCTTGCGCGCCTCCACGTACTCGTCGAAGAGCTTGAAGGCCCAGCGGAACAGCGTCCCCTTGAGGCCGGGCGCCGACGAGCCGTTGGACACCACGCCGTTGTAGACCTTCTCGAAGACGCGCGGCACCGACGGCAGCACCGTGGGCTTGGTCTCCACCAGGTTGCCGAGCAGCTTGTCCACCGACTCGGCGATGATGAGCCGGTAGCCCATGCTCAGCCACGCCGCCTTCACCACCTGGGCGAACACGTGCGCCAGGGGCAGGAACAGCATGACGGAGTCGTTGGTCTCCATCATGCCCACCGACTGGGAGGCCTTGGCCTCGTAGGCCCAGTTGGAGTGCGTGAGGATGACGCCCTTGGGCTCGCCCGTGGTGCCGGACGTGTAGATGAGCGAGTTGGTGTCGTCCACGCCCACCGCGTTCACCCGCGTGTCGAACGCGGACGGGTTGGCCGCGGCCTCGGCGGTGCCCTGCTTCACCAGGTCCGCGAGCGTCATCTCCACGCCGCCGGAGACGGGGCCCTCGAAGACCACCACCTTGCGCAGCGAGGGACACTCGGCCAGCTTCTGGCGGATGCGCGTCAGCCGCCCCACCTGCTTGGCGTCCTTCTCATCGCTGTCGATGAAGAGGAACGACGTCTCCGAGTGGTTGATGATGTAGCGGCACTCGTCCGGGGTGTTGGACGAGTAGATGGGCACGGTGATGGCCTGGGCCGCGCTGATGGCCAGGTCACAGACAATCCACTGGAGGCTGGTGTTGGCGAAGATGGCCACCCGGTCTCCCGGCCGGACGCCCTGCGCCACCAGGCCCGCCGACAGCGCCTTCACCTCTTCCAGCACCTGGGCGAACGTCACGTCCACCCAGCGCCCGTCCTTCTTGTGCGTCACGCCCACCTTGGAGGCGTTCTGCGCGCGCTGGACGAGGAACTGAACGAGGTTACCGTCCTGCGTCCCACCGGCCGCGGGAGCCGGAGCTGCCATCTGATTCTCTGCTCTCACTTGAGCTCCTCCTGAATGTCCGCTTCGACCTTCTTGGCCAACTCCTGTACGCGACGACCCTCGGACAGGTCATACGCGACACTTCCCTGCTTCACCTTCTGGATGGCGTCCTTCGCCTTCTCCGCCTTTCCGTCCTTCAGGAGCGTCTCGGCGAGGAAGAGGTAGGCCCGCAGCATCTGCGGATGCTTCGCGATGACCTTCTCGTACAACGCCGCGGACTTGCCCAAATCGCGCTTGGGCCACGGCAGCTCGTAGTAGTACCGCCCCTTGACCAACAAAGGAGCCCCCAGCTCGAAGTCGGCATTCAGCTGGATGGCCTTGTCGAGCCGCTCGTTGAACTTGCCCTCCAGGCCCTCACCCAGGGCCTTCATCACGCCCACCGCCTGGGAATACGCGCCGATGCCGGTGGCGGCGTAGTAGTGGCCCTCGACCCGCTCGGGGGAGAGCTTCACGGCCTTCTCGCCCCAGTCCCAGGTCTGCCGCCCCAGCACCTTCTTCAGCTTCTCCTGGGAGGCGCCGTCCGCCTGCCACTGGAGCAGGCGTGCCTTGCGCCAGACGAGGTCGAAGTCCTCCGGGGCGGCGTCCAGGGCCGCCTTCAGCTCGGCCTCCAGCTCCTTCGCCGCGGCGGAGTCGGAGCGCTTCTGGTGCAGCCCGTCCAGCTTTGCCAGCAGCCCTGGGTCCGCCGCCCGGCCCGGCAGGGCCACGAGCAGGCACAAGGCAAGCAAAATCAAGCGCATGGCGGGTGGGTTTAGCACGCACGGTTGCCTGCAAGCAAACCAACCTGGCCGGGAAGCCATGCAAAAAACAAAGGGCGGGGCCGGCGCGGGGAAGACCCGGCCAGTCCCGCCCAGGGGTGGGCCTCCCCGGGTGGGGAGGCGGGGTGGACTCAGGCCGCGTCGGCCGAGGCCATCGCGTCCAGGTCCAGCTCCTCGTTCTCGTTGAACGCGGAGAGGTAGCGCTCCAGGAAGTTCTTCGTCTTCAGCTCCACCTGGCGCACGCGCTCACGCGAGACGCCCCAGCGCTGGCCCAGCTCCTCCAGCGTCAGCGGCTTGTCCTGGGTGAGCCGCTCCGTGAGGATGTCCCAGCCCAGGTCGCCAATGCGCTTGCGGACCTTGGCCAGGGCCTCCTGGATTTCCGTGTCCTGCTCGCGCGACAGGAAGACCTGCTGCGGAGAAGGGCCGGTGTCCTCGATGCGGTCGAGGAAGGTGGTCTCCCCCTCCTCGTCGATGGTGGCGTCCAGGGAGAAGTCCACCATGCTGCCGCGCTCCGCCTCACCGCCGCGAACCTGGCTGCGGTTGTCCTTCAGGTAGCGGGTGATGTAGGCGCGAATCCACCACACCGCATAGGTGGCGAAGCGCACGTTCTTCTTGGGGTCGAAGTGCTCGATCGCCTTCATGAGGCCGACGTTGCCTTCCTGGACCAGGTCATCCAGGCGCGCGCCGCGATTGGCGAACTTCTTCGCGACCGCCACAACGAAAGCCAGGTTGGAGCTGGCGAGCGTCTGTCGCGCGGACTCGTCGCCCTTCCGAGCGCGCCGGGCCAGCTCGTATTCCTGCTCACGGGTGAGCTGCTGGTGGCCCCCCAGGTTGCGCAGGTAGTGCGACAGGCCCTCCGCCGCGTACTTCGTCGAATTGGCCATGATTTCCCGTCCTCCAGTCGATGCCGGACGCTTCTCGCCGCCGCCTCTCGCGTCCACATCACTTAGGACGCGCAACGAACGAAAGAGTTTCTCATTCCGGCGCACAGGGGCATTTCGCCCGCTAACCCGTTGTCACGAGGCCGCCAATGCCCAGCCCTTCTCGGTACTTGCAAGGTAAGGGGCGTGACGGCGTGACGAAAATGAGCCTGACTTGGCTACAAATTAAGAACGCTCGGGAGCGGGGAAGATTTTCTCGGGATTGAGCAGCCCTGATGGATCGAAGAAGGCCTTGAGGCGCCGCTGCAGGTCGATGAGCGCTGGCTGCTGCTCCAGCGACAAATATTCCCGCTTGGCGTGGCCTACACCGTGCTCGCCTGTGATCGTGCCGCCCAGCTCCACCGTCATCAGCAACATGCGGCGCAGGGCCTCCTCCACCAGGGGCCGCTGATGCGGACCCTCATAGAGGATGTTGGCGTGCAGGTTCCCATCGCCCGCGTGCCCGTACGTGGCGACGGTGAGGCCCAGCTCCTGCCCCAGGGCCTTCAGCCGTTCGATGATTTCCGGAATCTTCGAGCGCGGCACCACGATGTCCTCGGAAATCTTGTGAGGCTTGAGGGCTCGGAGTGCCGGGGAGATGGAGCGACGCGCGGCCCAGAGCTTCTCGCGCTGGGAGTCGTCCTGGGCGGCCAGCGTCTGGGTGGCCCCCTGCTGTGCGCAGATGTCTCCCAGCTGCACCAGCTCGGCGAGCAGGCCGTCCTCGTTGTTGCCGTCCACCTCGGCGATGACGGCGGCGCCCGCGCCCGGCGGGAAGCTGAAGCCGCGGCCGTCCACCGCGCGAAGGGCCACGTCGTCGATGAGCTCCAGGCAGCGCGGGAGGATGCCGGCGGCGAGCACCGCGGACACGCCGCGCGCGGCCTGGAGGACGGAGGGGAAGACGACGAGGGCGGTCATCACCTTGCGCGGCAGGGGGATGAGCTGGACGGTGATTTCGGTGGCCACGCCCAGCGTGCCCTCGGAGCCCACGAAGAGGCCCACCAGGTCATAGCCGGCCACGCCCTTGATGGTGCGGCGGCCCACACGCACCACCTCTCCGTCCGGTAGCACCCACTCCAGGCCGATGACGTAGTCGCGGGTGACGCCGTACTTGAGGGCGCGCGGGCCCCCGGCGTTCTCCGCCACGTTGCCGCCGAGCGTGCACCACTCCCAGGAGTTCGGGTCCGGTGGATAGAAGAGGCCCACCGCCTCCACCGCCTTCATGAAGTCGCCTGTCACCACGCCGGGCTCCACCACCGCGGTGAGGTCCTCCACGGAGATGGAGCGGATGCGCTTCATCCGCTCCAGGCTCACCGCCACGCCGCCCTTGAGGGGCAGCGAGCCCCCGCTCTTGCCGCTGCGCGCCCCGCAGGGCGTGAAGGGCACGCCATGCGCCCCGCATATCTTGAAGACGGCGGACACCTGCGCCGTGCTCTCGGGGAAGACAACGACGTCCGGCGGGTAGACGCCGCTGTCGGACTCGTCGCGCGCATAGGCGGCGAGCAGGTCCTCGTCACGCCGCACCTGGCCCGGGGAGAGCGCCTCCACCAGCGCCTTGAAGGCCCGCTCCACGCGCTCGGGCTCCACCCGGGCAAAGCGCGCGGGCGTGCTCACCGGCGGGCCCCCAGCCGTGCCCACAGCTCGCGGCGCAGGGCGCCGTCCTTGCGCAGGGTGCCCTCATAGGCCTCCGCGTGGGTGACGGCGTCGCGCTGCTTGTCGCCTCGCAGGCGCATGCAGGCCTGCTCCGCTTCGATGATGCACGCCGTCGCGGGGCTGCCGAGCACGCGCGCCAGCGAGCCGGCCACCTGCCGGGCGAGGTCCTCCTGGAGGATGAGCCGGTGCGCGAAGCAGTCCACCAGCGCGGACAGCCGGCCGAAGCCCACCACCTGCTTCCGGGGCACGTAGGCCACGTGGGCGCGGCCGGTGAACGGCAGCAGGTGGTGCGGGCACATGGAGTGGAAGCGCAGGTCCGTCACCACCACCAGCTCTCCGGACGACTCGGGCGGCGCGGGGAACGTCTCGCCCAGGGCCTCCTCGGGCGTCCGGGCGTAGCCGTCGAGGAACTCGCTCACCCACGCCTCGGCCACGCGGTCCGGCGTGCCCACGAGGTTGGCGTCGCCCAGGGGCAGGCCCGCGGCGCGCAGGAAGTCCTCCACCGCGCGCGCCATGGCCGCGCGGTCGGGTGTCACGGAGGGAGGCGGAGCGGCAGGGGTGCGGCGGCGGGCTCGGGACGAAGGCACGGGGTCGGTCGCTCCTGGGTGGGGCCGGCGTTCAGCGGGCGGGGAAGCTACCCGATGAGGCCACGAGGATGCGCTCGCCTTCCACGCGGACTTCGTAGATGTGGACGCGCGCCCCGGGGTTGCGGGGGCACGCTCCCGTCCGCACGTCGAACGGCCAGGCGTGCAGCGGACAGTGCAGCAGGTGCCCGGCCAGGTCGCCCTCCGACAGCGGCCCGCCGCGGTGGGGGCAGGCGTCCTCCAGCGCATGCAGGCGCCCCTCCACCATGACGAGCGCCACCCGCCTGTCGCCCACCTGGACCACCGCGCGGCCGCGCGCGTCCAGGTCGCCCAGCGTCGCCACCGGAATGAACGTTCCTTCCGCCTGTCCTTGCATGCGCGGGTCTCCAACGCCCCGGGCCGCGTGACGCATCCCGGCGGAAGATGAATGAGTGGAAGCCAAACGCGTCCAACAGTGCGAGACACGGCGTGTTACCGTGTCTTGACACCTCCAGCGCCTCCTCAGTACAGCAACGCCACCGTCGCCTCCCTCGATGCTCCAGCGCGCCCACACCCTCGCCCGCTGCACCGCGACCCTGCTCGTCGCGCTGTGGGCGTGTCAGCCGCTGGGGGCGCTGCTGCACGCGAAGGAAGCCCACGCGCACCGCTTCTGCCCGCAGCACCAGGCCTTCGAGGAGACGGCCAGTGGCACCGGAACGGGGCTGTCCCGGCTCGCCGCGCAGCGCGGCCCCCAGCTGACCACCCTGCCGGAGGCGGGCAGTGACTCGGCGCGCCTGACGCACGAGGACTGCCCGCTGTTGACGTCCAGCTCGCGCGACGAGCTGCTCGCCTCGCGCCACGAGTCGCTGGCGCTGAAGCAGCTCGCGGTGAGCCGGCCGGCCACCGCGCCGCCCCGGGCCTCCCCTCCCCTCCCCGTCCTCGCCACCGCTCCCAAGGCCTCTCCTCCGGCACGCGGCTGAGTCGCGTCCTTCCGGCGCGCTGCGGCCGCGCGCCCTTTCCGGAGTAGACAGGCCATGGTCGACGTCCGCGCGCCGGGCGTCCGGTCTCGAGGAGCATCCCAGGTGTCCACCGTCTTCCGGCGTCCCAGCGACGCCCTCATCGCCCTTTTCATCGTCACCCTCCTGTCCGGCGCCAGCGCCACGGCGCAGGAGCCCGCCACCGCCGACGCGGGAGTGCCCGACGCGGGCGCCCCCCAGGAGGAGGCCCCCGCTGCGCTCAGCCCCGAGGAGCTGGCGGAAATCGAGAAGGCGCTGGGCAGCGACGCCACGCAGGCGCAGCAGAACGCGCCGGCCGGCACCGCCAGCGCGCCGCAGTCCTCGCCCGGCGGGGGCGGCTTCTCGCTGCCGGGGATGAGCACCAGCGGCACGAACTTCCTGGACCTGAGCCTGGTGCTGGACGTGGCCGCCGCGGCCTTCACCGCCAAGGAGCCGCTGCAGACGGGCGGCCATGACCCGTCCCGCAACGGCTTCAACCTGCAGCAACTGGAGCTGTCCATCGGCTCGGTGGTGGACCCGTACTTCCGCTTCGACGCCAACATCGTCTTCGCCCAGTTCGGCGTGGAAATCGAGGAGGCGTACGGCACCACGCTGGCGCTGCCCGCCAACCTCCAGGTGCGCGCGGGCCAGTTCCTCACGCGCTTCGGCCGCCTCAATGGCACCCACCCGCACGCGTGGGACTTCGTGGACCAGCCCTTCTCCGTGGGCCGCGTCTTCGGTGGCGAGGGCAACCGCGGCCTGGGCACGGAGGTGTCCTGGCTCACGCCCCTGCCCTGGTTCGTGGAAGTCGTCGGCAGCGCCACGGACGCGTCCGGCGAGGGCACCGCGCGCAGCTTCCTGGGCAGCTCGGGCGAGCGGGTGCTGTCGCCGCTGGACCTGCAGCTCACCGGCGTGGTGAAGCAGTTCTTCCCGCTGTCGGACGACCTGTCGCTCTTGTGGGGCCTGTCCGCGGCCACCGGCCCCAACCCCACCGGCTACCGCAACCGCACGGACGTGTACGGCACGGACGTGTACCTGCGCTACCGGCCCATCACCCAGGCCAGCCACACGCTCGTCACCCTCCAGGCGGAGGCCTTCTACCGCCGCCGCCAGGTGCCCGAGGACGTGCTCACGGACTTCAGCGCCTACGCCCAGGCCGCGTGGCGCTTCTCCCAGCGGTGGGCCACCGCCCTGCGCTACGAGCTGGGCACGCCCGCGCGCGGCGAGGGCGGCGCGGAAGTCGTGGACCCGTTGGACCCTGACTGGACGGACGACCGGCACCGCGTCTCCGCGGCCGTCTCCTTCTGGCCCACCGAGTTCTCCCGCCTGCGCCTGCAGGCCGCCACGGACCGGGCGGGCTGGCGCGAGTCGCCCGACTACTCCGTCTTCCTCGCCCTCGAGCTGGTCACCGGCGCCCACGGCGCCCATGCCTTCTAAACCCAACCACAGGAGCTCACGCCCCATGCGAACCTTCCGTCTCCTCGCGGCCCTGTGCGCCGCCATCACCTTCCTCACCGCCGCGCCCGCGCGCGCGGACCTCAGCGTCGTCACCACCGTGCCGGACCTGGCGGCCATCACCAAGGCCGTGGGCGGCGACCACGTGCAGGTGCAGTCGCTGGCGCTGGGCAGCCAGGACCCGCACTTCGTGGACGCCAAGCCCAACCTGGCCCTGGCCCTCAACCGCGCGGACCTGCTCATCTCCATCGGCCTGGACCTGGAGATTGGCTGGCTGCCCACGCTGCAGCTGGGCGCGCGCAACCCGCGCATCCAGGTGAACAACCCCGGCTTCCTCAACGCGTCGCAGTTCCCCCGCGTGCTGGAGATTCCGCAGGGCAAGGTGGACCGCAGCCTCGGGGACGTGCACCCGGGCGGCAACCCCCACTACCTCTATGACCCGCGGCAGGCGGTGCCCGTGGCCAAGGGCATCAGCGAGCGGCTGGCGCAGCTGGACCCGCGGAACGCGGCGACCTACCGCGCCAACTTCGCGAAGTTCCGCGACGAGCTGGAGCAGGCGCGCGCGGGCTGGGAGAAGCGCCTGGCGGCCCTGAAGGGCGCGCCCGTCATCGCCTACCACAAGACGACGCCGTACCTGGCGGACTGGCTGGGCTTCGAGCCCATCGCCTTCCTGGAGCCCAAGCCGGGCATCCCCCCCAACCCGTCCCACGTGGCCAGCGTCCTGGCCCAGGGACGGCAGCGCAAGGCGCGCCTGGTGCTCGTCGAGAGCTACTACCCGGACACCACCGCGAAGCTGGTGGCCTCCAAGATTCCCGCCCCGGTGGTCACCATCCACGGCGGCGCGGACTTCCGCGCGGGTGAGACGTACCTCCAGCACATCAACGAGCTGGTCGAGCGCCTGGAGAAGGGGCTCGCCGGGCAGGGAGGCTGAGCGATGCGGACGCGACTGCTTCTTCCCCTCCTGCTGCTCTCCGGCTGCGCGCTGGACGCCGGCGAGGGCTTCGCCGTGCTCGAGCCCACGGTGAGCGCCGCGTACACGCCGCTGCCCGCGCGAGAGGCGGGCAATGGCTTCCAGCAGCTCGCCTCCGACTTCCAGGTGCGCCTGGACGCCGCGGCGCTGGGCACCTCGCATGTGGAGCTGCAGACCGCCGGCAGCGCGGGCGGCGGTGGCGGTGGGGGCGGCACGTTCGACCCCGCCAACCCTCCGCCCGGCTACAGCCTGTGCCATGGCGGGCACTGCCACCGCGACGACGGCGCGCTGGTGGACTACGAGGACATCCAGGCGGAGCTGGATGGAGGCGGCGGCTCGGCGGCGACGACGGTGGCCGCCCTCCACGTGGACGCGGAGCTGGACCTGCTGGCCTCGCAGTCCCTCACGCCGGAGTGCGAGCCCGACTGCGAGCTGCCTCGCGCCACCGTGTCCCGCCTCCACTGGGACGTGACGTCGGTGCGGCTGCAGGGCGTGGTGCGCGACGCCCGTGCCACGCCGCGCTTCCCCGGTGAGCGCCCCTTCCGTCTGGACCTGGCGGTGGAGGGCGGCGAAGAAGCCGAGCCGCTCCTCGAGCTGTCCGGCGCGCTCGACATCCCGTCGGACCGCGAGCACGCGCCGCGCGTGAAGCTGTCGCTCGCGCTGATGCTGACGCCCACCCTCTTCGACAGGCTGGACTGGGCCGCCGCCGAGCCCGGTGACGACGGCGTGGTGGACCTGGGCGCGGCGGTGAACGAGGACGTGAAGGACGCGCTGCTGGAGGCCCTGTCGGGGCTGGAACCCGAAGTGGAGGTGCAACGTGAAGACCGGTGAAAGGTCCGACGTCCCGCTCGCCGAGCACATCGTGCCCACCAGCTACACCCCGGGCGAGCCGCTGCTCACCTGCGAGAAGCTGGTCATCGGCTATGGCGACAAGGCCATGCTGCCGCCCATCGACATGGTCATCCGCCGCGGCCAGTTCGTGGCGGTGGTGGGCCGCAACGGCTCCGGCAAGAGCACGTGGTTCAAGACGCTGCTGGGCATGATTGAGCCCGTGTCCGGCAGCATCACCCGCGCCTCGCCGGCCATGCGCAGCGCGTACGTGCCGCAGACGTCCGGCATCGACTCGCTGCTGCCGCTGCGGGCGCGCGAGCTGACGGCCTGGGGCCGACTGCGCGGGTGGAGCTTCCTGTGGCCCTTCCCCCGGAAGGCAGACCGGCAGGCCGTGGAGACCGCGCTGGAGACGGCGGGGGCCAAGGCCATTGCCCCGCGTCCCTACCGCGAGCTGTCCGAGGGCCAGAAGCAGCGCACGCTGCTGGCGCGCCTCATCGCCACCGAGGCGGACATGGTGCTGCTGGACGAGCCCACCGCCGCCATGGACGCCGTCGCAGAGCGCGAGACGATGCAGCGGCTGTGCTCGCTGGCGCGCAAGCGCGGCCTGGGCGTGGTCGTCGTCTGCCACGACCTGGAGGTGGCCGCCGAGCACGCGGACATCCTGTTCTTCGTGGACCGCGAGACGTCCGCCTTCGTCGTGGGCGACGCCCGCACGGTCTTCTGCCACCCCGCCTTCCGTCGCCAGTACGGTGACGAGTACTGCCAACGCGCGCCCGAGGGACCCCACCGTGGAAACGATGCTCGCTGAACCCTCCAAGTGGGACGAGTTCCTGGCGGGGTACGAGCTGTTCAGGGACCCGCTCTTGTGCGCCCTCATCGCCGGCGGCGTGCTGGGCTTCCTGAGCGTCTACGTGGTGCTGCGGCGCATGGTGTTCGTCAGCGCCGCGGTGGCCCAGTCCGCCGGCCTGGGCGTGGCGCTCGCCTTCTTCGCCAGCATCCACCTGGGCATCAACGTGGAGCCGGTGCTGGGCGCCACGGCCATGGCGCTCGCCGCCACGCTGCTGCTCATGACGGAGCCCACCAAGCTGCGGCTGACGCGGGAGAGCCTGCTCGGCCTGGCCTATGCGCTGGCCGGCGGCGCGGCGGTGCTGGTGGGAGACCGCATCGCCCAGGAGGCCCATGACATCCAGGGCATCCTCTTCGGCACCGCGGTGCTGGTGACGCCCGAGCAGCTCCACACGGTGGCCATCGCCGCCACGGGAGTCATGGTCATGCACCTGTGGTGGTACCGGGGCATCACCTTCGCCAGCTTCGACCGGATTGGCGCCCTGGTGCAGGGGCTGCCGGTGCGCCTGCTGGACGGCGTGCTGATGGTCTCCATCGGCGTCATGGTGGGCGTGTGCGCCCGCGCCCTGGGCGCCCTGCCGGTGTTCGCCTTCTCCACCCTCTCCGCCATCGCCGCGCTGATGCTGGACCTGCGGCTGCCGTGGACGTTCCTCGTCGCCACCCTCGCGGGGGCCATCTCCGGAGTGGGCGGCTACATGTTCGCCTACTTCTACGACTTCCCCGTGGGTGGCTCCCAGACGGTGCTCGCCGGCTTCCTCGTCGCGCTGGCCATGGCCGTCCGCTCCCTCATGGGGCTGGTGCAGAAGGCGCGCTGAGCCCCGGCATTCCGGGGGGTTGGGCGGAGGGTACGACGTCCGTCGTACTATTTCCGCCGCGCGCCGATATACGACGTTCGTCGTAGCGTTTCGCTGGCAGACCCTGCTGTCCGGTCCAGGCCGGAGGAACCTGCCATGAGTGTCCGTTGGTTGGCGCTGTGCTTTGTGGTGCTGGGTGTCGGCTGTGCACACGGCCCGAAGCAGTCGTCGGAGCCGGAGCGGCCGCGCTTCGAGCATGTCTTCCAGAAGCCGCTGGCCGAGGCCATGGCCGCCACGAAGGAGCTCCTGACCGCGAGGGGCCACACCTTCGAGGAGACGGGTGACGGCAGTCAGCTCCTCACGACGTGGAAGCACCCGGGCCGGTACGGCACCGGGGACCACACGTACTCGCGCTACCTGGTGACGGGCATCGCCGTGGCGCCGCGCCAGTCGGTGGTCCGCATCTTCCGCATGTCCTTCTCGACGGTGAGCAACGACGCCCACGAGCAGAACTACTGGTTCAAGGTGCTCGCCGAGCGCGGCGAGCTGACCCACGACCCGCGCTCCGACCTGCCGCTGGACGCGCTGATGGGGGACTCGGGCGACCTGACCGAGATGCGGATGGCGGCGAAGGGCCTTCGGGACGAGGAGCTGGAGAAGGAGCTCACCCTGCGCCTGGAGTCCGCGCCGTCCATCGAGGTGGTGAGCGGCAACGTGGCCCCGGACCCGGTGGCCACGCCGGTGCGCGACGCGGAGTTCTACCTCACCCGGTGGAAGGAGGACGCCACCCAGACGGGCCGCTGTGGCGACACCGTGCGCGGCCTGACGGGCGTGCTGCGCCCCGGGCTGACGCTGCTCATCGGCGAGCAGCTGGGCTCGCGCGAGGCGCCCGCCGTGGTGGGCAACGTGGCGTGTCAGTCCGCCGAGCTGGGCCTGCCCGTGGTGCTGGGCCTGTCCCTCCCCCGCGCGGAGCAGGAGCGGCTGAACCGGTACCTCGCCAGCCCCGGCGCCCCGGCGGACCAGGACGCGCTGCTGGAGGGCCGGTTCTGGCAGCGGCCGTACCAGGATGGCCGCAGCAGCCGCGCCATCTTCGACCTCATCGACCGGGTGCGCGCCCTGCGCGCGGTGGGCCTGCGCATCACCCTGGTGGCCTACGACACGGAGCTGGCCCAGGGCAGCTGGCGTGACGCGGAGCTGGCGAAGGTGTGGACCCAGCGCCGCGCGGCCCACCCGGACGAGCTGCACATCGTCCTCGCGGGGAACACGCACACCCGCACCGTCACCGGCACGCCGTGGGACAGGGACTTCACGCCCATGGCCCACCTCATGGCGAAGAGCGGACGCCTGGTGGTGCTGGAGCTGAGCTACGCGCAGGGTGCCCGCTGGGGCTGTGACCTGAACCGCGCCGGCAAGCTCCAGTGCGGCTACATCGGCGCGACGCCCACGGAGCGGGTGGCGGCTCCGGCCGGCATGACGCCGCACATCCGCCTCTTCGACGCTCCCACGGACGAGGGCTTCCACGGCCTGCTCTACGTGGGCGAGCTGACCCCGTCGCTGCCCGCCACATCCAAGGCCAAGACGGCGCCGCCGCCGTCGGGCATCAAGGTCCCCGCGACGATGCACAGGCACCCGAGCATGTTCTGAGCCGAGGCCTTCAGCGGACCGCGGCGGAGACCTTCTTGAACTCGGGCGTGCCCGCGCGCCCGAGCAGGTCGAACAGCGCGGCCTCCACGGTGATGACGTGGGCGCCCGCGTCGCGGCACATGTCCAGCCCCACCCGGCGGTCCTCCGCCGAGCGCGACATCACCGCGTCCGCCAGCAGGAAGGGCGCGTAGCCGCGCTCGGTCAAATCCCGCACCGTCTGGAAGACGCAGATGTGCGCCTCCATGCCGGCAATCAGCACCTGCTTGCGTGGCCCCAGCGCGGCCAGCGCGTCCGGCACGGCGGCGCTGAACTCCAGCTTCTCCACCGGCTTCACGTCGCCCAGGCGCATGCGCACCAGCGAGTGCGTGGGCCCCAGGCCCTTCGGGTACTGCTCGGTGAGGACGATGGGCAGGCCGAGCGCCCGCGCCCCCTCGACGGCGGCGTTGGTGCGCATGAGCATCCGGTCCAGCGCGTCGCGGTCCATCGCGGCGGTGAGCCGCTCCTGGATGTCCACGACGAGCAGCGCGGTCTGGTCCAGCGTGAGACGGAAGGTAGGCATGCCCTCCTCCTCGCGCGAATGGCTCCGACGCGTCAAGCGGAGGGAGCGCGGCACCGCCCGCGGGCGACGCTGGCGCTCACCCCGCTTCGGGAGGGCAACAGTCGCGGCACAGCGCGTGGTTGCGCCGGTGGGCCAGGGCCATCACCCCGCCGCCCGCCAGCGTGAGCCCCATCTCCCAGGGCCCGGACGCGTCCTCCGGTACCCCGAAGGCCCCACCCAGCAGCAGCGCCAGCCCCACCCCGGCGAGCGCCGCCGCGGAGCCGCGCCGGTGGTGCCGCCAGCCCGGGACGAAGGCGGCGAGCGCAGTCACCGTGACGAGCAACAGGAGCCAGTGGTGGACGGCCTCGTCCTCCAGCAGCCCGGCCACTGCCGCCGGAAGGAGGCCCAGCACCAGGGGCACTCCGACGCAGTGGACGATGCACAGCGCGGAGACGAGCTGTCCCAGGCCGTCCCAGCGTGACGCGACGGGGGCGTTCGGTTCCGAGGCAATCAACCCGACACCTTCTCGACGTTCCGGAAGGCCGTGGCCGCGGCCTCGTCGGGCTGCAGCTCGTCCGAGGGACGGACGAGCCGCAGGACGCGGCCCCGGCCGGCGACGAAGTTCCGCGCGCGCCGCAGCTCCGGCAGGTGTGCGTCCGCCTCACGCCAGCAGGCGAGGCAGGCGGTGAAGTCCGCCACCGCCTCCGTCCACTCGCCCAGGGCCACGTGGGCCTCTGCCGCCAGCAGGTGGAAGTGGCCGCAGCCGGGCCGCTCCACCACCAGCGCCCGGGCCAGCTCCAGCGCCTTGTCCTCGCGCTCGGAGCGCAGCCGCAGGCGGGCCAGCGCCTCGCGCGCCGGGCGCGAGAAGGCCGCGGGGCCGGCGGCACGCAGGCGGCGCTCCAGGCGCAGCGCGCGCGTCAGCGTGGCCTCGGCGCGTCCCGGCTCTCCCCGGCGCGCCTCCAGCCCACCGCGCAGCTCCTGCGAGGCCACCTCCACCAGCCGGGCGACGTCCCGCGGGCACAGGAGGTGGCCCTCCGAGCGGCGCTCCTCCGCCAGCGACGTGTGGAGCGCCTCCAGCGCGTCACACGTGCGCTCCACCTCCACCAGCCGCGACGCCTCCAGCGCGCTCACGCCCCGGGTGTACAGCCGCACGCCGTCGCGCAGGCCCAGCTCCGCGGGGGTTGCCGACTCGGGCAGGTCCATGGGCACGTCCGCCGCCGCGCGCCAGAAGCCGAAGCGAAGGTGCGCGGACACCAGGGTGGTGGCCGCGAAGAGCAGCGCCTGGCCGTCGCGCCCGGCGGCCTCCACGCGGTGCCGCAGGCGCCGGGCCCAGGACTGGGCGTCGGTGTACCGGCCCGCCTCGGCGCAGCCCAGGCTGAGCAGCCTCATGGCGGCCTCCGCGCTCGGGGCCGCCTGGGGTGGCAGCCCTTCCGCCGCGAGGTACGCGTCATCCGCCGCCACCGCGGCCTCCAGCGCGCAGCGCGCCTCGTCCAACTGCCCCACCCGCTGCAGCAGCCGGCCGGCGGCGAGCAGCGCCGGGCTGGCGCCGGGGGCGAGCCGCACCAGGGCCCTCGCGCTCTCCAGCGCCGCCTCCGGCCGGGTGCTGTGCAGCATCGCCTGTACCCACGCATGGTGGACGCCCGCGTGGTCCGGGTGCGTGCGCAGCAGCTCGCGCAGCAGCGCCTGCGCATACGGCAGGCCCTGCCCGGGGCGGCCGTCCGGCTCGTAGCCGTCCACGAGGAAGCCGGCCAGCAGCAGCCGCGCCTCGACGTCCTCGGGATAGCGGTCGACGAGGCACTCCATGTCCCGCACGAAGGCCTGACGGCCGTTGGCGGGGCCCTTGTCCGCGAGCAGGCTGGCGGCGACAACGTAGCGCTGCTCCACGTCCGGGGTGCCCTCGCTCAGCGCCAGCGCATGGCGGATGGCCTCCGCGCGTCCGGCGGCGAAGCGGGCGCCCGCGCCGCGCGTCAGGGCCAGCCCCCACCACGCCATGGCCAGCTCGGAGTCCCGGCGTGCCGCCTCGGCGAAGGCGCGGCGGGCTTCCTCGCCCCAGCCCAGTTGCAGCAGCCGCAGCCCCTGGTCGAAGTACGCCTGCGCCAGCGGCTCGCGGGTGCTCACCGCCAGGTGCGCGGTGCCCAGGCCCTCGCGCAGCGGCGGCGGCGGCAGGGCCTCGTCCGCGACATCCTCCCAGGGGGCTTCGCGATAGACGGACGGTTCGTCGGCTCGGAGCAGTCGCGCCAGCATGGTGTTCTCCTCAGGCCCCGGTGCCCGGGGCAGCACAGACGTTGAACCCAGAATCCAATGAACGCACGCGCGACGCGAGCCGTCGCCATGCACTGGACAGCGTGTCCGGAGCGACGGGAGACGCCTTCCGCCGCACCTCCACGCACGTACGCCTCCACTCGAGGCCCACCTCCTCCACCACCCACGCCTCGTAACCCGCGAGCCAGCCCGCCAGCGTCGCCAGCCCCTCGCGGGCGGCGCGGCGCTCCGGGGCCGTGGCGGGCTCGCGCCACGAGCCCAGGTCCTGCGCGCGGAAGACGGGCTGCGCGGGCGCCGCATCCAGCAGGCGTGGGGTGAAGCCATCCCTGGGGACGAAGACGGCCTCCCCGCACTCACACAGCACCCCGAAGCCCCACATCACCAGGCGCCCGCCGCCCGGCAGGTCCACCGTGTACGCGCTCTGTCCCTCCACGCCCTCGGGACGCACGTGGCGCACGAGCCCCCTGCGCGCGAGGAGGTTGCCCTCGGGGCAGAGGACGTCCCGCCCGAGGCACCACATGGAGACGTCGAACAGGCGCGCTCCGTCGCGAAGCAGCTCGCAGGGGAGCACGGAGGAAGCATCCTGACCGGGCACGGGGCGCGCCATGCTCAGCTCGCGGCCTTCTTCACGGCGTCACCGCGACGCACCTTCACCTCGCCGAACAGCGCGGTGGCGGCCACGGAGCCGCCGCCCTGCTTGGCGAGCACGGCGTTGACGGCGCGCACCAGCTTGCCGCGGACGCGGGGCGGCAGCGGCTGGTCCCCCAGCGCGGCCTGCATTTGCTGCGAGCTGATACCCCGGCCGCTCTTCGGCTTGCCGAGCTCCAGCTCCGTGTAGCTCTTGCCCTGCGTCTCCTTGTCGCGGCGCTTGCCGGACCGCTTGCGGACGAGCACGCGGTCCGCCTCGCCATGGGCCTCGAGCTGCCGGGACAGGCGCAGCAGCGTGTCGGAGGAAATCTGCTTCTCGTTCAGGAACTGCTGGAAGGCGCCCATCGTCTTTCTCCAGGAAGGGGGGCCGGCGTACCTGCCGGCCCCCGGTGGTGGGGAGCGAGGCCCGCGGCTGTGAGGCCCGGCCTACTCCTCGTGGTCGTGGTCCCCGTGCGCCGCCTCTTCGATGACGACGGAGACGGATGCGGCGGTGGTGGGGCCGAAGGTGAGCGTGTGCGTGCCGACCGTCAGGGGCACCACGTGGCGGCCCTTGATGTCCGTGCACTGGGTGGAGCTCTTGGTGCTCTCCTCAATCTCCACCGTCGCGCCGCCCGCGTTCTTCACGGTGACGGCCACGTCCGCACCGGTGAAGATGACGTAGTCGGTGGCCTCCGCCGCCGCGAAGGACACGGAGCCCGTCTTGCCGCCCGTGCCGTCCACCAGGGTGATGTCGTAGCGGCGGTGGTCGTTGGACACCGGGGGAGGCGTCCCGGTGAGCGTCGCCGTGACAGGGGTGGCCGGCCCCTCCTGGAGGTGCTCGCAGCCCTCCACGTCGACGTTCTCCTCCTCTTCATCATCGCCGCAGGCGGAGGCGAGCAGCGCGGTGGACACGAAGAGGGCGGCAAGGAGCTTCTTGTTCATGGGTGATACTCCACGGGTTGTGCTGCGGGTGTGCCATGGCCAGACGCAATCCCAGACATCACCCGCGAGGGTGCCGTCAGGACTGACGTTCGGACATGGAAAGACAGACGTCTCACGCGCCGGCCACGGGGGCCGGTACGCACGTCTCGGCAGGGGCGAGGGAAGGAGCCTCAGGCGGCGGAGCGCAGCGCCAGCACCCGCGACCCGCCCACGGCGGACGGAGGGGTTGCGCGCTCAGCGGGCCACGGACGACCGCACGACGTGACGACGCCGCACGGAAGCACGGGCTCCCCGGGCCTCAGGCGCGGGGCGGAGACGCCTTGGGCGCAAGGTGCAGCCGCGCGACGGGTTCCGAGTGGAAACGGAACACGGCCAGCGAGGGTGCGGAGCGGGCAGGCACCACCGAGAGGATGGCGCCGCCCTCCGGCGGAGGCGGAGCCTCACGGCGGAAGAAGGCATGGACGCAGTGGGCCTCGGCGCCGTGCGACTCGGCGGCATCCTGCCGGGAGGCGACGCGGGCATCGTCGAAGGAGTCCTCGACGTACCCCGGGCCGTGGCCCTCCATGTCCTCGACGTGCACCACCTCGCCGTGCTCCAGGCAGGTGGCGTGCTGCACCAGGGCGAAGTGCATGATGCTGCCCACGTACGCCATCGCACACAGGAGCACGAGCGGCAGCGCCAGGAGGCGCGACCGGACGAGACTCACGGGCAGATGGCGGGTGGAGCGGCTCACGGCAAGGCATCCCAGGGTGGAAATACAGACGCGGTTGTAAGCCATACGGGCCGCGAGCGCAAGTCAGTATGATGTGTTTGTCGACCTGGGGTGCGACACCCATCGGGCCTGGCGACGCGAACTCCGTGCACACCCGGCTCCCGCGCCAGGGCCCGAGGCCAGGCCCGTCTCCCAGGCGCATCACAACCGGGGCGGGCGCGCTCGAACGCACTGAGCAGCCTTGAGTGAGTGGGCGACACCCGCGCAGCCGGAACCGACCGCAGGGAGCGCTTGAAGGGGGGCACCGTGTTGTCGGGAATAGAGGTGACCGCCCATGCACCGGCGTGGGCATGGGGAGGGGCCCTCGTCGCCATCATCCTGACGGCGGTGGTGCTCGGCTTCAACCGGCTGTGCTGGAACAGGAAGCATCCGCGGCTCGTGGTGTTCGTGTCGCATCTGCCGATGTCGATGCTCATCGCCTGCGTGTGGATCGACATGGGAGCGCGCTGGGGAGCACCAGTCCTGGGGCTCTGGCTGTTGGCGCACCTAGCACTCTGCTTCTTACACGCGGGCTGGGCAGCGATGCATCCACGTCTGGCGGCCGTTTCCTGGCCCTACCTGCCTCTGTTCCTGATCAGTGGGCTGTTATGGGCGGCCCTGGCGACGGGGCTGGTGAGGCTGACCGCATCGGGGGTGACGGAGTTGGAGTCCCATTGGACCGGGCTCGCCCTCCGTTATCCGATGGTGCAGAGCGCAGCGTGGCTCTACTTCTGGCTACCACTCCTGCTCGCCTACTCGCTCATCATGGTGGCGGCCGCGCGTTTCATGTCCCGCCACTTCTTCCACGCAACACTGGTTACGCTCGTCATTTGCGCCGTGGCGGCGGGCTTGCTGCATGCCGAGCCCAGGCCCGAGTCAGTGCCCTTCATGGCGGGGGCTTCGATGGAATGCCCCTTCGAGAAGCACATTTGCTTTGCGCTATCGCCTCCTTCCTCCGAAGTGAGGACCCCTGCCCCCGACCCCGAGGTCTGGCCGTCCCCTCAGTCGCTCGGCCAATGGGTCCAGAACACGCGATCCGGGCTCTCGCCGGTGTGGTGGCAACCCCTATCGTCGGAGGCCCCCATTTCCTTTTTCCCGCCGCAGTCCCCGGGGGACACAGCCTCCACCCATCAACCTCCCTTGTTGCCGGACACGCTCTCTCTCGTGGTGCTCGGAGTCTCGCTGCTCCTGATCTATCGAGCGCTGAGGTCCATCAATGCGCGCCAGTCAACCATGCCCATCGAAGTCGGTCCCATCATCGACTCCACTCCCGCGAGGGAGGGAGCACCCGCGCCAGTGCCACCTCTAGCTCCAGCCCAGCAGGGCGACGCGGCACAGCCGGAACAACGGAGGCCCGAACTGGAGCAACTTCTCCGGGAGACCCTGCAGAAGAACGCGCTGCACACGCCTCCGGGAGTCCCCGGAGGCGAGCTCTTGTACTGGCGGGAGCTGCTGGAGACGCAGACGAACGACCGGTTGAGCTGGTTCACGCGGCTCATCGCCCTGCTCATGCGCGTGGCCATCCCACCGCATGGCCTGCGAGTCACTGGCGTCGTCGTCTCGCGGGAGTGGAACGGAAAGACGACTCAGGGGCTGCGATTCTCGGTGAAGAACCTCCGCACCCACCGCGTCGAGCTCGCGGAGACCTACGTCGAGCCCGCGGAGACCTACAACGAAGCCCCCAACCTGGAGGCCATCGTCGAGCGCGCGGCCTATGCCACGTCCGAGCTGGCGCTGGAGTTGTGCCCCGCGCTGCCTGCGTGGACGTACTGGCACGAACGGGATGGAATTGCCGTCATCAACTACTGGAAGGGCGTAAAGGCATTCCGCGCGCAGCCGTTCCACATCGAGTCCTTCCCGAAAGAGGACCTCCGGCAGGCTCGTGAGCACTTCGAGGCCGCCGCCAAGCGCTGTCACGGGAACGGCATGGTGATGCTCCAGTACGGACAGGTCCACGAAGTCACGGAGGACTTCGCCTGCGCGGCGCGCATCTACCTGGACCTCAGCGAAGGCTCCCCCCACATGCCGATGGCGCGGTTCCGACTGGCCCGGGTGTGCAGCTTCGTCGACCGGTGGCTGGTACCCCACCTGACAACCACGGACACGGAGAGGATGGCCACGCTGACGGGGCTGCTCCATGACCTGAGGGACAGCAGGATCTTCCAGCACTTCCATCAACAAGACGCGGAAGACAATAACTGGGACACGCTGACGAAGGAGTGGCTGGAGAAGCTCCCTCGCGAGAATGACGCGGAGCGCGTGAAGCTCCTGCGAAAGTGCTTCCATCGCTTCGCCATGCACCAGTTCCGGATCCTGGCACGCTCCTGCTTCTGGGACGTGATCGGATGGTGCCTGTGCAACATCGCGGAGCGGCGACGCCTGGTCCGGACCCTGCTGTGGTCGCCTCAACGGCTGCGAGCCACCCACCACGCCATGCAGGTCGCATACTGCTGCACCTGGCTTCGGGAGTGCCTGCTCCAGGCGCCAGACGTGACGGCGAAGGTGCTCAAGCGCGCGGCGTCCATGGAACCCAGCCTCAGGCCCTCTCGCACTCCTCCGAGTTTCGGAGGCGATGTCGTCAAGGCACGGCAGTTCTGGAAGTGCTTCCGCCAGGTCTGGGACCTGGAGCATGAGGCGGACTCCGCCCAGCGCCGTCGGGCCACCGGGTGGGGCATGGTCCACTACAACCTGGCATGCTTCTACGCCCTGTGCCTGATGCCGGAGATGGACCGGGAGTTCACTGGTATCGCCAGATCAGACGAGAGCGAGGCGGGCTGGAGGATCGCTCCCCTCCCGACGCACTGCGATACCTGGGCCCATCAGGCCACGCGCCACCTGACCCATGCCATGCACGACCCGCTGGGCCCCATTGCCAAGGGAACCTGGTGGTGGCTGGACAAGGACCCCGACCTGCGGGCGCTTCGCCGAACTGAGCACTACGCCAGCTGGCGGGAATGGGTCCAGTTGGCGGGCGGCGACCCCGCGACCGCCGTCAAAGCACAGCACGGGCGTGGCGCATGGGGGCGTCTGACGCTCAGACGGCATATCCCATGGCGCCTGCCTTCACGGGAGCGTCCGGGTCCAGCAGCACGTTGACGCACGCCACCGTGCCGCTGGCCAGCGCCCGCTCCAGGGCCGGACGGATTTGAGCGGGCTCCGTCACGTACTCGCCATGGCCGCCGAACGCCTCCACCACCTTGTCGTAGCGCGTGGGCGCCAGCAGCGTGGCGGGCGACTTGTCCTCGCCGAACATCTGCACCTGGGGCAGCCGAATCTGCCCCCAGGCCGCGTCGTTGCCCACCACGCACACCATGGGCAGGCGGAAGCGCACCGCCGTCTCGAAGTCGAAGCCGTTGAGGCCGAACGAGCCGTCCCCCTGCACCACCCAGCACGTGCGCTCCGGGTGCAGCACCTTCGACGCGAGGGCGAAGGGCGCTCCCACGCCCAGGCAGCCCAGCGGCCCCGGGTCCAACCACCGCCCCGGCTGCTTCAGCTCCAGCACCTTGGCCGCCATGGCCACCCAGTTGCCGCCGTCCGCGATGAACACCGGGTCCTGCCCCGCGGCGTTGGCCACGTCTGACAGCTCCTTCGCCAGCCGGTAGTGGTGGATGGGCGTGCTGTCGCTCCGGGCCCATTCGTCGATGGTGGCCTGGCGGCGCGTCTCGCTCTCGCGCAGCGCGGATAGCAGCGCGTCCCTTCGCGACACGTCCGCGCCGTCCGCCAGGGCGCTGAGCGCGCTGAAGCTGTCCGCGATGAGGCCCACGTCCACCGGGCGGTTGCGGCCCAGCTCCGTCGGGTCGATGTCCACCTGGACGATTTTCGACTCCACGCCGAACGTGGGCTCGGAGCCGTAGTTGAGGCGGAAGTCGAAGGGCGTGCCGATGACGAACACCACGTCCGCGCCGCTCAGCGCCTCCTTGCGCGAGTGCTGGAAGAAGAG
The DNA here is from genome assembly GCF_024198175.1 of Pyxidicoccus xibeiensis. Classification (NCBI taxonomy): domain Bacteria; kingdom Pseudomonadati; phylum Myxococcota; class Myxococcia; order Myxococcales; family Myxococcaceae; genus Pyxidicoccus; species Pyxidicoccus xibeiensis. Next base: position 186,418 of record NZ_JAJVKV010000010.1, read on the forward strand.
CGGGTGGCCCGCCGGCAGGCAGCCGCGGCCCGCGCCGTTGAGGAACACCGGCACCTGGGCCCGCTCCGCGAAGCCGCGCAGCGCCTCCCACGCGCCGTCCCACCAGATGGACGAGCCGGCGAGGATGGCCGGGCGCTCGGCGGCGCGCAGCAGCGCCAGGGCCTCATCCACCTTGCGCGGGTCCGGCGCCACGCGGGCGTCCGTGCGGTAGCGCTCCGGCATGCGCAGCGACTCCGCGTCCACGCCGTTGCAGAGCACGTCCCACGCCAGCTCCAGGAACACGGGGCCGGGCCGTCCGGAGCGCGCCACGCGGAACGCCTTGGCCAGGTAGTGCGGCACCGCCTCCGGCGAGGGCACCCGGTCCGACCACTTGGAGATGCGGTGGAAGAGGTCCACCTGCTCCATCTCCTGTAGCGCCCCGCGGCCCTGATTGAACGTGGGCGCCGCGCCGCCCAGCAGGAGCATGGGCGAGCTGGCCGCGTACGCGTTGGCCACGCCGGTGAGCGCGTCCGTCACGCCCGGGCCCGCCGTCACCACCGCCACGCCCATGCCCCGGGTCAGCCGCGCGTAGGCATCCGCGGCATGCGCGGCGGCCTGCTCGTGCCGGGTGTCGATGAGGGAGATGCCCTCCTCCACGCAGGCCGCGTAGATGGGGGCCACATGCAGTCCGGAGAGCGTGAAGACGTGACGCACGCCCTCCTTCTTCAGCATCCGCGCGACGAGCTGCCCACCGCTGACCATGCTCATGCCGAGCCTCCTCTTCGGTTAACGGAGGGCGGAAGAACGCCACCCCGACCCCCGCCCCCTCGACAAGCGGCCCATCGTCGCCCACCGGGTCACATATGACCACCTCGAACAGCGCTCCGGCCCCTGCCCCATGGACCGGCGAACGGGTCCGAGCGTAGGGTGCGCGCGCCCGGAGAGGCCCGGGCGTCGCTTCCGAGGACAGGACTTCGTGCAAGAGTTCATCGACGTACTGCGGAGCCAGGCGCGCCACATCGCGCCCGAGCTGGCAAAGGTCTCCTACCAGCGGGGCCTGGCGGTGACGCAGAAGGACGGGGCCACCCGGCCCATCCCCATCACCGCCACCCCCGTGGTGCTGGACGCCGCGGAGATTCGCCGCCGCGCCGAGCTGTCCGCCCGCCTGTCGTCCGCCAACCTCAAGATGGCGCGCGCCATCCTGGGCGGCGAAGACGCGCAGGTGCTGCTGGGCGCCCTCTCCCCGCTCGAGCGCTCGCTCGCGGAGCGCACCTGGCGCCAGGCCACCCGGCTGGTCAACACGCGGGTGGACTACTTCGTCGCCGGTGGCAAGCCCTGGGCGCTGGAGGTCAACGCGACCATCCCCGCCATGCAGGGGTATTCGGACATCGCGGCGCGTACGTTCATCGAGGTGGTGGCCCGCTACTTCCGCTACCCGGAGAAGGCGCTGCACTCGCTGCTGGCCCTCAACGGCAGCAACGCGCTGGCGCTGTACCGGTCGCTGCTGGACGGCTACGCGGCCGAGCGCAACGGGAAGCTGCCGGACACGGTGGCGCTGCTGTGCCGCCGCAACGACGCGCAGATTTCGGAGCTGCGCTGGCTGTGCGAGCGCTTCCGCGAGTACGGCGCGGACGCGGACGTGGTGCACCCGGACGAGGTGTCCGGCGACGACGCCTTCGAGGTGCGCGGCAAGAAGTACGACCTGGTGTACCGGCACCTCTTCGTGCGGCGGCTGGAGGAGACGCCCTCGCCGTGGGTGGAGGACTTCCTGGGCACGGTGCCGGGGAAGAAGGCGGTGTTCCTCAACCCGCCCGCCTCGCAGGTGGAGGTGAAGACCACCTTCGCCCGCCTGTCGCAGGCGCTGACGGAGCCAGCGCTGGCGGAGGCCGCGGGCCTCACGCCGGAGGAGCTGGAGGCGGCGCGCGCCTCGGTGCCCTGGACGCGGCTGTTCCGCCCCGGCCCCGCGGTGGGCCCGGACGGCGGGCGCGCGGAGGACCTGGTGGCGCTGGTGGCGGCGAACCCGAAGCGCTTCGTCCTCAAGCGGGCGTGGGACTACGGCGGCAAGGCCGTCTTCCTGGGGCGCTCGGTGGGGACGGTGCCCTACACGGAGCGCGCGAAGGCCGCGTACGGCGAGCCCCTGGGCTGGCCGGAGCTGTGCGCGCGCGCCGCCGCGGACACGACGGGCGGCGGCTTCGTGGTGCAGGAGGTGGTGGACACGCCTCCCGAGGAGCACCTGCTCTGCGAGCCCACCGGCACCGTGCTGCCCGCATCGTTCTTCGTGGATTACTCGGCGTACGCCTCGGTGGGGCTGGCTCGCCAGCCTGCCTGGGGAGGGGTCTGCCGGGGCTCCATGTCGGAGATCGTCAACATCGTCGGTGGAGGCGGGGTGCTGCCCCTCATCACCACGGAAGTGGCCTCCAAGCTTTTGCTGGCGTGGAAGGCCATTTAAGGGTCTTCACGCGGTCCGGGCCGTGCGCATGCGCCGGCCGGCGCGCTATAACCACCGCTTCGCCGGGGACGGTCCCGGCCTGAAAGGTTGAGAGGCTACATGGCCTGGGAAACTTCCGGATGGCAGACGGCCGAGCGCGCCTCGGTCGACTCCGTCCTCGTACAGGAGTCACAGCGCGCGTTCATGACGCGCGTCCACGCCTGGATGTTCGCCGGACTGATGGTCACCGGGGTGATGGCCCTGGTGACGGTCAGCAACGAGCCCCTGCTGCGCGCGGTGGTCAACGCGCGCTTCATCCTGCTGCTGGTGCAGCTGGGCGCGGTGTTCGCGCTGTCCTTCCTCGCGCCCCGCCTGTCGGGTCCGGTCGCCGGAGCGATGTTCCTCGGCTACTCCGCGCTGACGGGGATGACGCTGTCCATCTACTTCCTCATCTACACCGCGGGCAGCATCGCCCAGGCGTTCTTCCTCACGGCGGGCGTCTACGGCGCCATGGCCGTGTACGGCACCGTCACCAAGAAGAACCTGGGCGCGTGGGGCACGTTCCTCTTCATGGGCCTCGTCGGCGTGATTCTGGCCAGCGTGGTCAACATCTTCATGCGCAGTGACATGCTGTCCTTCGTCGTCGCCTGCGCGTCCGTGCTCGTGTTCGCCGGCCTGACGGCGTACGACACCCAGAAGCTCCGGGAGATGCACGCCGGCTCCGGCTTCAGCAGCGCCGCCACGGTGAGCATCGTCGGCGCCCTCACCCTGTACCTGGACTTCATCAACCTGTTCCTCGCCATCCTGCGCCTGCTGGGCAAGCGCCGGTAGGCCTACAGCACCCTCGCGGTACACCTGAAGCGGTGGCGTGGTCCCTCCCGGGGGCAGCGCCGCCGCTTCTTCGTTTTCGCCACCCGATGACCCGAAGTCCGGGGCAGCGCCCTCCTCTTCCTCGCGCAGTCCGCACAGGAGGAAGGGATGTTCCCAGCAATCCGGAAGTCGCTCGCATCAATGCTCGTCGTGTCGGGCCTGCTGTCCGCCGGCCCGGCCCTGGCCCATGGCTCCATGGAGGTGCCCCTCAGCCGCGTCTACAGCTGCTTCAAGGAGGGGCCGGAGACTCCGAAGTCCGCCGCGTGCAAGGCCCTCATCCAGGCGGGAGGCACCCAGGCGCTGTACGACTGGAACGGTGTGCGCCAGGGCAACGCGAATGACCGGCACCGGGAAATCATCCCGGACGGGAAGCTGTGCAGCGCGGCGAACGAGAGCCACAAGGGGCTGGACCTGGCGAGGACGGACTGGCCGTCCACGCTCATTGCCCCGGATGCCAGCGGGCGCTTCGAGTTCGTCTTCCACGCCACGGCCGTGCACGCCACGGGGTACTTCCGGCTCTACGTGACGCGGCAGGGCTACAACCCCGCGCTGCCCTTGAAGTGGTCGGACCTGGAGGCGAATCCCTTCTGCTCGGTGACGAATGTCTCCGCGCAGAACAACCGCTACCGGCTGAGCTGCCCGTTTCCCCAGGGGAAGACGGGCTCGCACGTCGTCTATGGCATCTGGCAGCGCTCGGACAGCCCGGAGGCGTTCTATGCCTGCACGGACGTGAGGTTCAGCGACACGCCACCTCCGCCGGTTCCCTGGAAGGAGCTGGGCCAGGTGCAGGCTCGCGAGGACCTGCCCGCCGGGAGCAAGGTGACCTTCCGCCTCTTCGACGCCGAGGGCCGTGACGTGGAGTCCCATGTCCTGCCGCTGGACGGCGCGGCGAGCACGGCGGCGAGCTGGATGTACCGGCTCGCGCAGCGGGTCACCACGGGCTCCACCCGCGTGCAGGTGGGGGTGCTCCAGGCGTCGGGGAGCGTCGTCCCCGTGGAGAGCGCGACGGCCAACCGCGTCTACGCGCGAGAGACGGGCTACACGTTCCAGCTCGACGTGGAGAAGCCCACCGGCGGCGGAGATGGCGGCACGGCCGCATACAAGTACCCCACGGGCATCTCCAGCTACACGGCGGGGACGGTGGTGGAGGGCACGGATGGACTGCTGTACCGCTGCAAGCCGTTCCCCTACTCCGGCTGGTGCAAGGGCGCGGCGTCGCACTACGCGCCGGGAACCGGGAGCCACTGGCAGGACGCCTGGGAGCGCGTGCAGTGAGCTGAGGCGGCGCCGGTGACGGTGGGCCACACGCCACCGTCACCGGCCCTGGAGAGTCAGTTGCCCGGACACTCGACACCGGCGTCGAGCACGTCCGCGTCGTAGTGGAGCCGGAGTGCCCCGGAGGACTCGAGGTGCCGCACGAACACCGAGCCGAACACCTCCGCGTTGCCGCTCAGGCTCAGCAGGGAGCCGGGTGCGTAGACGTTGCCGGCCAGCAGGCTGCCCGCGGACAGGGCGAGCATGCTGGAGCCCGCGACGTACACGCGAGTCCGCGAGGGCACGTCGACGGAGCCCAGCGTGAGCGGCCCCGCCACGGCGACGCTGCCGCCGATGAACAGGTCCAGCTCTCCTGGTGGCTGCACATCCACGGTGAGGCCCTCGCCCAGGTCCACCACGTCACCGATGAAGAGCGCGGTGCGCGCACGGATGACGAGCGTCGCGCGTCCCGTACCGGTGATGCGCGTGAGGTGGAAGCGCCCACAGGGCAGCTCCAGGGTGCGCTCGCCGGTGATGCCCTCCATCGCCGCCGCACCCAGGCTGATGGCCGCGTTGTCGTTGTCCCGCGAGTGATGGGCGACGAGCGCTGCGACGTCCACCTGGGACGCGGCCTCGCAGGCGCAGGGTGTGACGGCGTCCACGGGCCCGCGGAGGACTTCCGCGGCCTGCACCGGGCCCAGCGTGTACTCGGGTGGAACCGTGAGGCTTCCGCCCACGGTGAGGGAGGCCAGCGCCACGTCGCCCCGCACGCTGGCGGCGCCCGTGACGGTTGCCGAGACGGTGCTCCCGTTGAGCGGGCCTCCGCTGTACAGCGCTCCGCCCACCGTGAGCGGGCGCCCGAGCTGGATGCCTCCGTCACCGCCGACCTGGAGCGTCCCGCCCACCGAGACCGAGTCGTTGGCGGACAGGCTCCCGTTCACTCCGACGTCACCGCCGGCGCCTCCGGGCTGATAGGGCGCCATCGAGCCCCTGAAGGCATCCGTCTCCAGGGATGCACTGAGCGCGAGCCGCTCGCAGGTGCAGAGGGCCTTGCGGAAGGTCCGCTCGGCCAGCACTCCGCTGCAGACCCCCACACGGGTGTCTCCCACGACGATGGGGGGCCCGCGCCCCGCGCAGTACGCCGTCCAATCGGGCGGCACTCCCGAGTCGGGAGGTATGCCCGCATCAGGGGGAATGCCGCCGTCACCTGGCTCGCCGCCGTCCGGAGGTCCAGCGTCGGCGGGAGGAGCCTCGAGTCCACCGTCGGGCGAGCGGATGGTGGCCACCAGGTCACTCTGGGTACAGCCGGCGCTCACGGTGGTGCTCGCGAGCAGCAGCGAGAATCTCCAATGCCGCTTCATGGCGACGAGCGCTCCCGCCGGGGGGCGCGCACCGTCTTTCCGCGACGTGAGTCGGGGTGGCTCGCCAGGAACACGTCCAGTCCGCTTCATGGCGCGGAGAGCTCCCGCAGGCGTGCCCGTGCCGTCTTGCCGAGCGGCGAGTCGGGATGGCTCGCGAGGAACGTCTCCAGCGCCCGCGCCTCCGCCACCGTGTCGCCGAGCGCCCGGTACGCCTCCGCGATGCCGTGACGGGCTTCCTGACCGAGCACGCCCTGGGGCTGGAGCCGGAGCGCGTCCTGGAAGTGGCGCAGCGCGCCTCGCGGGTTCCCCAGGTGCTCCAGCCGGAGCGAGCCCGAGGCGACTCGCGCGACATAGGACGCCAGGGACGACGGCTCGGCGCGGATGACGCGGAGGTACAGCGCTTCCGCTTCCTTCCATCGGCCTCCAGCCCGGAGCTCATTGGCCATGCGGAGCAGATCCTCCGGCGCGGCGGCCGAAAGGGACTGCGCGGACGCATTCCGCCGGGGCGTGCGGGCCGGAGGCCTGGCCGCCCCGGGAGAAACCTCGGAGCCCTGCTCCGGTAGGGCCTCCGACGCCGGTGCCTCTTCCGCCGTGGCATCGCGAGGCATGCTCACAGGCGAAACGAGAACGGACGGCGCATCTCCACGGCCCGGCTCGGATGGCCGCATCCCTTCCGCCGCGAAACCATCACCGGCCGGGGCTGGCCGCGCGACAGCACCTTCCACCTCCCGAGCCGCCGCCACGGGCTCGGAGCGCGCGTACCGCCACACGGCCGCGGCCGCGGCGCCGGTGAGCACGAGCGCCCCGGCCATCAACCACATGGGAGGTCGCTTCGGCTTCCCGAGGCGCCGCTGCGATGTAACCGTCTCCTCGATGGCCACCGCCGCCAGCGCGGCGCCGACGAGCGCGACCGACTTCTGCTTCGAGACTCGACGCGCCGGCCCCGCCTCGCCATCGAGCGGCTTCAGCAGGTTGTCCAGGGCCTCGTCCCCCTCTTCCCTGAATGTACTCATCCCTCCCCCTCTCCTTCGCTCGCCGCGGCCAGTGCGCGCAACGCCGCGCGTCCGAGCCGGAGCCGACTGCGCACCGTCTCGAACGGAATCCCGAGCTCCGTGGAGATCTCCGGCACGCTCAGCTCCAACACATGGTGCAGCACCAGCGCATGCCGCTGCTCCGTGGAGAGCCGGTCCAGCAGCGTCACCAGGTGGCGGCGATGGACGTACTCGTCCGGCAGCGCATCCTCGGACGGCACCGCGAGCAGCTCCGCCGGCTCGTCGACCTGCCGGGCCTCACGGCCTCGCGCCCGCTTCAGCCAGGCGAAGGTCGTCCGCACGACGACCCGGTCCACCCACGCATGGAAGCGCCCCTCGCTCCGGTAGGTGGGCAGCCCTCGCACCAGGGCGATGAGCCCCTCCTGCGCGATGTCCTCCACATCCGCGTCACCCCGCACCAGATAGCGCACCAGGTTGCGCACGCGAGGCAACAGCTCCAGCAACAGCGACTCCGTCGCGTCGCGACGCCCCTGGATGGCCGCCTGGATGCGGGGGTCCTCCGCCGGACGCGGGGCAACGGTGGCATGTGAGCCCGAGGTCCTCATTCCCCCCATGGAGGGAACGACGGGGCGGATCGGGTCATCCGCGCTCACGGAAACAACACCATCGCCAGCCCGACACGTGGGCGGGCCACCCACCCGTCACCGCGAGACACGAGGTTTCCGTCGACGGCATATCCCAGCGCCGGGCGCCCCAGCAGGAGCTCCGCGGCCAGGCTCACCTCGAACGCGAGCCGCGAGCCCGCCCTCCAGCGCGCGGCGAGCTCCGGCCCCACCAGCAGGGCGGGGATGACACGCGAGGGCTCCGCTTCGACTTCGGGCGCCAGCGCCTCCGTCGCCCGCGAGAAGCCCACCACCCCCGCGCCGAGCCCGGCCGAGAGCTCCAGCGCCTCACCGGACACCACGGGCACATCCGCCCAGAGCGCGGCGGAGTACTGCCCCAACGTCACCTGCGTGCGCGCGTCGCGCAGCCGCGCCGGCAGCCCGGCCAGCACCTGGAGGCGCAGCCGCAGCGAGCGCCCCTCCCATCCCGCCCCCAGCAACAGCCCTTGATGACCTCCCGAGGTGTACCCGTCGAGCGAGGCATGCGCGCCCACCGCGAGCATCCAGCGACTCGCGGACACCGTCGGCACCGGCGCGGGTGCCGGCGGCACCTCCACCACCCTCTCCGCCACCGGTGCAGGCGGCGGGGCCTCCACCACCTCTCCGAGCGGCTCGCCCGCCTCCACGGCTCGCAGCGCGGAGCGCACGGCGAGCGCCAGGGCCTCGGCGCCAACGGACCACTCCAGCGAGCCCGGCCGGCCGTCCAGCCGGGACGCGCGGACGAAGAGGTGCCGGCTGGCGGGCTCGGCCACCTGGACCCGCACCTCCGGCCCCACCCGCAGGAACCAGAGCACCGCGCGGGCCTGCTGCCGGGCCGCGAGCTGCTCCGCCTCCCGCCACTGCTCCGCCGCCGCCCCGTCGAGCGGCGGCCCCGGTACCGCCTCGAGCAGCACGGGCAGGTCGCTGCTCTGCCCGCGCACGCGCACGAGCAGGGCGGCATCTTCCTCGGAGGCCACTCGCACCACGGCCCGCCAGGGCTCGGCGGCCAGCGCGGGACTGCCCATCAGCACCCACAGGGCAATCCCAAACACGCGCCGCAGCAGGACGGCAGCCGCCAATGACATGCGGCGCACCGTACCGCCAATGCGCCAGCGGATGAAGCTCCGCGCGGTATGGGTTGCACCGCGCGGCGCCGGGTGATGCCGCTGTCAAACTCCGCTCAGTGCAGCTTCTGGTAGAGCGCTTCCACCAGCGAGCCGTCGTCTCCGCTCAGCTCCCAGAACATCGCGCCGCCCAGGCCCTTGTTCAGGATGTAGTCCGACTTGGCGCTCAGGCTCTGCGGGTCGTCGTAGGCAATCCACACCCGCGTGGACGGGCTGTACACGTAGGCCTGCTTGCTCTCCGGATGGAAGAACTTGGTGTAGCCGGAACCCGCGCGCTCGTAGTTGACCTTGATGTCCTTGTAGTCGAACACGCCCGTCAGGCCCGAGGAGCCGTCATCCCAGGTGCCCTTGGTGGGTACGCCGCTCTGGAAGAGGCCGTTGTTGACGTTGGGCACGCTGCCCCAGCCGCGGCCGTAGAAGGGCACGCCGAGGACGACCTTCGCGGGCGGCACGCCCAGCTCCAGCATCTTCGCCACCGTCGCGTCGCTGTAGAAGCCGTCACCCGCGCCCGGGTCTCCCGTCACGCGGTAGAGCGGCGAGTGGAAGTTCACCGTGCTCTCGAAGGCGCCGTGGTAGTCGTAGGTCATCACGTTGATCCAATCGAGCACGTCCGACAGCCTCTTCGTCTCCTGCTTGTTGACCAGCAGGTCCGGCGAGGCGCCCGAGGCGATGGTCAGCAGGTAGCGCTGGCCCGTCTGCGCGGTGACGGCGTTGAGCTGGCTGCGGAACTCCTCCATCAGCAGCGTGTAGTTCTGCTTGTCCGCGGGGCTGTTGCTGTTGCCGGGCAGGCCGCCGCCCACGGGGTACTCCCAGTCGATGTCGATGCCGTCGAAGACGCCCGCGCCGTTGACCGGGTCCACGCCGGGGTACTGGCCGCGGATGTAGAGGTCCACGCAGGACTTCACGAAGGCCGCCCGCTTCGCGGCGGTGGCCGCCACTGTCGAGAAGTGGGTGGACCAGGACCAACCCCCGACGGAGATGAGCAGCTTCAGGTGCGGGTGCGTCCGCTTCAGCTCCTTGAAGGCGCGGAAGTTGCCGCGCAGCTGTCCGGGGTTCCACTCACCCGCCCAGCCGCCGCCCTTGTCGATGTCCGCGAACACGTCCCCGAGGACGCACTTGCCCTCGGACGAGATGTTGGAGAACGCGTAGTTGATGTGCGTCAGCTTCGCCGCCGGCACGTTGGACACCGGGTAGTTGCGGCCGTAGATGCCCCACGCGGTGAAGTACGCGATGAGCTTCTTGCCGCCGCCCGGATTGCCGCCGGGCAGCTCCACCACCACGGTCACCGTCTTCGTGCCCACGTTGCCAGCGGCGTCGTAGGCCCTCACCGCATAGACGTACGTCCCGTTCTGCGTGGAGTCGCTGAAGGCGCGGCTGAACTGCGAGCCGGTGGCCACCACCGCGCCATTCTCCAGGATCTCCACCCGCGTCACGCCGACGTTGTCCGTCGCGGAGGCCGTCACCGTCAGCGAGCCCGCCGCCGTGAAGCGCGTGGCGCTGGCGCCGATGTTCGCGGTGGGCGCGGTGGTGTCTCCCGTGGTGCCGCCGTCATTGCCACCGGTGCCAGCGTCATTGCCCCCGGTGCCAGCGTCGGAGCCGCCCGTCGCAGGGCCCAGGTCCAGCCAGAGCGCCGCGACGGCCGACGGCATCCAGTCCGCCTGCGACGTATGGGCCTGCCGGCACTCGTAGGTGCGCCCGACATAGGTGACGCGCGTGCCCACCGGGTAGAAGACGCCGGCCGCCCAGGCTGCGTCGAGCGACGCATGCTGAGCGTGAGTGGACTCGTCGGGCTCGGGAGAAGAGACGTCCGGACTGCAGCCTGCAACGGACAAAGCGGTAGCGATGAGGCCCAGGGCCCACCTGCTGCGACGCATGCATGTGCTCCTCGCCGAGTCAGGGGACGACGGGGCCTCGAGCGGCCCGGGACGAGCATGTCCCGGAGCCCTGCCCTCTGCGTCCTCCGCTCAGCTGTTTCGCGGGTTCACACGATAGGAGTCACGGACTCCATTTTTCGGGTCAAACCCGGGAAACGCACAGCGCCAGCGACGGCGGCGGATGTCAGGCGCCCGGCTTGTTCTTGCGCGAGAAGGGCATCACCAGGCGCTCCACGGGCTTGCCCTGCATCAGGTGCTGCTCGACGATTTCCGGCACGTCCTCCACCTTCACGCCGCCGTACCAGGTGCCCTCCGGGTAGATGACGACGGAGACGCCGAACGCGCACGTGTCCAGGCACCCCGCCGCGTTGGCCCGCATGCGCCCCTTGAGCCCGCGCTTGTCGAGCTCCTCCTTGAAGGCGGCGCGCACCTCCTCCGCGCCCTTGCTGGCGCAGCACCCCTTGGGGTTCCCTTCCGGGCGGCGGTTGGTGCAGACGAAGACGTGGCTCTGGAACGGAGGAGGCATGTCCGCCTCCTAACGCGACGGAACGGTGAAATCGACGGCCCCGTTCACCAGCGGACCGCCCGGCCTCGCGCCTGGGTGCCGCTTCCTGGCCAGCCCACTTGGCCCACGTAGGATTCGTGCACAGACTGTCAGCAAACGTCTCCTAGTGATCACGGTTGTTTGCGTCGGAGTGACCATACATGACTCGCCATATGGTCTCGGGCAGTGCAAAGCACCTGTTGCTACCGTCGCGAAGTGGCTCTAGATCCGCCGTCCGCGCCACAGGCTGCTACAGGCAGGCAGCCAGCCGTAGCGCCCGTTCAAATAATCAACAAACCACAATTGGTAGTGTGTATGCCAGCGCCTAGCACTACTCATTGGGGAGGCGGTTTCTTGACGGGATTGCCACGGGGATCGTATCTATCCCCCGCCCGGCAGGCAGGCGGGCAATCCCCCAAGACAGTTCCAGGCGCTCGCGCGCCGTTCGAAGCGCTTCGAGAGCTGGCTCCGGAGTCACCCGCGGCTGTCCGCCGGTGATCACCGGATCCTTCGGAATCTCGCGGCCTTAGCGTTTTGCAAATTTTGCATCCGAACTCGCAGTGAATCCCCGCGGAGGTGGCGACATGGAGAAGGAGCTGAGCTCGAAGGCCAGTGTGAACGGCAAGGAGCGACGCAACGGGCGGAAGGGGAAGGCGGCTTCGACGGGCCTGACGGTGGAGCGGTTCTTCACGACGCCGGGGGTGGACCCGGCGGATGAGCTGGCCTGGGAGTACCGCAGCGCGGGCATCACCGGCGAGGACGGCAAGGCCGTCTTCGAGCAGAAGAACATCGAGGTGCCCAAGGCCTGGTCGATGCTGGCGACGAACGTCGTGGCGTCGAAGTACTTCCGGGGCACGCCGGGCACGGCGGAGCGCGAGTCGAGCGTGCGCAAGCTGGTGGCGCGGGTGGTGGACACCCTCACCCGCTGGGGCGTGGACGGCGGCTACTTCGCGTCGGAGACGGACCGCGAGACGTTCCACGCGGAGCTGACGCACCTGCTGCTGCGGCAGAAGGCGTCGTTCAACTCGCCCGTCTGGTTCAACGTGGGCGTGGAGGCGCAGCCGCAGTGCTCCGCGTGCTTCATCAACAGCGTGGAGGACTCCATGGACTCCATCCTCACGCTGGCGCGCACGGAGGGCATGCTCTTCAAGTACGGCAGCGGCACGGGCAGCAACCTGTCCACCATCCGCGGCAGCAAGGAGCTGCTGGCGGGCGGCGGCACCGCGTCCGGCCCGGTGTCCTTCATGAAGGGCTTCGACGCCTTCGCCGGCGTCATCAAGAGCGGCGGCAAGACGCGCCGCGCGGCGAAGATGGTCATCCTCAACGCGGACCACCCGGACATCCTCGAGTTCATCCGCTGCAAGTCCGCCGAGGAGAAGAAGGCCTGGGCGCTCATCGACGCCGGGTATGACCCGTCCTTCAACGGCGAGGCGTACTCGTCGGTGTTCTTCCAGAACTCGAACAACTCGGTGCGCGTCACCGACGAGTTCATGAAGGCGGTGGTGAACGACGCGGCGTGGACGACGAAGGCCGTGCGCGACGGCCAGCCCCTGGACACGTACCGGGCGAGGGACCTGTTCCGCGAAATCGCCGAGGCGGCGCACCTGAGCGGCGACCCGGGCATGCAGTTCGACAGCACGGTGAACAGCTGGCACACGTGCTCGGGGACGGCGCGCATCAACGCGTCCAACCCGTGCTCGGAGTACATGTTCCTGGACGACTCGGCCTGCAACCTGGCGTCCCTGAACCTGATGCACTTCCGCACCATCGACGGCGACTTCGACGTGACGGCGTTCCGCCACGCGGTCGACATCATGCTGATGGCGCAGGAGATCATCGTCGGCTTCTCGCGCTACCCCACCGAGCGCATCCAGAAGAACAGCCATGACTACCGGCCGCTGGGCCTGGGGTTCGCCAACCTGGGCGCGCTGCTGATGGCCACGGGCCTGCCGTACGACTCGCCGGCGGGCCGCAACTACGCGGGGGCGATTACGTCCCTGATGTGCGGCGAGGCCTACGCGATGAGCGCGCGCCTGGCGGAGAAGCAGGGGCCGTTCGTCGGCTACGCGAAGAACGCGGAGCCCATGCTGGGCGTCATCCGCAAGCACCGCAAGGCGGCGTACAACATCGCGCCGGAGGGCGTGAGCGAGGAGCTGTACGCGGCGCAGAAGGCGGCCTGGGACGAGGCGCTGGCGCGCGGCGAGGAGCACGGCTTCCGCAACAGCCAGGTGACGGTGCTGGCCCCCACGGGCACCATCGGCTTCATGATGGACTGCGACACCACCGGGATTGAGCCGGACATCGCGCTCATCAAGTACAAGAAGCTGGTGGGCGGCGGCATGCTGAAGATCGTCAACCAGACGGTGCCGCTGGCGCTGGAGAAGCTGGGCTACCCCCAGACGCAGGCGCAGGACATCATCAGCTACCTCGACAAGCAGGAGACCATCGAGGGCGCGCCGCACCTGAAGCCCGAGCACCTGGCGGTGTTCGACTGCGCCTTCAAGCCGTCGCGCGGCGAGCGCAGCATCGGGTGGATGGGGCACATCCAGATGATGGAGGCCTGCCAGCCGTTCCTCTCCGGCGCCATCTCCAAGACGGTGAACATGCCGTCGAACGCGACGGTGGAGGACATCGAGAAGGCGTACCTGGAGGCCTGGAAGCGGGGCCTGAAGGCCATCGCCGTGTACCGCGACGGGTGCAAGCGGACGCAGCCGCTCAACACGTCCAAGGACGCGGGGAAGAGCGCGAAGGCCCAGGCCAAGGCGGTGGAGCCCGAGGTGCAGCCGGCGGTGAAGCCGGAGCCCCGCGCGGTGCGGCGGCGGCTGCCGGACGAGCGCCGGTCAATCACGCACAAGTTCTCCATCGGTGGCCACGAGGGCTACCTGACGGTGGGCATGTACGAGGACGGGGCGCCGGGCGAGCTGTTCATCGTCATGGCGAAGGAGGGCTCGGTGGTGAGCGGGCTGATGGACAGCTTCGCCACCAGCGTGTCGCTGGCGCTCCAGTACGGCGTGCCGCTGAAGGTCCTGGTCGACAAGCTCAGCCACACCCGCTTCGAGCCCAGCGGCTTCACGGGCAACCCGGCCATCCCCATCGCCAAGTCCATCACCGACTACATCTTCCGCTGGCTGGAGCTGAAGTTCCTGCCGAAGCAGGACGAGGCGGAGGACGCGGTGCTGGCCGCCCCGGTGGAGGCGACGCCCACGCAGCAGGCCCTGCCCGCCGAGGTGGTGACGCCGCCAGCCGTGTCCGGGCTGCGCTCCACGTGGCTCAACCAGGCGGACGCGCCGCCGTGCCACACGTGCGGTGCCATCATGATTCGCAGCGGTGCCTGCTACAAGTGCAGCAACTGCGGCGCCACCAGCGGCTGCAGCTGAGCGCGGCGCGCAGCGCGTGAAGTGAGGAGGGCTCCGGAGCTGCTGGCTCCGGGGCCCTTCTGCTTTCAGCGTGTCGTCGCGCGGTGGGTCCGGCTCAGGGGAGGCGGTCGTAGGTCTCCGACGCCTTGACGAGGACGCGGGACAGCTCTTCGACGGTGGAGGACTCGACGGGCTCCGAGCCCGGGTCCGCCACGATGAAGGCGACGGTACGGCCGCGACTGCGCACGGCGGCAACCACCAGGTGCGAGGACGCCTCGCCTCCGAGCGCGGAGAAGATGGCCTCGTCCTGCGGGGTGGTCGGTGCGTTGAAGATGCTCGGACCGCTGACGGCCATCGCCGAGGTGAGCAGCGAAGGTGCCTCCAGGTCCACCTTCAGCGCGGAGACCGCCGGGCTGTCACTCCCCTGCCCCCAGGCGTGCCCCACCCGCGCGAGCCCGAGGCTCTCTCCGAGGAGGTACGCCCGGCGGAAGCGCCCCGCGCAGTACGCGAGCAGCACCTTGCCGAGCATGCCCTGCGTCCCCACGCCATCCAGCGCCGCGAGCACCTGCTCCGCCGTGACCGCGGGCCCGACGGACGGCGTCTCCGTGGAGGCGCTGGCCGCGGCCAGGAGCGAGCTGACCACCTCGGAGGGCTCGCCCGCAGAGGGCTGCCAGGGCTGCTGGATGAAGTCCCAGGGCGAGGCCAGGGGCAGCTCGGTGGCCGGCGGAACGGCGGGCTCAGGGGAGAGGGCCGGTCCTTCGAGGTCCACGGTGCGGTCTGCCCAGGTCGTCTCGGGGACGTGGCCGATGGGGCCGCTGTGCTCCCGCCCCTGCCAGCCCACGAACTCCCAGGTCGACGCGAGCTCCATCGGCTCCTCGGACGAGGCGGGCAGGTCTTCCAGCTCGATGGGGGCTCGCGAGGTCTGCACCACGGGCCTGGGTGCGGACTCCGGAACGAGCGGAACGGCGGTTCCTTCGGGGGCAGTGTCGCCCGACGGGGGAACGGCCGTGAGCTTCGGGCTCACGTCGGTCTGGGGTTCCGGAGAGGACCCGGCCGCCAGGGCCGGCGAGACATCGCTGGAAGGAACGTTCGTTCCAACTTCGGGCGCGGGCTCGGCAGCCGCGGGGAGGACCTCGGAGGTGACCGCGAGCGGGCTGGAAGGAACGTTCGTTCCAATTCCGGGCGCGGGCCCGGCCCCACCGGGTTGGGCCTCGGAGAGGGCCTGGAGCGGGCTGGAAGGAACGTTCGTTCCAATCTCAGGCGCGGGCTCGGCCGCACTGGTATGGCGCTCGGAGAGGGTTTCGAGCGGATCCGAGGCGCGTGGCTCCAATTGCCTGGCGAAGCGCTCAGCCGATGGAGCGGGAGTCTCCGCTGCGGCCTCCGTGCGGCGTTCATCCTCTGGCGCAGGGTCCTGCTCGGTGAGCGCCATCGGCCGCTCGTTGGTGGGGACGGCTGCTCCCGCTTCTTCAGGAGCTGTCGTGCTCGGCTCGACAAGCGTGACTCCATCGAGCTGAGTGGCGGCAGCGGGTGCCACCGGAAGCACCGCGTCTGGCGGCACAGGCGCCGTGCCCTTGCCGTCGAGCGCGTCGGGCGTGACTTCTTCGGCCAGCTGCGCGAGCGCGGGAGGCTCCTGCTCCGCCGGGGCCGACGAGGCAACTGGCTCGAGAGACAACGCGTGGACTGCCTCCGCCCTGAAGGGCGCCTCCAGACCGCGGTCAGAGACGGATTCAGGCCCTTCGGAGGACGCGGCCGTTGCCTCACCCTGCCCTGCCGACTCCGTCAGCGAGGGCTCGGCATGGGCCACCTGGGGCGCAAGAGGTACGGAGGGTTCCGCACTGGCATCAGACGTGGGAATGGCGTGCGGATGTTCGTCGAGAGGTGCCGCGACATCCATCACCTCGCGCGCGGTGTCGAGACCACCTGCGCCCGTCTGGATGACGGAGAGCCCAGTCTCCTCGTGGGCGCGCTCGACCGGAGTCAGCGGCTCCGAACCGGCAGTCAGCCCGCTGCTCGACTCCGCTGGCGCGCTCGACTCGAAAGCCTGGCTCTCCGCCATGCGCACGGAGGCGGACAGCGCCTCGACCTGGGGCTCCATCCCGGGCGCGGAGTCCGACGGACCGGAGCCCTGGTCCTGCGCTTCGCTCATGAGGGCCACCAGCGGCGCGGCCTGAGTCTCCGTCTCGCTCGCGGCTGGCGCATGGCCCACTGCCTGAGCCTCCGTCGCGCTCGCGGACGGCAGCTGCTCGGAAGCCCGAGCACTCGCCACACTCGCGGACGGCAGCTGCTCGGAAGCCCGAGTACTCGTCACACTCGCGGACGGCAGCTGCTCGGAAGCCCGAGCACTCGTCACATTCGCGGACGGCGACGTCGCCGAAGCCTGCGCCTCGGAGTCACGCACGGGTGCCGCGACATCCTCCTGCGCCTGCTCTGGAGCCTCGGGCGGAAGCAGGGTGGCGAGGTTCGCCGTCGTCGAGGGCTCCAGCTTCTCCGGAGTGGAAGGCTGAACCGGAACCGGCAGCCCGGGCGCAGGAACGGACTGTGCGAGCCCCCCCGTCGCAGGCGCGACGGTACGCGGAGCCGCGGGCGACATCCCTGGAGGCACCCTCGACATTCCCGGTGGCACCGCGATGGGCATCCCCATCGGAGGAGTTCCCGTCCCTCGCGCCTGGGGTCCTTCGCCGGGACGCTGCGGGCCGGGAGGAGCCATGCCTCCCTGCGGCGCCATCCTCGGCGGAGGTGGACGCCCGGGCATCGGCGGCCCCGCCATCGGCACTCCAGGGCCCTGCGAGCCTGGAGGCATGCCCGGCCCCTGGGCTCGGCCGGGAGGCACGGGTCCACCAGGTGGAGGCCCCTGACGCGGAGGCATTCCCGGGTGTGCGCCCGGAGGCATCGGAGCCCCAGGCATCATGCCCGGAGGTGCCATGGGCCGTCCCTGCATTGGCCCGGGAGGCCCGCCCATGCCGGGAGCCATCATCGCGCCTGGAGGCATGGGCGGACGCGCGGCGCCAGGAGGCAGCGGTGCCGGCGGCATCCCTGGAGGCCGTGCCCCCTGAGCCATCGCCGCCCCGTGCGGCGGGGGCATCGGCAGGTGCCCGGGATGCGGCGGCAACGGAGCCCCGGCTTGCATCGGAGGGATGGCGCCACCCTGCGCCATCGCGAGCGGCATCGGAGCCCCCGCCTGCATCGGAGGGATGGCGCCACCCTGCGCCATCGCGGGCGGCAGGCCTCGCGGAGCCATGCCGGGAGGTTGCGGCGCCGCCATCCCCGGCGGAATGGGCGGCCTCGTCATCAGCGGAGGCGGCGGGGCCCCTGGAGGACGCGGCGCCGCCCCCGGAGGCGCCATTGCCTGCGGAGGCATCGGTGCACCAGGAGGGGCCATCCGCGGCATGCCCGGCGGAACAGGCGCCTGCCCCCCTTGAACCGAGGGCATTCCCGTCACCGAGGGAGGCCGCGCGCCGGAAGGGCCCGCCATGCCGGGAGGCACCACGCCCACGGCAGTGGCCGGCCTCGCAACCATCCCCGGAGGCTGCGGCGCGACAGGCCCCGTCCGCTCATCCAGCACGGGAGCCCCGGGCGTCGGCATCGGTCGGACCTGCCCACCGGAGGAGTGCCCCGGCGCGCCAGCCATTCCCTGCGGCACCTGAGCAGGCACCATTCCCGGAGGCTGCGGAGTCATCGGCCCCGCCTGACGGGCCTGCATCCCCGGAGGCTGCGCGCTCCCCGGGTCGTCCACCTTCCCGGCCTGCGGAGGTCCGTCCACGCGCGGAACCTCCGTCGGCGTCAGGCGTGGCGGCGACGCGGGACGCATCCCCTCAGGCGCCGGCGCTCCCGCCGTGTCAGCCGCCGGAGCCGCGCGCATCGCCATGGAGGCAAGAACGGGCGGCCCCGACTCGAAGCCGGCGACCACCGGGATGTCCTCCACCACCTCCCCCTCCTCCAGCACGTCGAGCTCCTCGGTCGGCTCGGGCTCCGCCGCCAACCTCGGCGGTGCCGACACGTGGGGTGCCTCCGCCACCACCTCGAACTCCTCGGTCGGCTCGGGCGCGAGCCTCGGAGGTGCCGACACGTGGGGCGCCTCCGCCACCACCTCGAACTCCTCCGCCGGCTCGGGCTCCGCCGCCAACCTCGGAGGTGCCGACGCGTGGGGTGCCTCCGCCACCACCTCGAACTCCTCCGCCGGCTCGGGCTCCGCCGCCAACCTCGGCGGCGCCGGCACGTGCGGCGTCTCCTCCAGCACGTCGAGCTCCTCCGTCGGCTCGGACTGCGGCGCGAGTCGCGGCGGCGCTACCACGCGCGGCAGCTCCGCCGGAGTGAGCCGGGGCGGCGCCCCTGGCCTCAGGCCCGCGGGCACCTGGGCGCCCCGCTCCACCCCCGCGGGCACGAGCTGCGGCGGCCCCTGCCTCTCGACCCCCATCGCGGCCAGCACCGGCGGGCCTGCCTCCGTCGGAGGCAGTCCTCGCGGCGCTCCACCTTCCCGCAGGTCCATCATCGCAGCGGGCGTCGCGGGCGCTTCGGACTCGGCCGCGTCCGCGTCGTCGCTCAGGTACTGGCCCGGCGCCAGTCCGCCGAACATCCCCTCCGCGCCCGGGTCTGGGCGCACGGGCGCGGGAGGCAGCGGCACGGCCGCCTCCGCCACCAGCGCGGCCCCAGGCCCCGCCAGGGGCGCGGCACGCGGCGCGCTCCGTCCGGGCGCCTTCTGGAGGAACCGCGCATCCCGCTTGATGCCGTAGCGCTTCGCCTGGAACTGGAACAGCCGCAGCTCCGGCGTGACGAGCGGGACGATGCGCAGCCCCGTCCCGAAGCCGAGCGCATCCGTGTGCTGGATTTCCTGCGGGCTCACCATGGCCACCTTGAGCCGCCGCCCCTCCTGCCCCAGCGGGAAGGCGAGGTGCTTCTCCGCCAGCGCGGCCGGCAGCAGCCCCAGCGTCGCCGCCGTCACCGCCTCGAAGTCCGCCTCCTGCGCCACCGGGTAGCGCGTCTGCTCCCCCAGCACCATGGCCAGCGTGTCGATGTCGAGGAACTCGAGCTCGACGAGATTCGTCCCCAGCCGCCCTCCGTGGATGAGCTGGGCCTTGAGGGCCTCGTCGAGCTGCGCCTGAGTGATGAGGCCCTTGCGGACCAGGAGTGCCCCGAGCTTTTCGGCCATGCCCCCCGGATTGTAGACGGCTTCTCGCCGCGGGGACGTGCCCTCTCCAGGGGTGCCACGCCTTTCCGCCTGCCTGCCCGCCAAGTCGCAACCCAGGTGCGGAAACAACCGCTCCGCGTGAAATCACCGCCCCCGGCCCCTCGACGCGCGCAAGTGCCCCGAAAGACGGGCGTCCAGCAATACATTAAACACTTGCCTTCCAGGGAATGTCGGCAACGGCAGGTATAACGGCCAGTGCAGCCTGGAGCTGCGCAGTCCCCATCCCCGCAGGAGAACCGATGAAACGAATCCAGCTCGCATGTCTCGTGGCGGCCCTGTCGCTGGCAGCGCCGACCGCACTGGGCTCGGCGCCCGTGTGCAAGACGGAGCCGTCCCCCGCGTCGCAGGGCATCACCAAGGTGGGCGAGGACGTGCACCGGCGCTTCGAGACGGCGCACCCCTACGCCACCACGGCGGTGCGCTCGGAGAGCGGCCCCGTACACACCGACACCCTCCACCACCCCGGCGCGGCCTACATCGCGCCGCACTTCGAGCGGCTGGAGCTGGAGGAAGGCGACTTCGTCGTGGTGCGCTCGCCGGACGGCACCCGCTCGTGGACGTATGACAACTCGCACCCCGGCGCGCGCACCGGGTTCTGGGCCATCCACATCCCCGGCGACACGGCCATCGTCGAGCTGCACAGCCGCGACACCGAGGACCGGCGCGGCATCCTCAACCGCCACGGCTACACCATCGACCTGTACGCGCGCGGATACTCCAACCAGGAGATGGGCTTCGCCAACCTGCAGGAGGCGCTGTGCGGCGGTGACGACTCCGGCTGGGCGCCCTGCTACGCCTCCAGCGACCCGGCCATCTACGGCCGCGCCCGTCCCGTGGCGCGCCTGCTCATCAACGGCTCCGGCGCGTGCACCGGCTGGCTGGTGGGCAGCCAGGGCCACCTGATGACGAACCAGCACTGCATCGGCACCGCGGCCGACGCGCAGAACACCAGCTACGAGTTCATGACCGAGGGCGCCACCTGTACGACGAGCTGCGCGAGCTGGTTCGGCTGCCCGGGCAACGTCATCTCCGGCGCCACGCTGGTGAAGGTGGACGCGCCGCGCGACTACGCGCTGGTGCAGCTGTCGCAGAACCCCACCAACACCTACGGCTACCTGCAGCTGCGCTCCACGGGGGCGGTGGTGGACGAGCGCATCTTCGTCCCGCAGCACCCGGCCGGCTACGGCAAGAAGATTGCCGTGCGCTCCACGGACTCGAGGGACCAGTCCGGCTTCGCCGAGGTCTACAGCCTGACGGAGGCCTCCTGCCAGTCGGGCGGCCCCAACGACGTGGGCTACTTCGCGGACACGCAGGGCGGCTCGTCCGGCTCGCCCGTCATCGGCCACTCGGACAACCTGGTGGTGGCGCTGCACCACTGCGCCAACTGCCCCAACCGCGGCGTGCCCATCCAGGCGGTCATCACCCACCTGGGCACCAGCCTGCCCCAGTGCGCCATTCCCACCGCCGGCTGCCCCAACCCCAACGGCACTGGCGAGCCGCCCCCGCCGCCGCCCCCGCCGCCGGCCAACTCGTTCGAGTACTCGGCCACCAACACCAACAGCGCGCAGCAGAGCACCACCAACCGGAAGATTGCCCTCACCGCCGGCCAGAAGCTCACCGTGGCCACCTGCGGCCTGACGGGCGCCACCCTCACCGGTGACACCTGGCTGCGCCTGTTCAGCCCCGCCGCCGTCGAGGTGGCCTCCAACGACGACGCCTGCGGGGGCCGTGGCTCCAGCATCACCTTCACCGCCAGCACCGCCGGCGAGTACGAGGTCCGCGCCGGCTGCTACCAGAACGGCAGCTGCGGGGGCCGCGTGGTGTGGGAAATCACCAACGGCCAGCCGCCTCCGACGCCGACCACCGGCTCGTTCAGCTTCAGCGGCACCAACACCAATAGCGCGCAGCAGAGCACCACCAACCGGGACGTCACCATCACCGCGGGCCAGCGCATCACCGTGGCCACCTGCGGCGTGACGGGCGCGTCGTTCACCGGGGACACCTACCTGCGCCTGTTCAGCGGCGCCACGCAGGCGGCCTCCAACGACGACGCGTGCAGCGGCACGGGCTCCAGCCTGACGTACACGGCGACGGCCTCCGGCACGCTGCAGATTCGCGCCGGCTGCTACAGCAGCAACACGTGCAGCGGCACCGTGGTGTGGAGCATCCAGTAGTCCCGTGAGCTGTCGGGTCCGGGCCGTGGCCTCACCGCCGCGGCCCGGCCCCGTGCCGGCGCCGGACGCCGTGCCTCAGCGCGAGCCGCGCCGGTAGACATCCGGGTCCCACTTCTCCATGAAGCTCGCGGGCGCGCTCAGCGGCGTGAAGCCGTGCTGGGCGTAGAGCCCGTGCGCGTCACGCGTGGCGAGCAGCCACCGCCGCAGCCCCTGCAACTCCGGGTGCCCGACGATGGTCGCCGCCAGCCACTGGCCCAGGCCCTGGCCGCGCAGCGCCTCGTCGATGAACACGTCCGCCAGGTACGCGAAGGTGGCGAAGTCCGTCGTCACCCGCGCGAAGCCCACCTGCTCACCGGAAGCCGCGCGGTACACGCCGAAGGGCAGCGAGTGCTCCACCGCCCGGCGCACCAGCTCCAGGGGAATCCCCGCCGCCCAGTAGGACGACTGGAGGAAGCGGTGCACCACCTCCACATCCACCCGCGCGCGGTCCGTGCTGATGACGAAGCCGTCCCGCGTCCACTCGTGCGTGCCCACCCGCTGTCTCCGTCAGTACGCGTTCTTCGACAGGAAGCCGCCCAGGGCGGTGCGCACGAGAATCTTCAGGTCCATCAGCAGCGACCAGTTCTCGATGTAGTACAGGTCGTACTCGATGCGCTTCTGGATGCACGTCTGGCCGCGCAGGCCGTTGATCTGCGCCCAGCCGGTGATGCCCGCCTTCACCTTGTGCCGCAGGTGGTAGCGGGGAATCTGCCGCTTGAACTCCTCGATGAAGACGGGGCGCTCGGGGCGCGGGCCGACGAGGCTCATGTCGCCCAGCAGCACGTTGAAGAACTGCGGCAGCTCGTCCAGCGAGTACTTGCGCAGGAAGGTGCCGATGGGCGTGCGGCGCGGGTCCTCGCGCGAGGCCATCATCGCGCCGCAGTGCTCGGCATCCACGCGCATGGTGCGGAACTTGAGGATGGGGAAGGTGCGCCCGTCCATGCCCATGCGCTCCTGGCGGTAGAGGATGGGCCCGCGGCTGGTCAGCCGCACCGCCAGCGCCGTGGCCAGCATCAGCGGCGAGGTGACGAGGATGGCCAGCATCGAGAAGAGGATGTCGAAGGCCCGCTTGGACACCCGGCTCCAGCCCTCCATGGGGTCGCCCTGGAGGCGGATGATGGGCAGCCCGCCGAACTCCTCCAGGCCGCCGTAGAGAGTGATGTACTGGTACAGGTCCGGCACCACGCGCACGTCCACGGTGCGCAGCGCGAGCTGCTCCATCAGCCGCTTCACGTGCGCCTGGTCCTCCAGCGGCAGCGCGATGATGACCTGGTCCACCGGCTGCGAATCCAACATCTGGTTCACCGAGTCCACGTGGCCGATGACGCGCACACCGCCCACGTACTGGCCCACCTTCTCCGGCCGCAGCGTGAGCACGCCCGTCACCCGGAAGCCCAGCTCGCGGTGCCCCTCCACCGTCTCGATGACCCGCTGCCCCAGCTCCCCCGCGCCAATGACGAGGATGGACTTGAGGTTGTGGCCCCGCCGGCGGATTTCACTCAGCACGTAGCGGAACGCCAGGCGGTTGCACGTCACCAGCACGAAGGCGTACGCGACGAAGATGACCAGCGTGAGGCGCGAGTAGCGCTCACGCGCGAAGTACGTCGCCGCCACCAGGATGAGCGTCGCGGTGATGGTGGACTTGAAGACCTCGAAGACCTCGCCCGTGTTGGTGCGCGCGCGGTTGGTGGCGTACAGGCGCGACTGCTTGAAGGTCATCGGGAAGATGACCAGGACCATCAGCAGCGAGACGACGGTATCTTCCCAGGGAGGGATGCCCTCCGTGACGGGAACGATGCCGGAGAACCGGGTGACGTACGCGAGGCCGAACGCCATCGCGAGCATCACCATGTCCGCCACAATCTTGATGGACGTGTAGAACCGCTGGAGACGACTGAACACCGCGGGACTCCTGTAGCCTGGTCAACGGGCGGCCACCCCACTGCAAGACTCGCACCCCAAGCCCCCGGGCACGGGTCCTGCCCGACACGTATTGACGGCCGGGCGTCCTAGCACGAGAAAACCCGTGAAACCAATGGGTTGGCTTGACCCCTCCCCCACAGTGGGTGTCAGTGGACAGCTCTCCCCCATGGAAGATGGAGGGTGGGCTGACAGCGGCGTCACACCCCCGAGGCCCGGGCTGGGGAGGACGTCCCCACCCTGAGGAGTGCATCCACCTCGGCCAACATGGCGCGTTGGAAGGCGGCGCGGCTGAAGCGCTCGGCCTGCGAGCGGGCGTCCACCGGCCGGAAGTCGGGCTCCCACGCCTCGAACTGGCGCACGGCGGCGGCGAGGGCGGCGGGGGTCTGCTCGGAGAAGAAGAGGCCGGTGCGGGAGGTGACAGTCTCCAGCACGCCGCCCCTGCCGTAGGCGATGACGGGGCGGCCCGTCGCCTGGGCCTCGAGGGGGGTGATGCCGAAGTCCTCCTCGGGCGTGAAGACGAGCGCGCGGGCGTCCCGGTAGAGCCCCGGCAGGGCGTCATCCGGGACGTTGCCGAGGAAGCGGATGTTGGCG
Source organism: Pyxidicoccus xibeiensis (assembly GCF_024198175.1). Classification (NCBI taxonomy): domain Bacteria; kingdom Pseudomonadati; phylum Myxococcota; class Myxococcia; order Myxococcales; family Myxococcaceae; genus Pyxidicoccus; species Pyxidicoccus xibeiensis. The sequence continues at coordinate 210,753 of NZ_JAJVKV010000010.1, forward strand.
GGCACCGGCCCCGACATGAGGCGTGAGGCCTCCTGGCCCGTGCCCACCACCCAGAGAGGGGCGCCCAGCTCGCGGAACGCCTCCAGCGCCACGTCCAGCCGCTTGTAGGGCGCGAAGGCCCCGAGCCACAGGAAGTAGCCGCCCTGCCCGCCGCCCTCCAGCGGCTGCCGGGCGAAGCGCTCCAGGGCCACGGGCGGGTGGACGACGGTGGCCTCGCGATTCCAGAAGCGGCGAATCTTCGAGGCGATGTGGTGGCTGTTGGCGACGAAGCGGTGGACGCCGGACGCCGTCCTCCGGTCCCACTGCTGGAGCCACGGACGCACGGCGTGGGCCGCCGCGCGCACGGGCAGGCGCGCGCGGCCCGGGCCGAAGTAGTCGTCGAAGAGGTCCCACATGTACCGCATGGGCGCGTGCACGTAGCTGAGGTGCGGAGTCCCCGGCGGGACGCGCAGGCCCTTGGCGACGCAGTGGCTGGACGAGAGGACCAGGTCGTAGTCGTCCCGCAGGCGCAGGGCTTCGATGGCCCGCGGCATCAGCGGGAGGAAGTGCCGGTAGCGCGCGTGGATGCCCGGGATGTGCTGGAGGAAGGAGGTGAAGATGCGGCGCGACTCGATGGCCGGAGACTGGCTGCCGGGCTTGTGGACGAGGGTGTAGATGTCCGCGTCCGGGAGCACTTCGCAGAGCGCGTCGAGGACGCGTTCTCCCCCGCGGTGGGTGACGAGCCAATCGTGGACCAGGGCGACCTTCACGACAGGGGCTTCTAACACCGGGGCGGCGCGGTGCCGAAAGACAGGATGCCTGGCTGCCTGCCTGGCCCCCATGGGCGCCCTGCGTGTGGTACGCCGTGGGCCGTGGCCCACGTCCTCCTCGACCTGCGCATGGTGCGCGGCCGGCTGCATGGCATCGCCCGGTACGCCCTGGAGCTGGCGCGGCGGATGCCGTCGCTCGCCCCGGACCTCCGCTTCTCCGCGCTGGTGCCGCCCGAGGGGCTGCCGGCCGAGCTGGGAGCGCTCGCCCCGCGCCTCCCCCTGCTGCGCGCGCTGGCGGGCTTCCTGTCGCCGCTCGAGCAGCCCGCGCTGGCGGCGGACCTGGCGCGGGTGAAGCCGGACGTCTTCCATGCCACGTCCTTCTCGCTGCCGCTGTTCTGGAGCGGGAAGCTGGTGGCGACGCTGCATGATGCGAACCACCTGGCGCTGGCGGAGCAGTACACGCCGGCGCAGTCCATCTACTACCGGGTGGTGGTGGGGCCTCGGGCGAAGCGGGCGTCGGCGCTGGTGACGGTGTCGGAGTTCTCCCGCGAGGAGCTGGCGAAGCACCTCAAGCTGTCGCCGTACCGGCTGCAGGTGATTCCCAACGGCGTGGACTCGCGATTCCAACCGGCGACGGCGGCGGAGGCGCGCGAGTTCCGCGAGCGGCACGCGCTGCCGGCGCGGTACGTGGCGGCGGTGGGCAACGCGAAGCGCTTCAAGAACCTGGAGCTGCTGAAGCACTTCGCGGCGGACCTGCCGGTGCCGGTGGTGCTGCTGGCGGGCAAGGGGGCGGTGGCGCACGAGCTGGGGCTGCACGAGAACGTGCTGGATTTGGAAGAGCTGCCCGAGGCGGACATGCCGCTGTTCTACGGTGCAGCGGCGGCGCTGCTCCTGCCGTCGAAGTACGAGGGCTTCGGCCTGCCCGCGCTGGAGGCGATGGCGGCGGGCTGCCCCGTGCTGGCGGCGGATGCGACGGCGCTGCCGGAGGTGGTGGGCAACGCGGCGCTGAAGCTGCCACCGGACGACGCGGCGGCCTGGCGCGAGGCCACGCTGCGCGTGCTGCGGGACGACGGGCTGCGCAGCGAGCTGACCGAGCTGGGCCGCGAGCGGGCCGCGCGCTTCACGTGGGACGACTGCGCGCGGCGCATGCTGGCGGTGTACCGGCGGGTGCTGGAGCTGCCTTCAGCTCCGGGCAGCCGGGCCGACTGAGGCGGGCAGCGGACTCGCGGCCGGTGTTTCGCCCCGCAGCACCCCGCTGCCCTCGCACAGCCCCAGGCCCCAGATGAGCGCGAAGGACAGGTGCACGTTGGAGTGGAACGGCAGGTAGTGCACCAGCGCCAGCACCTGGAAGCCCACCCAGGACAGCAGCGCGCCCGTCGCCGCCAGCGAGCCCTCGCGGTGCCGCCGGATGAGCGCCCGCGCCAGCAGCACGTGCATGCACGCGAACAGCAGCAGCCCCACCAGCCCCGTCTCCGCCCACACCGTCAGCCAGACGTTGTGCGCGTCCGTAGCCAGGAAGTCGTTGATGCCCGTCCGCTCCGCGGTGGCCATCGCCGCGGGCTTGTGGTTGCCGAAGCCCACGCCCGCCAGCGGATGCTCCCGCACCAGCTCCCAGCCCACGGACATGGCCAGCTGCCGCTCGCCGCCGTAGATGTTCCCCACCGCCTTCGCCATCCGCGCCCGCCAGGCCGGTGACACCACCACCACCAGCACCAGCACGCCGAGCACCACCAGCCCCGCCTTGCGTGCCCGGCCCTGCACCAGCAGCAACAGCGCCACCACGCTGACAATCAGCGCCGCCCCCAGCGCCGCCCGCGCGAAGGCGTTGTAGATGGACAGCAGCATCCCCAGCACCACCAGGCCCGCCAGCCCCCGGCGCCGCGCCAGCTCCGAGCCGCCCAGCACCGCCAGCGCGGGCCCCAGCGCGGCAATCGCTCCGTGCGCGAAGCGCAGCCGGTGGAAGAAGAAGCCCCCCGACGCGTAGCGCGGAGACTCCTCCGTGCCGAAGTTCTCGTGCAGGCGACTGAGGTTCAGCTTGAAGAACGCCGGCGGCTCCCAGGACCAGCGCACCCGGTTCTGGAGCATCCCCAGCCCCGTGGCCACCAGCCAGCCGCCGGCCACCACGCCCGCCAGCAGCAGCCACGGCACGCCCACCGTGCCGATACACGCCGCCGCCGCGCCCGCCACCGTGTCCAGCACCTGCCCGTAGCGCGAGCTGCGCGGCCACCGCTGCGCCGCGCCCGTCAGCAGCGCCACCGCGGGCGAGGCGAGCTGCCACGCGCACAGCGCCAGGCTCGCCGCCACGTACGCGCGCACGTCCGGCGCCAGGCGCAGGCTCCGGCGGGCCGCCAGGATGATGGCCACCAGCACCGCCGCGCCCGCCGCGACCTGGACGACGACCTCCGCCAGCACCAGCCCCACCGCCCAGAACGCGAGCACCCCTGCCACCACGCGGCGCAGGCGCGGGTCCACCAGCGGCTGGGACGTGGAGTCCATGGGCGGCGCCACGCTATCTCACCGTCAGCCAGCGACGCGGCAGGTGCAGCCACCCCTCCCGCCGCAGCCACACCGCCCCGGCCACCACCAGCAGCAGGAAGGCGGGCATCCACGCGGCCACCACCGGCGCCAGCCTCCCGGTGAGCACCAGCGTGCGGCACACCACCATCAGCCCCCACATGGCCACCGCCGTCAGCAGGCCCTCCACGATGGCCGCCGTCAGGTGGCCCCTCCGGCTCGAGCGCAGCGCCAGCCCCACCCCGAGCAGCGCCGCGGGCAGCGCCGCCATGGGGTAGGCGAAGCGGTTGTGGAACGCGAGCGCGAACTGGCGCGTCTCCAGCCCCACCTCCCTGCGCGCCTCAATCTGCTCCCGCAGCTCCGCCACCCGCATCTGCTCCGGCCGCCCCGGACGGATGCGGAACGACGTGCCCGCCACGCCCAGGTCGTACTCGGCCTCCTCCAACAGCCGCACCGACGTGCGCCCCTCGCCCGCGAAGCCGCGCTCCACCACGTCGACGAGCCGCCAGCGCGTGCCCTCCACCGGGTGCATCTCCGCCGCGTCCAGGCGCTTCACGAGCTCGAACTCCTTCGACACCTGGAAGATGGACACGTCCTGGAAGCCGTCCTGCGCGCTGCCCGCACGCAGGAAGAAGATGCGGTCCCCACGCCGGAACCACTGCTTCGGCGAGTAGTGCAGGCGCCAGTCGCCCCAGCGGTTGAAGCGCTGGGTGGTGATTTCGTCCACGCGCCTGCCGGCTCGCGTCGCCACCAGCTCGTCGAAGGCCACCAGCCCCACGCACGACAGCAGCGAGCACACCAGGATGGGCAGGTACAGCGCGGACGGGCCGAAGGTCAGCGCGCGAATCGCCGTCACCTCGCCCTGCTTGCGCAGCGCGGACACCGCCGTGCCCGCCGCCAGCAGCAGCGCCGCCGGCCCCAGCTGCTGTATCGCCACCAGCGCCTTGTACGCGTACAGCTTCGCCGCGTCCGCCACCCAGCCCGGCCCCGTGTACGACTTCGCGCGGTCCACGAAGTCCACCACCACGAAGACCAGCACCAGGCCGAAGAGGATGCCCAGCGCGAAGCGCAGGTACGTGCGCACCACGTAGCCGAAGAGCGTGTTCCTCACCGGACCGACCCCGAGCGGTTCACCCGGTACAGCGCCACCGCGCCCACCAGCATGAAGAGGAGGTTGGCCAGCTGCCCCGCCAGCTCCACGGGCAGCTTCCCCTGCTGCCCCAGCTGCTCGAAGGCGCGGCTCAGCACGTAGTAGAGGACATACCCGCCCAGCGTGAACAGATACCCCCACGCCCGCCCCGACTGCCTCCGGCCGATGGCCAGCGGCGTGCCCAGCAGCGCGAAGGCGATGGGCGCCAGCGCGTTGCCCAGCCGGCTGTGCAGCGCCATGCGGAACGAGCGCGGGTCGCCGCCGCGGGCCTCCGCCTCGCGCGCCACCTGCGACAGCTCCGCGAGCGTCAGCTCCTCCTTCGCCGACGTGAAGCGGCTGCGCTTGCCCATGGAGGCGCCCACGCCCACGCTGATCTCCGCGTTGTCGAAGTGGATGACGCTGTAGTCCTCGCTCGCGCCTCCGGAGCGGTGGACCTCCCCATCCTCCAGGGCGAAGCGCAGCACCTCGCCGCGGCTCGTCGTCCCCACCCGGCCGCGGTGCGCCAGCACCAGCAGCGGCGCGCTCGCCTCGCGGTCGTCGTGCAGCAGCACGTTCGTCCAGCGCCCGTCCGCCGACACCCGCTCCGCGTACAACGTCAAGTCACTCAGGTCCTCGTAGAAGACGCCGGACTTCACGTCACCCACCACGTTCTTCCGGATGACCTCGCTCACCAGCTCCTTCACGCCGGTGAGGCCCCACGGCTGCGCGGTGGACGTAATCAGCAGCATCAGCGCGCTGAGGGCCACCGCCACCCCCATGGGCGCGGCGAGCAGGCGCATCGGCCCGATTCCCAGCGACTGGAGGGCGGTGATTTCCCGGTCCTCGCCCAGCCGGCCCAGCCCCAGGAGGATGGCCAGCAGGAAGGCGATGGGCAGCGCCATCATCAGGAAGTGCGGCGTCAGGTACGCCAGCAGCCGCCCCAGGTCCACCAGCGTCACCGAGGAGCCCAGCAGCACGTCCGTGCCCCGCAGGAACTGCATGACGAACAGGAGCAGGAACATGAACGCCACCCACACCCCGAGCGGCACCAGCAGCTCCCTGAGCAGGTAGCGCGTGACGTGCTTCACAAAGCCGCCTTCATCCCTCGCGCGCCGATGTCCCGGCGCAGGTGCATGCCGTCGAAGCGCACGGCCGCCGCCGCCGCGTAGGCCCGCTCCCGCGCCCTCGCCAGGTCCTCGCCCCGCGCGCACACCGTCATCACCCGGCCGCCGCTCGTCACCAGCGCGCCGTCCTGCTCCTCCACGCCGGCCAGGAACACCGTCGCGTCCGCCGGCACCGCGTCCAGCCCGGTGATGCGCTGCCCCTTGCGAGGCGCATCCGGGTACCCCTGCGCCGCCAGCACCACGCCCACGGACGCACCGGGGGCGGACACCAGCGGACGGGCCTCCAGCCGGCCCCGCGCGCACGCGTCCAGCAGCGGCAGCAGGTCCTCGCCGAGCTGCATCATCAGCACCTGGGTCTCCGGGTCGCCGAAGCGCGCGTTGAACTCCAGCACCTTCGGCCCGCTGCGCGTGAGCATCAGCCCTGCGTACAGCACGCCCCGGAACGGCAGTCCACGCCGACGAAGCACGGCCAGCGTCGGAGCGACCACGCGCTCCCCCACCTCGGCCAGCTGGGCAGCGGACAGGAAGGGCGCCGGGGCGTAGGCCCCCATGCCGCCGGTGTTGGGCCCGGTGTCCCCGTCGCCCACCCGCTTGTGGTCCTGCGACAGCGCGAGCATCGCGTAGCGCTCGCCGTCACACAGGGCCATGGCGGAGACCTCCTCGCCCTCCAGCAGCTCCTCCAGCACCATGCGCTGGCCGGCCGCGCCCATGGCGCCCACCGCGCGCACCGCGTCGCGCGCGGCCGCCACGTCGTGGGCCACGATGACGCCCTTGCCCGCCGCCAGGCCGTCCGCCTTCACGACGATGCGGCCCTGCTCCACGGCGTAGGCCTCCGCCTCGGCCACGTCCGTGAAGGTGCGGAAGGCCGCGGTGGGCACGCCCGCCTCGGCCATGATTTCCTTCGCGAAGGCCTTGGAGCCCTCGATGAGGGCGGCGCCCGCCACCGGGCCGAAGCAGGGGATGCCCGCCTTCGCCAGCGCGTCCGCCACGCCCGCCATCAGCGGCGCCTCGGGCCCCACCACCACCAGGTCCACCGCCTCGCGCTTCGCCAGCGCCACCACCTCGTCCGGCGCGTCCGGCCGCACGGGCACGTTGGTGGCCAGCCGCGCGGTGCCAGGGTTGCCCGGGCCGCACAGCAGCCGGGTGAGCCGGGGGCTCTGGGACAGCTTCCACGCGAGCGCGTGCTCACGGCCTCCGGAACCGAGCAGCAGGACCTTCACATCCACCTCACCGTTCCAACTGGAAGAGCATCCTCTTGGCGGGGAGGTACGACGGGTCCAACCCCACCACCGTCACCAGGGTGTTTCGCGCTTCGTCGCGCCGCGCCGGCGCCTCCAGCTCCGCCAGCCGCGCCCGCGCCGACAGCAGGGAGGGCGACAGCTTCGCCGCCTCCCGCAGGGAACGCTTGGCGGGCTCCACCTGCCGCGCGTCCGCCAGCGCCAGGCCGAGGGCCAGGTGGGCGATGGGCATCTGCCGCCCCCCCTCCACGGCCTGTGTCGCCAGGCCCCGTGCCTCGGTGGCGTTGCGCTCGGCCAGCGCGATGAGCGCCCGGTACGCCAGCGCTCCCGCATTGCTGGGGTCCACCTCCAGCACGTTGCGGAAGTGGCGCTCCGCCGCCTCCGGGTTGCCCTGGTGGAAGCGCAGCAGGCCCTCGTACAGCAGCGGGGACGGGTCCTCGGGGCCCGCGGCCAGCGCGAGGATGACACCCTCCACGCCCTGCACCGTCTCCCCCGGCCGTAGCCAGAAGCGCGTCGCCACCGGCCGGGGCTCCAGCCGCAGCGGGTCCGACAGCAGGGCCTGGTGCAGCGCGCGGAACGCATCGTCCCGCCGCTTCGCGCTCGCGGCCGCGACTCCGGCCAGCAGCCGCGCGTCCAGCCGCCGGTCGTCCTGCTTCACCGCCTCCTGGAAGCGCTCCAGCGCGTCCGGGGCCTTCTTCTCCAGCAGCAGCAGCCGGCCCTCGAGCACCAGCTCCAGCGCCGGGTCCTCCAGCCGCCCCTGGAAGCCGGCCAGGTGCTCCCGCGCCTTCGCGGCGTCGCGGCGCCCCAGCGCCACCAGGAAGAGCTGGAAGTGCGCCTCGGGCAGCCCCTTCACCTGCTGCAGGGCCTCCTCCGCTGCCTTCGCCGCCGCGTCCGGGTTGTTGCTGGCGCGCTCCGCCGCGGCCAGGTGCACCAGCACCTCGGCCTCCTCGGCGTTCTCGTACTGGGCGCGGTTCTTCAGCAGCGCGCGCAGCTCGCGCACCGCGGCGGGGGCGCTGCCCTCCGTCTGGTAGCGCAGCATGGCCAGCGGCAGCAGCGCGCGCAGCTCGCCGGGCTCCGCCTTGGCGCGAGCCTCGTACAGCCGCCGCGCCTCCGCCGGCTCTCCCACCTCCTGGTAGATGCGCGAGGTGGCCGCCAGGCTGTCCCAGTCGTTCGGGTTCGACGCCAGGCGCTTGCGCAGCGTCGCCAGCGCGAGCGAGTACTCGCCAGCGGCCTCGTGCGCGAGCGCGCGGTAGAACGGCACGCGCTTCAGGTCCGGCGCCAGCTGCTGCGCCGAGTCGAAGTGGCCACGCGCCAGCTCGCGCGACGAGGACAGGTAGGCACGCCCCAGCACCAGATGGGCCTCGGCCTTCTGCGCGTCCGACACCCCCTCGAGGTCCAGGGACTCCTTCGCCAGCGAGCGTGCCTGCTCCAGCAGGTCCGCCTGCCGCGAGCGGGCCAGCAGCAGGTTCGCATGCGCCAGCAGCACGGACGCCGTGCGGCCGGAGCGCGACTCCGCGACCTCCACCAGCGCTCGCGCCGACTTGAACGTGGCGTCATCCATGCCGGCGCCACGCCCCAGCGACAGCGCCTGCACGTAGCCGACGATGGCCTCGTCGCTGCGCGGGTCCAGGAGCAGCGCCTGCTGGAAGGACTCCTCCGCCTCGGCGTAGGCGGCGCGCTCGTCGCTGGCCAGCTGCTTGCGCCCCTCCTCGAGCCGCTCCGCGCTGGTGCCCGTGAGCTCCAGGTACTTCAGCTTCCAGCGCGACACCGCGGCCTGCACCGCTTCGGGGATGGGCGCGGGCGCGGGGGGCGGCGCGTTGCGGCGGGCCGCGGCCTGCTGCTGCTGGTAGAGATAGAAAGCCCCGGCCCCACCACCGACGAGCAGCAGCGCGAGCACGCCCAGCAGCAGGCCCCGCCCGCGTCCTCCCGGCGAGCGGCCCGCCTCCTGGACCTGCGCCGAGCCCGAGCGGATGCCGGAGTTGGTGAGGGTGCGGGAGCCACTGCGCGACTCGGGTCCCAGCGCCGGCACGGCGGCGCGGCGGCCGCTGCCCGGCTCGGGCCCCATGTCGGGGATGATGTCGGTGCTGATGGGGATGCGCGGGCTGCTCCGGGGCTCGGCGCCCAGGCCCGGCGCGCCGGAGGACCTCGGCCCCCCTCGGGGCTCGGACGTCGGCGCGGGCGTGGAGCCCTCCTCCAGCGCCGTGAGCGGCGGCAGGAAGTCCATGCCCGCCGACGCGGGCTCCTGGGGCGCGGCCCTGGCGCCGGACGCCGGCGCGGAGCCTCCCTGCTGCCGGCACTCGTCACACATGCCGAGCGCCTGGTCGAAGGAGTCCGTCAGCGGCTTCCCACAGGAGCGGCACCCCGCCGTCGCCGGTCTGGGCGCGGCGGGAGCCGGAGCGGCCGCCCGGGGCGGAGGCGCCGCCGCGGACGGAGGCGACACCGGGACGGGCACCGCTCCGGGAGCCGACGAAATCCGGGCCACCGGCGCGGGAGGCGAGGCGGGCGCCGGCCCGAGGAAGTCGAGCAGCGGGTCCTCTCCGGGCGACGCAGCGGCGGCCGGAGGAGCGGCGGCGCCCAGGTCGGCGAACGGGTCCACCGGCGGCGCCAGCGAGGGGCTCGGCGTCGGCATCGCGCCGAAGTCGGCGAACAGGTCCGAGCCTGGAGCGGCGGCCCCCTGCGCGGGCCGGGGCGCGGCAGCGGCCCTGGGCGCCGGGCCGGCCGGAGCCGCGGCGGCCTTGGGTGCCGGACCGGCTGGAGCCGCGGCGGCCTTGGGTGCCGGACCGGCTGGAGCCGGTGACCCGAAGTCGCCGAAGAGGTCATCCACGGGCGCGGCCTGCGGCGAGGGACTGGCCGCCGCGGGAGCCTGGGGCGCCGCGGGCTGCGGCGTGGGAGCCGGCGCGCCCTCTGCGGGCGCAGCCGTGGGATCGCGCCGGACGAGCTGCAGGTTCCGGCAGCGGGGACACTGCGCACGGACGCCCTTGGCGGTGATCAGTCGATCATCGATCGCGTAGGCGGCCGCGCATTTCTGACAGACGATGCGCATGATTCAGTGACGGAAGTGTCGCACTCCCGTCAGCACCATGGCCATCCCATGTTCGTCCGCGGCGGCGATGACCTCCGCGTCCCGGACAGAACCGCCCGGGTGGACGACACAGGTGGCCCCGGCCCGGGCCGCCTCGTCCAGGCCGTCCCGGAAGGGGAAGAAGGCATCCGAGGCCACGGCGCTCCCCTTGAGCGCCCCTCCGCCCCGCTGCATCGCGATTCGCACCGAGTCCACCCGGTTCGTCTGCCCGCCGCCCTGGGCCAGCAGCTGGTCCCCTGAGGCGAACACGATGGCGTTGCTCTTCACGTGCTTGCACACCTTCCAGGCGAAGCGCAGCGCCCGCTCCTCCTCCGGGGTGGGCGCCCGCTTGGAGACCACCTTCCAGCTCAGCTCCGGCTCGCGCGCATCCCGGTCCATGAGGAGCAGCCCGCCGGACACGCTCCTGGCGTCCAGCTGGGCCCTCGGCCGGGCCTGGGGTGAGGCGAGCGCCGGACCCGCCTCCAGCAGCCGCAGGTTCTTCTTCGCCGCCAGGACCTGGAGGGCCGCGGGTGAGTACGTGGGGGCGATGACCGCCTCCAGGAACGTCTCCGCCATGACCTGGGCCGTGGCCTCGTCCACCTCGCGGTTGAGCGCGACGATGCCGCCGAAGGCGGACACCTCGTCCACCGCACGCGCCGTGCGGTACGCCTTCACCAGCGAGTCATCCACCGACACGCCACACGGGGTGTTGTGCTTGATGATGACCGCGGCGGGCTTCTCCGGGAACTCCAGCAGCAGCCCCAGCGCCGCATCCAGGTCCAGGATGTTGTTGTACGAGAGCTCCTTGCCCTGCAGCACCTTCGCGAAGGCCACCGTGGGCTCCGCCGGCGCCGAGTGCTCGCGGTAGAAGGCGCCGCGCTGGTGCGGGTTCTCCCCGTACCTCAGGTCCTGCGCCTTCTGGTAGGCCAGTGACAGCTCGCCGGGGAACGGCTCGCCCGCGCCGCCGGACAGCCATGCGGAGATGGACGCGTCGTAGGCCGCGGTGTGCGCGAAGGCCTTGCGCATCAGCTTGCGCCGCGTGTCCTCGCCCACCGACTTCTGCTGCTCCAGCTCCGCGAGCACCGCCGGATAGTCGTCCGGGTCCACCACCACGGCCACGCTGCGGAAGTTCTTCGCGGACGCGCGCACCATGGCCGGCCCGCCGATGTCAATCTGCTCGATGACGTCCGCCTCCGCCGCGCCCGACGCCACCGTCTGGCGGAACGGATACAGGTTCACCGCGACCAGGGAGATGGGCTCGATGCCGTGCGCCTTCATCTCCGCCCGGTCCGACTCCAGCTCCGTGCGGCCGAGGATGCCGCCGTGGATGCGGGGGTGGAGCGTCTTCACGCGGCCGCCGAGGATTTCGGGACTCTGCGTGTGCTCGGAGACCTTCGTCGCGGGCACGCCCGCGCCCTTGAGCGCCTCCAGCGTGCCTCCCGTGGAGAGCAGCCGGAAGCCCAGGCGAACGAGGCCCTGGGCGAATGGAACCAGACCTCGCTTGTCGGAAACGCTGAGGAGAGCCAGCACGTGTGCGCCTCGGTGTGCGGGGAGCGGCGGTCCTAGCAACCACCCCCTGGGGTGTCAACGCAACACGTAGGCCCTCCGTCGACGGGCGGAAGCCGCCCGGACCTTCAGGGCTTGCGGGCCGAGACGGGCGGCTCGGCCTCGGTGGCCTCGCGCAGCTTCATCAGGCCGCGCGTCTCCACCTGGCGGATGCGCTCACGGGTGAGGTTCATGATCTCCCCCACCTCCTCGAGGGTGATGCCGCCCTTCTCCGCCACGTCCAGGGCGCAGGTGTGCTCCAGCTCCCAGATTTCCTTGTCCGGGAAGTTCAGCTTGATGGACCCCGTCTCCGGATTCACGTCCAGGTAGAGGTTGTGCTTGCAGGACACGAACATGCACGGCCGCGGACCGTTGACGCAGTCGGCGCGGGTGCGCGGACGCGTGTCGTCCATCTGCTTCAGCAGGTCCGCCTCTTCCGGGTCCACCTGACCGGTGAGACGCCGCCGACGCAGGTCGCGCGCCATCTCCTTGCGCGACATGGTCTTGGAGCGACGGCGCTCCTGCGCCTCGCCCGTCTCCTGGTCCCCGCCCTCCTCCTGCAGTTGCTTCACTTCCGACATGTCCCCTCCACTGAGGCCAGTCTACCCGGTTCCGGGCCGGCATCTTATTGCGAACGGATGGTTTCGTCTGCGCGTGCGGTCACGGCGCTACCCAGCCGGGACACGTCCCGTACCAGATCCTGCGCTCTTTGCCGCAGTGTTGCCAACTCCGCCTCGAGCGTACGCCGGTGCTCCCCCCCGAAGGCCCTATCCCCAAGCTCCTCCTGGAACCCATCCAATAGACCGGCCAGGTCCCGCTCCAACTGGTCGATATGATTGCGGTGGAAGACGTAGGAGCGCTTGATGTCCTCCAGCGTGTGCCCCTCCGCCATCATCTTCTTGATGACATTGATGCGGCGCACCGCCTCCACCGGGTACAGCCCCCGGCTCCCCTGATGCTTCCCCTTGCGGCCCACGCGGCGGCTGCGCGGTAGCAGCCCCGCCTGCACGTACTTGCGGAACGTCGCTTCCGACAGCCGCACGCCCCGTGGACGGAAGATCTCCAGGATGGCGCTCGCGGGCAGACCGCCCGCGTTCTCGCGCTCGATCCGGGCAATCTCCTCGGGTGCCAGCAGGTCAATCGATTCCATTGAATATAGGCTACTGAATGGAGGCCACTGAGTGCCAGAGTGGATCGTTGGAGTCAAGGCAGACTGCTACAGGCCTGGACGATGGCGGCCGATTCAGGACGCTCGAAACCGGGGGCCGGCCAGGGCCCGGCGGGTCGCGAAACGCCCTTCAGCGCGCCCGGAACGGGGCCTGGACGGGGCCAGCGCGCGCCGGCCCTTCATGAACGTTGGATGGATGACGTTTCAGCGGCCCTTGGACGCGCGGAACTCGCGGGTCACCGTGGTGCCAGAGGTGATGGTGACGTCGAACTGCTTGCCGCCGGACGGGTGCTCGAAGACGAGCTTGTAGGTGCCAGGGGGCAGCTTGTACGTGGCGCGGCCGGCGACCTCGCCCTGGCGCTTCCCGTTGAGGAAGACGGTGGCGTAGGGCGCGGCCTGCACCTGGAGCGTGCCCGTGGAGACGGCCGCGGCCCGGCCCTCCTGCGGCTCACTGGGAGCGGGCCGAGACTCTCCGGCCGCGGGCGTGGGCACGGCGGCCAGGGACTCCTCGCGCTTCAGCCCCTCGACTTCGGCCTCGGAGTCGGCGCTCGCGCGGCCCGCCGGAGTCCGCGCGTCGTTGGCGGCGGTTCCCGGGGGCGCTTCGGCGGGGGCCGAGGCCGTGGACGGAGGGGTGGCGGCGCGCTCAGTCACCGTGGTGGGAGGAGGCCCGGCGGGCGCGGGCTTCGACTGGGAGCCCATCACCGCGATGCCGCCCGCGATGGCCGCCAGGCCCAGCACGGCGGCCAGTCCCAGCGCCCAGGGACGCCGGCTCGACACGGACTTCCCGTGCGCTGCGGCGTCGGGCTCGTGGGTGGCGGGAACCTCGCGACCCGAGCGTCCGGCCTCCGCCGGCTCCGTCGACAACCCGGCGTCTTCCTGCGCGTCCGGTCCGAGCGAGGACGCCCCCTCCGGCCGGCTCGGAGTCTTCGCGTCGGTCCTCGCTCCGGAAGAAGCGTCCACCCCCTGCGCGGACACAGACGCCACACCCTCCGGACGACTCGGGAGCTTCGCGCCCGAACCACTCCCCAAGGACGACATCCGCTCCGGTCGGTTGGAGGGCCCCGCGCCCGGGCCCGTCACCACGGACGACACACCCTCCGGACGACTCGGGGGCTTCGCACCCGAGCCCGTCGCCACGGACGACACGCCCTCGGGCTGGCTCGTCCGCTTCCCGCTCCCCTCCCCTGCCTCGGGCGGGGACACGGCCGGGGTGCCCTCCGGACGACTGGAGCGGACCGCGGCGATGGGCGCGGCCACGGGCGGCATGGGCGCACGAGGCACCGGAGACGACGCCACCGCCGGCAGCGGCATCATCGGCGTGGCCATCGGCGGCAGCGGCACGGCGCCCTGCTCCGCCGCCCTGCGCGCCAGCACGAAGGTGGCCGCATTGACGTCCTCGTCGGGAGATGGCGCCACCCCGGCACCGCGTCCACCGGCGACTCCGGGCATCACCGCGGTGGGCTCGCGAGGCGCGGAGCCAGCCGCGTCCTCTCCCCGGGGCTGCGGCGCGCTCTCGACGTGGGTCCGCTCCTGCACGGCGGGCAGGGCCTGGGTGTGGCTGCTGGGAAACAGGCGCCGCATGAAGGCGCTCAGGTCCGTGTCGTCCACCGTCCTGGCGTGCTTCAGCACGCACTGGGCCAGGGCGCGCTCCAGCTCACCGGCCGTCTGGAAGCGGGCCGCCGGGTCCCTGTCCAACGCCCGCACCACGATGGCGTCCAGGTCCGCGGGCACGTCCGGGTTGAGGCGGGCCGGAGGCGCAATGGCGCTCTGCTGCACCGCGCGCAGCACCGCCACCTCGGAGTCACCGTCGAACAGCCGCCCGCCCGTGAGCATCTCCCACAGCACCACGCCCAGCGCGAAGATGTCCGTGCGCGCGTCCACGGCCTCGCCACGGGCCTGCTCCGGGGACATGTACGCGAACTTGCCCTTGAGCACGCCCGGCTGGGTCAGCACCTTCCCCGCCTTGGCGATGCCGAAGTCCGTCAGCTTCACCGCCCCGTCGTAGGACAGCAGCACGTTGTGCGGGGTGACGTCCCGGTGCACCAGGTCCAGCGGCTGCCCGTTCACCTTGACCCGGTGCGCGTAGTGCAGCCCTCGCGCCACCTCCGCGCCGATGTGCGCCACCAGCACCGGCGGCACCGGCTCCATCAGCTCCTTGCTCTTCTTGCGCAGCTCCCACAGCGAGCAGCCGCGCACGTACTCCATGGCCAGGTAGTACGTGTCCTGGTGCTTGTCGAAGTCGAAGATCTGCACCACGTTCGCGTGGTTCAGCCGCGAGGCCAGCCGCGCCTCCGCGATGAACATCCCCACGAACTCCGGGTCGCTCGCGAGGAAGACGCGGACCCGCTTGATGACGACTTCCTTCTCGAAGCCCTCCGGCCCGCGCGCCGTGCACAGGTAGATCTCCGCCATCCCGCCTTCGGCGAGCTTGCGGCGGACGACGTACTTGCCGATGTGGGTGCCGGCTTCGAGCGTCACGGGGTTTCCGGAAGAGGGCTACTCGAACTTCACGCTCACGACATTGATGTCGATGGGCTTGACCTCGATACGCCGATTGAGCGTTTGCTTGAGGTCGGGATTGAAGAACTTGCAGTCATAGGTGCCCACGCGGAGCTCCACGGCCTCGAAGGGCGTCTCCCCCAGCCGCCTCCCGCCGCACGTCACCTCCGCCCACGGCTGCACCGCGAAGCGGACCCGGGCCATGCGCCCCTCCGAGCGGGACTCGGTCCGGGCCCCGCGCTCCCGGGTGCTCGGCGCCGGGGACGCGGCGGGCCGGGCTTCCGGCTCCAGCACGAAGCGCTCCACCTGCTCGGGCCCCGCGCCCACCTTGAGGGTGCGGCTGCGTGGCTGGTGCTTCGCCGCCTCCACCCGCACCGCCACGTCCTTCCCGGGCTCCGCCTCCAGCACCACCGGCGCCGGGCCCCGCCGCTGGCCGTCCACGATGACGACGGCGTCGGCAGGCTCCGCCTCCACCCGCAGCCGCACCCGCGGGCTCGCGGCCGGCTCAGCCGCCGTGGACGCCGCGCGAGTCACCGGCGCGGGCGGCGGCATCGCCGTCACGGGCACCAGCCGCAGCAACCCGGGCGACGCCGTGCCCGTGGCGGGAACCTCCACCGTGGTCCGCAGCTCCTGGTAGCCCTCGCGCGTCACCACCACGGGGTAGCTGCCGGCCGCCAGCGGAGGCAACACCAGCGGCGTGCGCTCCACGAGCGTCCGGCCCTCGAGGACCACCGTGGCCCCCGGCGGCAGCGTCTCCAGCCGCACCGTCGCGGGCGGAGTCCGGGGCCAGGCCCACGCCAGCGTGGCAATCACCGCCACGACCACCAGCAGGCCCACGCCCACCAGCCACCCGCTCCGCCGGGGCTCGGCGGGCGCCGCCTGCTGCGCGGCCACCGCTCCCGGACGCACCGGGGCCGGGTGGGGCCGGGCCGGACGCGACATGCCCAGCGACAGCGTGGGTGCGTCCTCCTCGGCCTCGTGCTCCTGCGGCACCGACACCACCACGCGCGAGGGCCGCGCCAGCTCCGGCATCGCCAGCGTGGGCGCGTCCTCCTCCACCTCCACCGGAGGACGTGCATCCAGCCTCATCGGATGGGGCGTCACCCGCGGGGCGGCGCGCACGTCCATCACCGGCGGCGGCGTCACGCCCAGCTTCACGTCCGTCAGCGTCGCCCGTGAAGCGGCGCGTCCGTCCACCGTCGGCGCCTCCTCCTCCACGTGGAACGGCGAGGGCACCGCCCCCATCCCCGCGCGTGAGGGCCGCTCGCCCGTCGTCAGCTCCTGGGTGCGCGAGGGCCGCTCGCCGGCCGCCGGCTCCGCAGTGCGAGAGGGCCGCTCACCCCCCGTCGCATCCAGCGCGCGGCGTGCGCCCGTCTGCCTCGCGGGGGGCCGCTCCGGCTCCGGCTCAGACTCCGGCCGGCCCGCCCTGGCGGGAGCCCTGGGCCGCAGCGCGGCCGTCGCGTCCTCGGTATGCGTCGGCGGACGCAGCGCCGGCTTCAGGCCCGTGCGGCGCGCGGCGGGGTCCGGCCGCGGAGGCATGGGCGGGGCGGGCGACTCGCCGGAGTCCTCCACCACGACCTCTCCCGAGCGGGCCTCTTCCATCAGCCGCTCCGCGTACAGCTGCTTCATGAACGCGGACAGGTGCGCGGCCGAAGACGGCAGCCGGTTCGCGGTGAGCCAGTCCTCCAGCGCCAGCTGGAGGTGCACCGCCTCCTGGTAGCGGTCCGCCGGCTCCTTCGCGAGCGCCTTGAGGACGATGGCGTCCAGGTCCGCGGGCACGCGCGTCGTCACGTGCGAGGGCGGCACCACGCGGCACTCGGACACCGCCGACAGCGTCTGGATGTCCGTGGGACGCTTGAACAGGCGCGTGCCGGTGAGCAGCTCGTACAGGACGACGCCCAGCGCGAAGATGTCCGCGCGGCAGTCCACGCGCTGCCCCGCCGCCTGCTCCGGCGACATGTACGAATACTTCCCCTTCAGCACCCCGGAGCGCGTGACGGTGGCCTGGTCCGCCGCCTTGGCGATGCCGAAGTCCACCACCTTCACCCCACCCTCGAACGTCACCAGGATGTTCTGCGGGGACACGTCCCGGTGGACGATGCCCAGCGGCCGCCCGGTGGTCGGGTCCGTCCGCTTGTGCGCGTAGTCCAGCCCCGCGCACGCCTCGATGAGGATGCGGCACACCAGCGGCACCGGCAGCGGCTGGCCTGACAGCTCCGAGTGCTTCCACAGCCGCCGCACGTCCTCGCCGTGGATGTACTCCATGGCGATGAAGAACGAGTCGTCCTGCGCGCCCAGGTCGAAGATCTGCACCACGTTGGCGTGGTTGAGCCGGGCGGCGATGCGCGCCTCGTCCAGGAACATCTTGACGAAGTCGTCGTTCTCCGCGAGGTGCGGAAGGATGCGCTTGACGACCAGCAGCTTCTCGAAGCCCTCCGGGCCCTGGCGCCGCGCAAGGTAGATCTGCGCCATCCCGCCCGTGGCGAGTCGCTTCAGGAGCTGGTAGCGGCCATAGGTTTCGATGGACACGGCGAGCTGACCGCTCCCCCAGGCTGCCACCACAAGTGGCCAACGGGGTCGGGACGCGGAGAGGACCCCAGGGTAAGCGCACCGGCCAGGGGGGTCAAACGACTGTCCGCGTGAGGCGACCCGACCCGGCAGCTAGCGCCGGGCGGCCCGAACCTCGCGGGTCTCCCGCATCAGCGCTTCCAGCTCGTCCAGGTGGCGCTTCAGCACCGGCATCAGCACCGGGGCGGCATCCACCCGGTCGAACAGGTCGAGCACCCGGTCCACCCTGCGCTCGATTTCCGCCGCCCGCGTCGGGGTGATGCGCCTCAGCAGCATGTCCGCCCCGGCCTCCATCAGCACCCGCGCCACGGCGTCCCGGGAAGCGAGCGGCTCTTCTCTCCGCTGCCCTTCCCCCCGGATGACCCGCAGTCCCCCCGCTCGCACGGGCGAGCGGGCTGCGGTCATCGTCGTTCCTTCGTCATCACGGGAGCTCACCGGGTGCCTCCTCGGCAGCAGCGGGTACGACCTCAGGGTACACACCGGAAGGTCCCCTCCAATTTTCTGGTCATTCGCACAGGCAGGTGCAGACCTGTAGCACCTGGGACTGACATGACCGTCGAGGGGTGGATGGCCCGGCCATCCGGTGCGTTACACCTGCTGCCCGCCTGCCTGCCCTACAGCGAGTCGCACGAGCGGCGATAGGTGATGGCGATGCGCGCGCCCGGCGCCGGCACCACGTCGAACACGACGCTGTTGGTGGCGCCGTCGTAGCGCCAGCCGCCCGTCACCGCCGTGCCGTTCACCGTCACCACCACGCTGCCCGGCTCCGGCACCTCGCTGAGCGGGAAGCGGCTCTGCGCGGAGAAGGCCTTGTCCGCCACCGCGCGCAGCAGCGGCCGGTAGTCGGGGGCGCAGACGCTCACCACCTCGCCTCCCGTGCGCGTCGTCGCCTCCGCGTAGCGCGTGCCCGCGCCGCCCGCCGTGTCGCAGCCCTCCTCCGGAGGCGCAATCGCGTAGAAGGTGGCGCGCTGGGGCTGGTTCTCGCCCTTGAGCTGCTGCGCCCACTGCACGTACGTCTCCACCGCGTCGGGCGAGTGGTCGTCCTCGTCGCTGACGAAGAGCACCACCAGCGCGGCCTCCTCGCGGAGGAAGCCGGCGTTGCCGTCGCGCGGCAGGCTGGTGCGCGGGTCATCCACGTTGTTCACCAGGGGCCGGGACAGCGCGCGGCGCATGGCCTCGAAGCCCTCCTCCACCTCCGCGCACTTGCCCACCTGCACGTTGCGCTGCAGTTGCGCCGCCAGGTCCGGCATGGCGCTCGTGAGGATGCGGTTGAAGGTGTTGTCCGCCGGGAAGAAGCGGCCGGCCTCGCCGCCCAGAGCGCCACCCGGGCAGTTGTCGGCCGGGTTGGGCTGCGGCGCGGTCTGGATGCCGGTGGTGGTGACGGCCACGCGCAGGTTGACGTTCTTCTCCAGCGCGGTGTCCACGAACGTGGGCACCGCCTCCACCAGCCGGGTCTGCTCCACCGCCATGGAGTCCGTGTTGTCCACCACGAAGAGCACGTCCACCTTGCTCACGTCCTGCTGGACGAAGTTGTCCGTCTTCTCCACCCGCTTGGAGGACTCGCCAATCAGCGGCACCAGCAGCGGCGCCGGCAGGTCACTCGAGCTCACGTACAGCGGCGACACGTTGAGGCCCCAGACCTGGGCGAAGTACTCCACGCCCACCGTGAAGCCCTCGTTGGGCTGCAGGGTGAAGGGCAGCGGGTCCGGCACGCGCTGGAGGGCGAACTCGGAGTCCGTGGTGCCCGGGCCAATGGACACGTTGTCCACCGTCACCGGCGCGGCGCACGCGTTGAGGAAGTTCACCTCCATCGGATCGGCGGGGCAGTCGCGGCGCGCCACGCCCCAGTCCAGGTACCGGCGCGACGCCACCAGGCACGCCGCCTGCGAGTTCGCCTTCAGCGGCACCAGGATGACCGGGTTGGCCGGGTCCATCTGCTCCACCTGCAGCTCGCCGAGGAACTGGCCCCCCGCGGGAGGCGACTGGAAGCCCACCAGGAAGCTGAACCAGTCCCCGGGGTACATGATGCCGCCATACAGCTCGCCGCCCGGCAGGCTGAACACGCCGCCGCCGTCGTCACGCAGCCGGATGTTCTTCACCGGGCACAGGTCCGTGCCCCGGTTCTCCAGCTTCACGCCCAGCACCGCGCCCTGCGCCGGCGGCACCGTGCCGAAGTCCAGCGCCAGCGGGGTGACGGAGAGGTTGCACGGCGCGTGCTCCTCGGCCTGGCCGCGGAAGTCCATCTGCACGGTGGCCGCGGAGAAGGCATTGGTGGTCATCACCAGCGAGCCCGTCGCCGCGCCCGTGCGCGTGGGCTCGTAGAAGACGGCGATGTTGACCTCCTGGCCCGGCTGCAGCGTGTGCGGCAGCGCCAGCGGCGTGTGGTTGAATTGCACCGCCCCACCCGGCGCCGGCTGCCACTCCAGCGTGTTGAGGGTGAGCGCGCCCGCGTTGGACGAGCCGCAGTTCTTCACGTTGACGATGACGCGCGTCTTCGAGCCGAGCGGCTGCTTGCCGAAGTCGTACGACAGCGGCGACACGCACAGCTCCGCCGCGCCGCCGTAGCCCCTCATGCCCACCGGCAGCGTCGGGTGGCGGCGGCTCTCCACGAAGTACAGCGCGGTGTCCTGCGCCGGGCCCTGGTGGTCCGGGCTGTAGCGCAGCTGGAAGCCGCGCACCTCACCGGGCTGCAGCACCAGCGGGAAGCCGGGGTTGGCCTGGCTGAACGACGCGTCCTTGCCCTCCAGCGCCAGCCGCGTCACCGTCACCGGCTCGGTGCTGATGTTGCGGATGCGCGACTCGCGGTAGGACTCGCGGTCCACCGGCACCGCGCCGAAGTCCACCACCTCCGGCTCGGCCACCACGGCGCGCTCCAGCGCCTCGGCGGCCACCTGCACCGGCACGTCCGCGCAGCCGCGGCAGGGCGCAATCGCCAGCGCCACCTGCTTCCTGCCCACGCGCACCGGGTTGAACGTCACCGGCACGTCCCGCTTCTCGCCCGGGCCCAGCGTCACCGGCTCCAGCACGAACTCGTCGCGGTCCGCCCCCACCAGCCGCGGCGTCACCTCCACCGGCATCTCCGAGGGGTTCTCCAGGCTGAGCGACAGCGTCTTGCTGGCGTCCGCTTCAATTCGGCCGAAGTCCAGCCGCCGGGGCGACAGCCGCGCCCACGCGTCCACGCCCAGGCCGGACAGCGGAACCTTCAGCAGCGGCTCGATTCGCGTGTCCGACTTCACCACCAGCATGGCCGGCAGCGCCCCCGGCTTGGGCGGCGCGAAGCGCACGCGCAGCGTGCACGCGCTCCCCGGCTGCAGGCTGTGCGGCCCTTCATGGGTGAACTCCGCCTGGTAGGAGCCCTCCGGCCCCTCCACCCAGACCTCGTTCACGTTGATGCGCGCACGGCCCACGTTGCGCAGCGAGATTTCCGCCTCGCGCGCGTCGAAGATGGCCACCTTCTGGAAGTCCACACCCCCGGGGGTGGCCGTCAGCCGTCCATCCGCGAGGGACGAACGGTCCCGGTCCGCGCACCCGGCAAGCAGCACCACCACCGCGAGGGCCACACTGGCCCAGCGCCCCGTCATGGCTCCCACCCCTTCCCCACCACCATCGCCCATGGCCGCCGTTCTCCCCACACCGTGGAGGACGTACGGATCGGTGGCGAAGCTAGGCACCCACACCAGGGCGGGCAACCACCCACGGATGGGAAAACCGGCGCCCTGGCGCGCGCCTGTCGCCTTTCAAATCTTCGGGATGCGCAGCGTCTTGCTGATCATCGCGCTGCCGCTGGCCACATACAGCAGGGCGAGCGGGTGGAGCACCACCGGCCCCAGCTCCCACACCCCGCCGAGCAGGTCCGCGCCGATGCGGTCCTTCCAGGTGGCCACCGCCAGCACCATGACGAGCGCCAGGCTGGTGGGGATGGGCGTCCCCTCGAAGTACTTCACCTTCCCCGTGTCGTCCGCCAGCTCCGCGGAGGTGACGTTGAAGCGCGCCAGCCGGCTGATGCCGCACGCGACGAAGTAGAGGAGCGCCGCCACGTCCAGCCCGCCGCGCAGCCCCACCGCGAAGGCCAGCGCCGCTGGCGCCATGCCGAAGGAGATGACGTCCGCCAGCGAGTCCAGGTCCGCTCCCAGCGGCGACTTCTTGAAGCGCCACCGGGCGATGCGCCCGTCCAGGAAGTCCAGCAGCAGCGCCATGGGCATCAGCCCGAAGGCCAGCCACAGCCAGCCCTTGTCTCCCGACGCCAGGAACTGCATGGCGGAGAGGATGGCCCCGGCTCCCGCGAAGCCGTTGCCGAGCGTCACGAAGTCGGCGAGCACGAACGTGCGGATCATCGAGAAGTGGCGGCGCGGGCGGCGCGCTGCGGGCGGCTCGGTCGTCATATGCGTGCTCTCCTAGCACACACCTTCTTCACTGCCCGTAGCCTCGTGCATGGAAGTCGCGTCTGGTACGTTGGGGAGGGAAATAGTCACCTCCCAGAAAACTTTTGACGCTGCGATTTTCCGCTTCCTACGCTCGGACACTGTCATGCACCCAACCTCTCCCGCGTCCCCATCGCGCGGAGTGCCCGGCCCTCATCGGCGCACCCGCTGGTCGCTGTCCCTCCTCACGAGCCTGAGCCTGCTCGCCGCCGCCGCGTGCGGCGATGACCCGAAGCCCGGCCCCGGCCCTGGCCCCACGCCGCCGCCTCCGCCTCCGGAGCAGCCGAAGTACGAGGCCACCATCCGCCGCACGGCGCACGGCATCCCCCACATCACGGCCAAGGACCTGGGCAGCCTGTCGTACGGCCAGGGCTATGCCTTCGCGAAGGACCACGTCTGCATCCTCGCGGATCAGATTCTGAAGATTCGCGGCCAGCGCGCGGAGTACCTGGGCCAGGGCCCCGGCAGCACCTACGCGGCGAGCGACTTCGCGTACCGGCTGCTGGACCTGCCGGAGCGGGCCCGTGCCGCGTTCGACCAGCAGCCGGAAGATCTCAAGTCGATGCTGGCCGGCTACGTGGCGGGCTTCAACCGCTACGTGTCCGAGACGCCGGCGGCGAGCCTGCCGCAGCCGTGCACCGGCGCCGAGTGGGTGCGCCCCATCACCGCGCAGGAGCTGCTCGCGTTCCACATCAGCGCGGGCCTGACGGCGAGCGCCTACCAGCTCATCCTGGCCATCGGCGCGGCCGAGGCCCCGGGCGTGGGCGCCGGCGGCGTGGGCGTGCCCGCGCCGGGCAGCTTCAAGATCGAGCGCCCTGACGCGAGCCACGTGGGCAGCAACGGCTGGGCCATTGGCAAGCAGCGCTCCGCCGGGGGCCGCGGCATGGTCGTGGCCAACCCGCACTTCCCCTGGGAAGGCGAGCTCAAGCTGTGGGAGAGCCACCTCACCGTCCCGGGCCAGCTCGACGTCTACGGCGTGGGCCTGCTGGGCGTGCCCGCGGTGCTCATCGGCTTCAACGAGAACGTCTCGTGGACGCACACGTTCTCCGCCGGCCAGCGCATGACGCTCTACAAGCTGCCGCTCGTGCCGGGCAAGCCGAAGACGTACAAGTACGGCAACGAAGAGCGGCAGATGACGGAGAAGCAGATCTCCATCCTCGTGAAGCTGCCGGAGGGCTCGCTCACCAGGATCACCCGGACGATGCACATGACCCACTACGGCCCGGTCATCGTGGTCCCCGGGCTGCTCGACTGGACGCCGCAGCAGGCCTACACCTTCCGCGACGCCAACCTGGAGAACACCCAGCTGGTGGCCCAGTTCCTGGGCATGAACCGGGCGAAGAGCCTGGCGGAGTTCAAGGCCGTCTACGAGACGGTGCAGGGCATCCCCTGGGTCAACACCATGGCGGCGGACCGCGAGGGCAACACCTGGTACACGGACTCCTCGCCCACGCCCAACCTGAAGCCGGAGGCCATCGCGGCCTGGCAGACGGCGTCCAACGGCGGCGACCCGTTCGCCACCGGCGCCTGGCGCTCGCTGGGCCTGGTGCTGCTGGACGGCAGCGACCCGCAGAACGAGTGGCAGGACGACCCCGGCCGCGACCGCAGCCCCGGCCTGGTGCCGTTCAGCAAGGTGCCGCAGCTGGACCGCGAGGACTTCGTCTTCAACGCCAACGACAGCTACTGGCTGACCAACCCGGCGAAGCCGCTGACCGGCTACTCGCCCATGCACGGCCTGGAGAACGTCGGCCAGAGCATGCGCACGCGCATGAACGCGCGGCTGCTCACCGAGGTGCGCGAGGACGGCGCGTCCGGCGCGGACGGCAAGTTCACCCGCGCCGAGCTGCAGAACGCCATCCTCGGCAACCGCGCCATGACGGCGGAGCTGCTGCGCGAGGCCGTCGTGCAGCGCTGCCAGGGCCAGCGCTACGGCGTGCTCGCGGATGGCCGGCAGATTGACATCCGCCAGGCGTGCACGGTGCTGGAGGGCTGGACGTCCAACCGCTTCGACACGGACAGCGTCGGCGCCGTGGTGTGGCGTGAGTTCCTCGCCACCGCCCCCATGGCGACCTACGCCACCGGCGGCACGCTCTTCGCGGTGCCCTTCGACCCGAGCGCGCCGCTCGACACGCCCAACACGCTGGCGCCCCCGCCGGCCGCGGGCCAGCCGGACCTGGTGCTGCGCCGCCTGGCGCAGGCGGTGGATCAGCTCGCCCGCGTGGGCATCCCCGTCACGCGGCCGCTCGGCGAGGTGCAGCACACGCCGCGCGTCAACGGGCAGCGCATCCCCATCCACGGTGGCCATGGCATTGACGGCACGGCCAACGTCGTCTCCTTCGGCACCCTCAAGTCCACCAGCGAGCGGGGCGACTTCAGCGCCTTCGTCCCCCCGCAGGACGTCGTCACCCCCCGCACGAACCTGAGCCCGCAGGGCTACGTCATCAACAACGGCAGCAGCTTCATCATGGCGATGGAGTTCACCGAGGAGGGCCCCAAGGCCAACGCGGTGCTCACCTACAGCCAGTCCAGCGACCCGACCTCGTCCTACTTCGCGGACCAGACGCTGATGTTCTCGCGCAAGGAGTGGCGGCCCATCCTCTTCACGGAGGCGGAGATCGCCGCCGCCGTCGTCGAGCAGCAGACGGTCTCCGGCAACTAGGCCGGCGAGCATCCGCCACCCGACATCCCAACCCCGCTGACAGACCGGCCCGCGACACCGGAGCACGCTCCGTGTCGCGGGCTTTGTCGTGCGGAGGATGTCGGCCCCGGAGTCTGATTCCGACACTCCGGCCCACGCGCACCATGCGTGCCCAGAACCGCCAGGGGGCTTCGTTCGTTCTCCTGGCGAGAGGGGCACCGGGAAACTCCGGTCTTTGAAGGAGCAGCGCGACGCCATGGCAACTCCGGTCTACAAGACAGCCACCATCGACAGGGTCTTCTTCCTCCGCTGGGAGGCGCCTCCCAGCCAGGAGGAAATCCACGCCGTCTTCCATCAGATGCAGGGCATCTACGAGGAGCTCAAGCCGCCGCTCGTGCTGGTGGCGAGCCTGTCGCCGAAGTCCTCCGTGCCCAACGCCGAGCAGCGGCGCAACCTGTCCACGCTCCAGTCGGACGCGCGGCCGCTCTTCTCGGAGATCCACGCCATCGTCGAGGGCAATGACCTGCAGTACAACCTGCAGCGGGTCATCATCTCCGGCATCAACCTGGTGACGCGCACCTACGACGAGGCGTACCACCGCGTGCACAAGCACGCGGACATGGTGGCGCCCTACCTCAGCAAGCGGCTGGGCGTGGACGGCGTGAAGATCATCAACGAGGCGAAGACGCGCGGCGTGGTGTGAGCTGCCGCGGACGTCCGGGCCGCACCGAGGCCCGGACGTAGCGGTGGTCGAAGAGGTCCACGTACAGGTACTCCGGCCAGGACACCATGGCGCGCGGGCCGAGCATCACCCCGCGCATCAGCTCGCTCACCATCATCCCCGCGGCCGTGGTGGCGCCGACGACGCACGTGGGCGCGTGGCCGCGGCCCTGGTAGCACGCGTCCATGTACTCCTGGAGCATGTAGCTGCCCAGGTGGGGGATGATGGCCGGCAGGTCGATGCGGCCATCCGGCAGCAGGTAGAGCTGCTCGTACGACGGCGCGTCCGGCTGGAAGACGTGGAGCGCCGCGCCGAAGCCCAGCATCAGCCCCGTCATCACCGGCACGCCGCGCTGGCGGCACGCGCCGTGGAGCGCCTGCTTCTGCCGCGCTCCCGCGATGTCGATGACCTCCACCACGAAGTCCACCGGCGGCAGCCCCGCGCCGCCCGCGAGCAGGCCTTCCGCATTGGTGTCGGTGATGCCCTCGGCCACCCGGCGCAGCCGCAGGTCCGGGTGGATGTCCAGGCACATCCGCCCCACCACCTCCACCTTGGGCTGGCCCAGCGTGCTCTCGAAGCAGCCCGCCTGCCGGTTCATGTTGTGCCGCTCGTACGTGTCGAAGTCCGCCAGCGTGAGGCTCCCGAAGCCCAGCCGCGCCAGGTCCACCGCGCACTGCCCGCCCGCGCCTCCGACTCCCGCCACCAGTACGTGCGTGCGCGACAAGCGCTCCATCGTCTCCTCGTCGAGGACACCGAGGTTGCGCTGGAATCGTGGTTCCACCATGGGGCCTCCCGGGCACGGCCAGGCCTCGGATGTGTGTCCTCCCCCCGCCTCGCGGCGAGGGCAGCAAGGCCCCGTGTGTTCAGCACTCCGCCGCCCACCCTGGTGCTGTCAGGACCCACTCAGAGGTCCCGTCCTCCAGGGATAGAGGGCTCTTGCTGGATCTCCGCGCATGTGTTTATTGGCTGACGTTCGTCGCTCACGCCCGCATGCCGCACCGGTGACGTGCCCGCTTCAGCGCTGAAGCGGTCGCGGAAGTACCGCACCTGCCAGGGCATGTCAGAGGTGCACGCCAGAGTGGCCTTCACGCGTGAAGTCCCCATCTGGAGAGCACTCCAGGAGTTCCAAGGGTTTGGGGGGTGGCTTGGATTCTGCTCGGGGGCGACGCGACAGGGAGTGAGTCATGGGCCGGTGGTTGTCGACTCCTCCGTACCCCTTCTGCTGATTCGAGGTTTGTGTATGCGTTCCTGGTTCATCGTCTGTGTTTCGCTGGCGGGTCTGCTGTGGGGTTGTGGTGGGAGTGAGGAGGCCTCCGCGCAGGAGCCTCGTCAGGTCGTCTCGGCCGAGGCGACGCTCCAGGGTGTGTCGGTCCACGACGCGCCCCGCTTCACCGAGCGGCTGCCGGTGGCAGGCGATGTCGCGCACTACCGGGTGCGGGTCCGCGTGGGCGCGGGCGAGCACGACTTCATCACCCTGCACCGGGTGGTGCGTGAGGACCGGCCGTGGCGGCCCGCGCGCACGCGCCGGGCGGTGTTCATGGTGCACGGCGACGGGTGGGGCTTCGAGGCGGCGTTCCTCTCCAGCGTGGGCTCGGCGAGCGTGCCGGCGGACCAGTCCATTGCCGCCTTCCTGGCGCAGGAGGGCGTGGACGTGTGGGGCATCGACCTGCGGTGGGTGGGCGTGCCCGCGGGCACGCAGGACTTCTCCTTCATGGCGGACTGGGACCTGGGCACGCACGTGCAGGACGTGGGCACGGGCCTGCGCCTGGCGCGGCTGGGGCGGCGGGTCACCGGCAGCGGTGGCGGCGCCATGCACCTGCTGGGCTGGAGCCGGGGCGCGGCGGTGGCGTACGCGTACATGAGCGCGGAGGCGCGGCTGCCGCGCGGGCTGCGCGAGGTGGACGGCTTCATCCCCGTGGACATGGCGGTGCGCTTCTCGCCGGAGCATGAGCAGCAGCGGCTGTGGGCCTGTGGGCGCCACACGGTGCTGAAGGCGGCGCGCGACGCGGGCCGCGTGGAGGGCGGGCTGCTCGGCCCCGCGCCCGGCATCACCCTTCAGGCCATCGGCGCCCTGGCGGCCACGGCGCCCGACGCGCCGTCTCCACTGCTGCCGGAGGACGTGTTCGGCCCGGGCACGGGCAAGCCCACCAACCGGCGCGCGGCCATCGTCTCCGCGGCGGCCACGGGTGCGCTGCTGGCGCCGCTCAAGCCCATCGCCCCGGACTACCACCTGCTGGCGGGTGTGCCGGATGCCACGGGCCTGCCGGGCAGCCTGGCCTTCACCCACGAAGCCCTCCTCTATGAGTACGCGCAGCGGAGCGCGCCGTACCAGAGCCTCAACGAGGTGGTGGAGACGGAGGCCTGGGCGTGCGGCCTGGACACGCCGTACGACGACAACCTGGACGACGTGAAGGTGCCGGTGCTGTACGTGGGCGCCGCGGGCGGCGTGGGCATCTACGGCAAGCACAGCGTCTCGCTGCTGGGCAGCCAGGACACCACCTTCCTCATGGCCCGCACGCTGCCGGAGTCCCTGCGCGTGCTGGACTACGGCCACGCGGACCTGTTCCTCGCGAACGATGCGCGCGAGCGCGTCTGGACGCCGCTGCTCCAGTGGGTGCGCGCCCACTGAAGCGAAAGCTCAGTCCGCCTTCCAGAGCCCGTGGCGCCGGGCGCGCCGGCCCAGCGTCACCGGGTCCATGCCCAGCGCCACGGCCGCGCGGCGCAGCACGCCGCCATGGCGCTCCAGCGCCTCGCGGATGAGGTCCCGCTCCACGCGCTCCAGCCGCGCGCGCAGGGAGCCGTCGCCGGTGTGCTCGTTGCGCAGGGGCATGGAGCTGCTCAGCGCCGGCGGCAGGAGCCGGCGCGTCACCACCTCGCCCGGGCGTGACAGCAGCACCGAGCGCTCCATGACGTTGCGCAGCTCGCGCACGTTGCCGGGCCAGGGGTGGGCGCGCAGCGCGTCCTCCGCGTCCGGGGCGATGCCGCTCGCGGAGCGCTTGAGGGAGCGGTTGAACAGCTCGAGGAAGAAGCGCGCCAGCTCCGGCACGTCCTCGGGCCGCTCGCGCAGCGGGGGGATGTCGATGGTGAAGCTGTTGAGCCGGTAGAAGAGGTCCGCGCGGAAGCGCCCGGCGCGCACCTCCTCGCCCAGGTCCTTGTTGCTGGCCGCCACCACGCGCACGTCCACGTGCCGCACCTGGGTGCCGCCCACCGGCCGCACGTCCCCCGTCTCCAGCACGCGCAGGAGCTTCGCCTGGAGGTTGGGGGTGGTGTTCTCGATTTCGTCCAGGAAGATGGTGCCGCCGTTGGCGAGGACGAAGAGGCCCGGGTGGTCCGCCACCGCGCCGGTGAAGGCGCCCTTCACGTGGCCGAACAGCTCGCTCTCCAGCAGCGTCTCCGACAGCGCGCCGCAGTCCTGCACCACCAGCGACACGTCCCCGCGCCCGCTGAGCCGGTGGAGGATGCGCGCCAGCACCTCCTTGCCGGTGCCCGTCTCGCCCTGCAGCAGCACCGCCACCCGGTGGGGCGCCACCAGCCGCACCATCTCCATCACCCGCTGCATGGCCGCGCTGCGGAAGCCCACCTCGTCGCCGCCCCGCCCGCCCGGCGCCGTCGGCAGCGCCTGGGACAGCGCCCGCTCACGCAGCAGGTTGCGCTCCAGCTCCAGCGCCATGCGCCACTGCTCGGTGCGCACGCCGTGCTCGCGGCCGGCGTCCAGGACGGCCTGGCGCACGGCGTCCGGCGAGGGCAGCGGCCCGAGCGCGCGGAAGATGCGGCCGGTGTTGAACAGGGCCACCAGCCGCTCCGGGGCGGCGGGCGCGCAGTAGATGAGGCGCGAGGCGAGGTCGCTCGGCGGGCCCGCGCCGGACAGGTCCACCTCCGCGCGGCGCGCGGCCAGGGCCTGCACCAGCGCCAGCGCCTGCTCCTCGTCCTGCCCGCACACCAGCAGCGCCGCGGCGTCGCCACGCGCCAGCAGCGGGTGCACCTCGTTGGCGCTGGAGGCGAAGTGCGGCGTGGCCTGGCCCTCCAGCGCGGCGCGCAGCCCGCCAGCCTCCAGCTCGCTGGCGAACGCCACCACCACCTGGATGTGCGTGGTGGCCAGGTAGCGCGCCAGCTTCACGCCGTCGCCGTTCTCGAAGGTGCGGAAGCTGACGCCCAGCGCCGTCACCGCCCCGGCGGCCTCGTGCCGCCAGCGCACGTCGCCGTGCACGCGGATGTGCTCCCCCGAGTCCGGCAGCGAGAAGGACAGCTCCACCTCCTCGCCTTCGCGCGGCCCCTCCGAGGCGCCGCGCGGCGTGGCGATGAGGCCAATGCCCGTCTCGCTGATGTTGACGGCCCAGCACCCATGGAGCGCCGGCTGCGTCACCACCTTCACGTACAACGGCTTGCGCTCGCTTCGAGGGGCGTAGGCGGACACAGGCCGCGTCATGACTGACGTACTCTACTTCAAGGATGAAGCCCTGACGTGAAATTGCCGCCGTGGAAGATTCAGGAGCCATCACTTCGCCCACCGGTGTGAGGCGCCTTCACCGCTGGCGGCTTCCCGGAGATGGCGAGGGCGGTGCAGGCCCCCAGGGGGAGGGCCCGGCACCGCCCCGGTGACTACCGCTTCTTGTCGTAGAACGGGTTGAGGTCGATGGTGACGCCGCCGACGGAGACCTCGCCGCTGGCGACATCCGTGGCGGCATCCGCGATGGCATTGAGCGCATTGCCGGCGATGCGTCCGACTTCGCCGCCCAGTTGCACCAGGCCCTCCAGCGCGCTCTTGGCGGCGCCGATGCCCTGCTGGGCCAGGCTGTTGAGGTGGTTGACGGCCTCGCCCGCGAGCTGCCCGCCGACGCTGGCCAGGTCCTTCAGCGCGTCCACGCCCGCCTCCTTCAGGTCCTTGAGCGCGGCGAGCAGCTCCTTGCCACCCTCGGTGAGGTTGTCCTTCCAGGCCTTGGCCACCTCCTTGAAGGAGGCGACGCCGTCCTTGAGCAGCTCCACCGCGAACTTCTTCGCCCAGTCCGCGCGCCGGTCGACGAAGTCCTTGATGGCGGTGGCGGCCTCCTTCGCGGCCTCGCCGCCCTTGCGGGCCAGGTCGGACAGCGTCTGCCCCACCCACTCGCGCACCTCGCGCGCGGCGGCGCCGGGGTTCTCCGCGATGTAGCGCAGCGTCTCTACGCCCTTGGCGCCCGCGTCCTTCAGGCCCTTGATGACGCTCTCGGCAATGGCCTTGCCCTGGTCGCCCAGCGCGCGGATGCCGTCCCAGGCCTTCTTCGCCAGCTCGCCGCCCTGCTTGAGGAGGTCCGTGAGGGCCTTCTTCGCCAGGTCGGCGACCTCGCCGGGATTCTTGGCGGCCCACGTGAGCAGCTCCAGGCCCTTCTCACCGGCCCGCTTCGCGCTGTCGATGGCGGAGGACAGGCCCGCCTTCGCCGCGTCGATGAGCTCCTTCGCCTTCTCCTTCGCCGCGCCCTTGAGGTTCTCGTAGCCGGCCTGCAAGTCCTGCAGCGTGGAGACGGCCTTCTTGTAGAGCGCCTTGCCGCTCTCCGTCACGAAGTCCGCGCCGGACTCGACGAGGCTCTTGAGGCCCTCCAGCGCCTGCTTCGCCACGGGGCCGGGGTTCTGGGCGATGTACTTGAGCGTCTCCAGGCCCTTGAGGCCGGCCTTCTTCGCCTCGTCGATGACGTTGGCGACGACCTTCTTCGCCTCCTCGGCGAGCTGGCCGCCCTTCTCGATGACGGTGTTGTACGTCTCGAGGGCCTTCTTCGCGACGGCGTCGCCGTACTTCGTGGGGTTGCGGATGACGTCGGCGAGCTGGCGGATGATGCCGGCCGCCGTCTTCATGCTGTCGCCCGCGGCCTCGGCGGCGGAGACGCCCGCGTACTCGGCGAGCTGCACCGCGCCCTTGGCGCCCTTCTCCACGCCCCACTCCACCAGCTTCGCGGCCTCCTCCGGCCCGTAGTAGGCGGCGAGCGTGGCCAGGCCCTGCGGCCCCTGCGCGGCGGCGGTGGCCACGTTGATGGCCTTCATCCAGTCCGGGGCCTTGTAGCCCTGCGGGTCCTTCTCGAACTTCTCCTTCTCGGCGGTGAAGGCGATGTCGAGCGCCAGCTCCGCCACGCCGAAGCCCAGGCCCACGCCCGCGTTCACCAGCGCGCCCACGCCGGTGAAGTCCAGCACGGTGCCCACCACGGCATCCACGCCGTTGAGCTGCGCGCCCACGAGCGCGAAGTAGCCCAGGTCCTTGTTCTTGGACTGGAGCTCGGCGGCCTCGTTGGCGTACTTCACCGTGTCGATGGCGGCGGGCACGGCGCCGAGGAAGGGAATGGCCTTGGAGAGGTTCTTGAAGACCTTCTCCGCGACCTCCTTGCCCACCTCCACGCCCATCTTCCCCAGCATGCCGTCCAGCGCCTTCAGGCCCTGGGACAACAGCTTGCTGCCGCCCTTCTCCAGCAGGGGCCCCAGGCCCTTGAGGCTCGTGTTGAGGGCGTCCGCGCCGGCGCCGTCGGACAGCTTGAGGAGGAAGCCGAGCGCCTCGGAGTCGAACTCCTTCACGGCCTTGGCCAGCACCTTGGCGGCGTCGTCATCCAGCTTGGTGGCGAGCGTGCCGAGCTGCTGCGCCACCTTCGGGTCGCTCAGCGCCTTGGCCAGCACGCCGTGCTCCAAGCCGCCCAGGGCGCTGACGAGCCGCTTGCCCGCGGCCGGGTCCAGCTTGTCGAGCTGGCCCACCAGCCCGTCCAGCACCTTCGGGTCGGTGATGCCCTTGAGGACGGACTCCAGCTTGTCCGGGCCGCCCAGCTTCGTGGCCACGTCGCTCAGCTTCTGGAGCTGCTCGGGGGACAGCTTCGCGGCCAGCGCGGGGTCCAACCCCTTCACGGCGACCTTCGCGGCGTCGGCGCCCTTCTGGGCCAGCTCGGTGGCGTCCTTCTGGGACAGGCCCCCGCTCATCAGCAGGTCCTTGAAGGCCTTCAGGTCCTTCTGGAGGTCCGGGAACTCCGCGGCGAGCTGGGCGGCGGCGAGCGCCTTGTCCCCGGCGGACGCCTTGGGGTCCACCAGCGTGAGGGCGGCGCCCGCGGCGCGCAGCGCGCCGTCCAGCTTGCGCAAGTCATTGGCCAGCTTCGGCGCATCCGCGCCGGCGAACTCCTTGAGGGCGCTGGCCAGCTCCACCGTGGCCTTGGCCTTCTCGAGCCCCGTCTTGGACGGGTCGCTCCAGGTGGCCACCGCGTCGATGAGCTTCTCCGCGGCGGGCAGGCCGTTGAGGGTCTTCTTGAGGACGCCCTTGAGGTCCTCGGGCGCGAAGATGTCGCCTGCGGACTTGGCCAGATTGAGGGCGGCCTTGGCCTTGTCCACCGTGGAGGCCTTCGGGTCGCTCAGCGTGCCGAGCGCGCCCAGGGCCTCAGAGTTGGTGGCCAGCTTCGCCAGCTTGCTGTCCTTGAGACCCAGCCGTTGCAGGGCGTTGGGCACCGTCTCCGGGAACTGCTTGGACAGCTCTCCCAGCGCGGTGGCCTTCTCCGAGAACGAGCCGGTGGCGAGCTTGCTGAGCGCGTCGTAGGCCTTCTTGAGGTCCTCCTTGGACTTGTCCTTCAGCTCCGGGAAGAGCTTGGGCAATTCCTCGGGCGTCTTCGGGAGCGCGCCGTTGCCCGCGGGCGGGGACGCGCCGTCCAGGTTCACCTGCGGGCGAGCGCCGGCGGCGTTCTGGGCGGAGAACTGGTCATTGGTGAAGGCCTGGGGCTGCTGCGGGCGGGCCTGGTTCTGGGGCGTGCTCTTCGCCGCGGCGGCCTGGCGGGCGGCGGCCTCGGCGGCGGCGCGGGCCGCGGCTTCGGCGGCACGTCGGGCGGCCTCCGCGGCGGCTTCAGCGGCGCGGCGGGCGGCTTCAGCGGCGGAACTGTCGACGGGCCGGGACATGGGGTCTGTCTCCTGAGAATCCGGGGATATGACCATTGTCGTCGGAACGAGTGGCGCGGTTGCGCGCCTGCCCCCCGGTACGGCATGCCCGTGAAGGGGGATGTGGGCCCCTGTCAGGTAACCAGCAGGCCCATGAGCAGGTCGTCCACGAGCGCGCCGTCGTCGGCCCGGAGGAAGGCCCTGCGCGCGCCCTCGTGCTGGAAGCCCATCGCGCGGTAGAGGGCGATGGCGCGGGGGTTGTCGGCGCGCACGCACAGCTCCACCCGGAGCACCCGCTGTCCGTCCGTGTCCCGGTGCGAGCGCACCCACTCGAGCAGGTGCTGCATCAGCAGGCGTCCCACGCCCAGCCCCTGGGCAGCCGGGTGGACCCCAATGCCCAGCACTCCCACGTGGCGCAGCATCCGGTAGCCAAGGCGCAGCACGGACGCCTCGCCCAGGAGGGCGCCGTCCTCCGATTCCACGAGGAGGGGGAAGGCGGTGCCATCCGTCTTGTGGAGCCCCGCGCGCTCGCGGTCCGTGGCGTAGGCCGCGGCATCCGGGGGCAGCTCGTCCTCGTGCTTCACGACCCCCTGCCGGGCCTGGACGATGGCTCGCTCCAGCACGTAGAGCGCCGCCGCGTCCGCGTGGGTGGCCCGCCGGATGGAGCAGGTGCGACCGTCGCGGAGTGGAACCCGAAGGGCCTTGGAGTGCATGGGCGCGAGGGTAGCGCGTCCTCTATCGTCCCCGGCATGAATCCCCAGGCCTTCGTCCCGCCCTCCCGCGCCCGCCTCGTCGCGCTGGCCTGCTGCGCCCTGGCCTTCACCGTGGGCTGCAGCGATGACCCGCCCGAGACGCCCGTGGGTCGCGGCGTCCTGCTCATCGGCAACACGCGCGCGGACAACGTGGTCCGCGTGGACGCGGAGACAGGCGAGTTCCTCGAGGACTTCGTCGCGGACGATGGGCCGGCGGGGCTCGCCGCGCCGGATGCGCTCGTCTTCGGTCCGGAGGGAGACCTGTACGTGTCGAGCGGCGCCACGGAGGAGAACTCGGCCATCGTCCGGTACGACGGAGAGACGGGCGAGTTCGTCACGGTGTTCGCCGTGGCCCGGGGCCTGGTGCGCCCGTATGGCCTGGCCTTCGGGCCGGATGGGCTGATGTACGTGAGCAGCTTCCTCACGGACCGCATCCTCCGGTTCGACGGGGAGACGGGGACGTTCATCGACGTCTTCGCCACGGGGAACGGCCAGCCGGGCGGGCTCAATGGCCCCAACGGGCTGGCCTTCGGACCGGATGGCCGGCTCTACGTGACGACGCAGGGCAGTGTCGGCGTGGATGGCCAGCCCACCTTTCCCGGCCTCCCCAGCCAGGTGCTGCGCTTCGACATCGCCACGGGAGCGGCGGAGGTCTTCATCGACCAGCCCGCGCTGTCTCCGGCGGGACAGGGCTACATCAGCCTGCTCGGGCTGGCCTTCGGGCCGGACTGCGGCCGCGCTGGCGGCGCGTGTGACTTGTTCGTCAGCGACTTCGCCAATGACATCCGCCGCTATGACCTGGAGACCCGGGCGCTGGAGGCCACGCTGTCCACGAACTACTCGGGCACGGTGCCGTCGGAGAACAACGTGGGGTACCTGAGCTTCGACGACGCGGGCAGGCTCTTCACCGTGGGCTTCGACAACGTGCAGGGAGGAGACCTGCGTGGCGCCGTCCTCCGCTTCGACGGGCGGACGAACGCGCCCCTGCCCTCTGCTGGAAACACGGGCGCCATCTTCATCCCGCCCACGACGCGGCTGGTGCGCCCCATTGGCATCACGTTCACCCGCCAGTAGCCTTGTCCCCCGGGGCCCGGAGGCGGGCCCGGCTTTGCGCTGAGGGGGACGTCGACTTGATGATGAGCGCCACTGCCGCTGCCAGCGGCGAGGAGCACGAGCTCGCGCTGCTGCTGGGAGGCCGCTGCCGCCGCTGCGCCGAGCGGATTCCGGGAGGCACCGCGCTGCGAGGCAGGCCGTGTCCCCGGTGCGGCGAGCAGACGCTGCCGAGCGCCGTGGACCGCGAGGTGCTGCACCGGCTGTCCTCCGAGCGCGCCAACGTGCGGCTCTGGGTGGCGGTGGTCGTGGTGGCGGTGGCGGGGCTCGCCGCGAGCTGGTTCCCGCTGCTCACGTCCGTGCTGCTCATCGCCGCGCTGGTGTGGATTCGCGTGACGATGGTGCGGCCGGCGCTGCAGCTGCTCGGACCGCAGCGGCGGCTGGTGTCGCGGTGGACGCTGCGACTGGCGGCGGGCTGCTTCGTGTCGCTGGCCATCCTCTTGTTCGAGCTGCTCACGTTCATCCCGGGCTTCGGGGCCTTGGCGAAGGTGGCGCTGAGCGCGGGAGAGGTCGCCGCCGCCGGCATCTTCGCGCGCCGCTACCTGGCGTGGCAGACGGAGCGTGAGGCCCGAGGCATTGCGGTGGCGGGCTGGGAGGTGGCGCTGCTCGTGGGCTTCATGGTGATGCTGCTGGTCTTCACGGCGGCGTCCGTGATGCTGGTGTGGTGGGTGCTCCAGAAGCTGGGGCTCCTGCAGGGGTTCCTCGCGGCGCCGGTGGGGGCTTGAGCCATGCTTTCCTTCGCACTGATTTCACAGCTCATCGGGCTGAGCAGCGCGTCCGGGACGCGCGCGGGCGGAAGCCTGCTGCTCGTGGCGCTGGCGTCGCACTATCACTACGTGGCGCTGCCGCCCGAGCTGGAGTGGATGGCCACGACGCAGGCGATGGGTGCCTTCGTCGCGCTGCTGGCATTCGAGATGTACACGCAGCGGGATACTGACCTGCGCATGCTGCTGGGCCTGGCGCAGTTCGGCCTGAGCGCTGGGAGCGGCGCAACGGTGGCGCTGGCGTCATTGGACGTGCAGACGGGGCAGGTTCCGCCGTGGGCGGTGGGCGTGGTGGGCGCGGGCATCGCGGTGGCGACGCTGACCTTGCGGCAGTGGCTGCACCGGAACGTGGAGCAACTCAAGACCGAGGTGCTGCACCCGCAGAAGTGGCTCTTGCGCACGGAGGACTTCTTCGGCCTGGGCATGGCGGCGGTGGCGATTCTGTGGGCGCCGCTGGCGCTGGTGCTCGTGGTGTTGTTCGCGGTGGGCTGCGGGGTGGCGGGGCTGGTGGCGCACCGGGTGGAGGCCCGCTACCGGCGGCCGTGCCCCGCGGGCTGTGGAGCATCCATCCGCCAGGAGGCGTCACGCTGCCCGAAGTGCCGGGCCGACGTGCCCGTGGCGGCGCGGCTGGATTTGAGGCTGGCCGGCCGGGCGCAGGATGCGATTCGGGGGGCGCTGGCTTCGGTCCCTGATGCGAAGACCGAGCATCCTTCGGACTTCCGCGCCAGCTCGTAAGACGGGAGGCCATGAAGGCGACAGAGGGCCTTCAGTGCGCGATTCCGCCTGTGGGATTGCGTCGTCCCGGAAGTGGGGCAGCCCTTCGCTCTGCCGCCAGCGCGGAACGCCTTCTCCCGTGCATCCACGACTTCTCCGTTCATGGCACGCTTCTTCCAGGGTTCAAGCCCGGACGAAGCAGGAGCGGAGGATGCACCCATGGCGGCGGCCGGGCTGACGACACTGTGGCAGGACATGCGCTACAGCTTCCGCGGGCTGCGGCGCACCCCGGGCTTCGCGCTGGTGACGGTGCTCGTCCTGGCGCTGGGCATCGGCGCCAATGCGAGCCTCTTCTCCGTCCTCAATGCCGTGCTGCTGCGCCCCCTGCCCTTTCCCGAACCGGAGCGCCTGGTCATCGTGCAGCAGGCGAAGCAGGGCGAGCTCGGCGGCGTCTCCTATCCCAACCTGCTCGACTGGCGTGCCAGCAGCACCTCCTTCGAGCGCCTCGCCGTGTACACCGGCACCCGCTTCACCCTGAGCGGCCAGGGCGAAGCCGAGCGCGTCTCCGGTGTCATCGCCTCCGCGGACCTCTTCCCGCTGCTGGGCACTGCGCCAGCGCTGGGGCGCACCTTCTGGCCGGAGGAGGATCGGCTCGGGGGCAGCCGTGACGGCGTCCGGCCCGTGGTGCTGAGCCATGCCTTCTGGCGGCGTCAGTTCCCCGGCGTGGGCCCGGGAGACCCGAGCGTGCTGGGGCGTGTGCTTCGTCTGGACGACGTGCCCTTCACCGTCGTGGGTGTCATGCCCGAGGGCTTCGTCTTCCCGCTCCAGCGCGAGCCGGTGGACCTGTGGGTGAGCGTGGCGGTGGATGCCGAGCCCAGCGCGTATGGCGGCACCATCCCCACGAGCCGCGGCTACATGCGCTACGACGCGGCGATTGCCCGGCTCAAGCCGGGTGTCTCCGTGGAGCAGGCCCAGGCGGAGCTGAGCGCCGTAGCGGCGGAGGTGGCCCGCACTCACACGGACTGGGGCGCGTACACCGGCGTGCGGGTGGTGCCCGGGCTGGAGCGGCTCGTGGGCTCCGTGCGGCCGGTGTTGCTGCTGCTCTTCGGCGCAGTGGCGTGCGTGCTGCTCATCGGCTGCGTCAACGTCGCGAACCTCCTGCTCGCACGGGCCACGGTGCGCAAGCGCGAAGTGGCGGTGCGGCTCGCGCTGGGGGCGAGCCGGGCCCGCGTGGTGCAGCTGCTGCTCACCGAGAGCCTGCTGCTCTCCTGTCTTGGCGGAGCGCTCGGGCTGCTGCTCTCCGTCTGGTGCGTCGACCTGCTTCTGGGCTTCGCCCCGGCCGACGTGCCTCGGCTGGACGAGGTGCGCGTCGACGGCGTCGTGCTGGGCTTCACCCTGCTCCTGTCGCTGGTGACGGCGCTCGGCTGCGGGCTCGCACCGGCGCTCGGCGGCTCGGGGCCGGGGCTGCGCGAGGCACTGAAGGACGCGGGCCGGGGCGCCACCGGAGGTCGGTCAATGCTGCGCCTGCGAGGGGTGCTGGTGGTGGCGCAGACCGCGCTCGCACTGGTGCTGCTCGTGGGCGCGGCGCTGCTGATGAACAGCCTGGTGCGGCTCACGCACGTGGACCCGGGCTTCGCCTCCAGTGGCCTGCTGACGGTGAACCTGGACCTGCCCGTCTCCCGCTACCCGATGCGCTCGGCGCAGGTCTCGCAGTTCTATACGACGCTGGTGGAACGGCTGCGGGGGCTGCCTGGCGTCACCGCGGTGAGCACCGCCGAGCTCCTTCCGCTGAGCGGGTTGAACAATGGCACCAGCGTGGAGGTGGAAGGGGCACCGGCCTCTGCGGACAGCGCCTCGCGGCTGCGGTTCGTGGGCCAGGATTACTTCCGAACCCTGGGCATCCCGCGTGTCGCCGGGCGCGACTTCGTGGCGAGCGACGACCGGTCGGCGCCTGCCGTGGCGGTGGTGAACGAGGCATTCGTGCGCCGCTTCCTCGCGGGCCGAGAGCCCCTGGGCCAGCGCGTGAAGCTGGGCTGGGGCGGTGGCACACCGAAGGAAATCGTCGGCGTGGTGCGGGACGTGAAGCACGAGAGCCTGGGTACGGCGCCGGAACCCGAAGTCTATGTGCCCCACCTGCAGTTCCCGCTCAATGCGCTGACCGTCATCCTGCGCACGTCGCGAGACCCGCTGGCGCTCGTGCCCGACGTGCGCGCCGAGGTACGCGCGCTGGACGCGGGGGTGCCGCTCGCGGGGGTGCGGACGGTGGAGGCGTTCATCGACTCATCCCTCCTGCCCCAACGCTTCGTGACGCTCCTGCTGGGCGTGTTCGCGGGTGTCGCGCTGGTATTGACGCTGCTCGGGCTGTCCAGCGTGATGGCGTACACGGTGGCGCAGCGCACGCACGAGTTCGGTATCCGTACTGCGCTGGGGGCCCAGGCGTCGGACGTGCTGTGGCTCGTGCTCCGGCAGGGCGTGCGCCGCACCTGCGTGGGCGTGGGCCTTGGCGTGGTGGGCGCCCTCGTCCTCACCCGGCTGCTGGAGCAGTGGCTTTACGGCGTGACGCCCACGGATCCGTGGACCTTCGCCGCCGCCTCGCTCCTGCTCACCACAGCCGCGCTGTTCGCCTGCTACGTCCCGGCCCGCCGCGCCACGCGCGTCTCTCCGCTGGTGGCCCTGCGCTCCGAGTAGGGCGCGGGCACCGCCTCGTGGAGGCCATCAGACATACAACCCGTTGTTCAATGCGCGGTGACTCCGGCTCAGCGCGTAGGCAACGCGTGGAACGTCATGCCGGCCAGGTCCAGGCGCCGCGCGGCCTCCACGAATTGCTCGGTCCCCACAATCACCGTTGAGTAGTCACCCACCCGGAACAGGTCCAGTTCCGAGGGCAGGGACGCCGCATCCAGGATGGGTTCATCCGGCAGCCGGAAATACACCCAGCCACAGGTTTCGCAGGGTGGCGGCGCATCCGGCGGAATGCAGTCCCGGTGCAGTCGCCCGTGAGGTTCAATCTGGAGTTCCAGCAGCTCCGGCAGGTCCTTCGGACTGGCACGCAGTCATCGGCGACGGGACGCTGGCCGACGCCATCCTCGACCGGCTGGCCATCCCACAGGAGGCTGCGCCGTAATCTCACGAACTCACTGTCTCACTCGCGTTGACAGGTTCCGCTGCGTCGTCAGCCACAGTGTCATCCTTCCTCTTGGCCTTTGTGTGGCTCGGAGCACGCGGAGCCCATTGCCTGGAGAGTGCCCATGAGACTGCATCGCGCCGTTGTGTTGTTGCTCTTGCCCCTGCTGACCGGCTGCGCCACGGCCCGTGTGGTGCGATTGGAGACGGACCGGGGTGAGGCTCTCACCTTCACCCCTCGCACCGACGAAGCCGGGCCCGTTGAGTTGGAAGAGGACGAATTCAAAGAGGCCCTGTCCGAGCATGCACGAGCCCGGCGGCCTCCGGCGCACCCGCAAGAGGCCGCCCGGCTGCTGTTCGAGATGGACTCGCGTGGGGGAACGTACCTCTTCGATGCGCGCACCCGCCGGGTCACGCCGCTTGGGCCGGGCGAGCACGTGGAGGGGGAGCCCTCCGAAGTGGACTTGGAACTGACGCGCGCTTACCTGCGCTGGTGCGAGCGTACCGGGAGGAGGGGAGATTGCCTGCACTTGCTGGCAGAGGGTCCCACGGTGAACGGGGATGGTCGTTACGCGCTAGCCATGGCGCTCGCCCAAGACGCGGTGAACGAAGAGATGTTGGACGCGTTCAAGGAAATGGCCGACCCACATGCCATGCTGGCGGCGGCGTTGTGGACGGGCACGCTGTATCTAATCTTATGGACGGTGCCCGAGCCGGTGAGCAAGGGCTTGGCTGCTGTCATGACAGCTACCTTGGTTGTCTACCTGGGCGTGGACACGTTCTGGGGCCTGATAGCGGGCTTCCGGCGGCTGGTGGAAGAGGCGGATCGGGCCCGCACCTTTGACGAACTCCGCGACGCTGGTGAGCAGTACGGGAAGGTGATGGGGAGGAACGCGGCGCGCGCATTCGCCCTGTTCGCCACGGTGGCCATCGGGAACACGGCGGCAGGGTTCGCGGGCAAGGTGCCGACGCTGCCCGGCTCGGCGCAAGCATCCATGCAGGCTGGTTCCCGCGCGGGCATCGTGCTGTCCGCCGTGGGCGAAGTGCAGGCTGTGACGGTGACGGGTGAAGCGGTCACCATGGCGCTCGCCTCGGGCGCGGTCTCCACGACGGCGCGGGGTATGGACGGAGCGGCGGTCGGCCCGGTGGACGCGAAGGGCCACGATCACCACATCGCGACGGACAAGTGGTGGGACTCCGATAAGAATGGTGGCCCATGGTCGCCCCTATTCCAAAAGGTTTTCGACAAGGCGGGCATGTCGTTGAACGATCCGGCCAACATCATCAACGTCAAGGGCCATAAGGGGCCGCATCCGCAGGAGTACCATCAACGAATCCTCAACCGTCTGACCGAAGCAACAGAGGATTGCCGCAGCATGCGGCAATGCCGCGAGGCGCTAACATCGGAACTCAAGAGGCTGGCGAGGCAGATTTCCACACCAGGCACTGAGCTGAACAAGCTCGTAACGCGCTCCTAGAGGCCCAGAATGGTCAGCATGCCAAAACGGTACTTCGAGCTCTCCGCCGATATGAGCCTGCCGGGACGGTGGTCCCTCGGCATTCCCACTGACCCGCGGGGCCGCGAAGTGGCCGATCCTTGGATCTTCAAGAAGGGACAACTGATTCCCAATCCAGGGCGCTTGAGGATTCCCATTGACGTTCCTGGAAAGGCGTTTGACTTCACCCTGGCGGGCCTCTCGACTCCGGTCGTACACATCAGGGTCGCTTCCCTACTTACGGAAATAGCTGCTAGCGACGTGCAGATCTTACCGGTGGACATCGCGGGTCAGCCTGATCAGTTCTGCATTCTCGTGGCTGCGAAGCTCATTCGTTGCATCAACGATGCGGCGTGTAAAGAGGTTGAGCTTTGGAGGCCGGAGGATGGGCGACCTGAGAAGGTCGGGCAGTATCGGGACGTCTACGGGATGCGGATCGATAGCGCGAAAGTAGGCGCGGCGAAGGTGTTTCGGCCATGGGGATGGGCCATCGCTCTTATTGTTTCGGAGGAAATCAAGTCAGCATTGGAGCGCATTGGGACCACCGGAATGTCGTTCACGGAGGTATAGGCCTCGAAAGCGCTTCAAGATGCCGATAGAGCCTGAGAGGAAGGCCTGCCTCCAGCTAGGCAGGCACCCTCCCCCCTCCGCACCCTGTCACTCCCCACCTTCAAGCAGAGACACTCCACCCCTCCCCCACCCCGGCCGCTCCTGGCATGCTGCGGTGGCCTCCATGTCCACGGCCGAATCCATCGCCCCCGGGAGTCCGGTCCTCCGGGTGGCCCAAGTCGTCCCCCGCACCGAGGCTGAAGGCCCCGGCCACCGCTTCGCGCTGTGGGTCCAGGGCTGCGCCCTGCGCTGCCCGGGCTGCTGCAACCCGGAGATGTTCGCCTTCGAGCGCGGCACCGTCATGTCCGTGGACGACCTCGCCGCGCGAGTCCTGTCTACCCCCGGCATCGAGGGCCTCTCCATCCTGGGTGGCGAGCCCTTCTCCCAGCCCAGCCCCCTCGCTGACCTCTGTGAGCGCGTGCGCGCCGCCGGCCTGAGCGTCATGGTCTTCAGCGGCTACACGCTCGCGGAGCTCAAGGCCCAGACCCGGCCCGACGTCGAGCGCCTGCTCGCCACCCTCGACCTCCTCGTCGACGGCCGCTTCGAGAAGGACCAGCCCGAGACACAGCGCCGCTGGATTGGCTCGCGCAACCAGGTCATGCACTTCCTCACCGCGCGCTATGCGCCGGAAGAGGCGCAGTTCACCGCGCCCAACACCGCGGAAGTCCACTTCGTCGAAGGCAAGCTCATCATCAACGGCTGGCCCGAGCTCGCCGACCGGCTCCGCCCATGATTCACGTCGCCAACGCCGAGCACGACCTGCTCACGCTCACCCGCGCCATCATCGGCCTGGGACAGTACGCCCCCGTCGAGGATGTGCTCCGCGACCGCCACACCGTCCCCGAGAAGCTGAGCCCCGGCGCCCTCCACGTCCTGCAAGACACCCTGTCCAAGGGCAGTGTCCTCGCCCTCGCCCGGTGCGGCGGCTGGCGCAAGCAGCGCTACCTCGACGGCGGACAGGAGCGCTCCAGTCGCCTCTGGGAGCGGTACCCACCGCCCGCGCTGCACTTCTCTCCCCTGTGCATCCACACCCTGCGCTGGCTCGTGGAGCAGCCGCTGGTGAAACACGGCTGCAAGCAGCTCACCGTCTCCGAGCTCCCCACCGTCGCGGACGAGCTGTTCCTCTACCTGACGTGCCGGCTCGTCGCCGGGACGCCGTGCGCGAAGTCCGTCGGCGCCCAGGCCCTCTTCCGCGGCTCCGCGCTCTGCAGGCTCGGCTTCCCCGAGCTGCTCGACGTGCCGCCCCCGAGCTTCAGCGCGAAGCACTTCGCCCCACTGCTCGCGGGCGGAGGCTGGCTGCTGGACGCCCTGCGTGGGGACCTCGCGCACCGCTGGCGCAAGGTGGAGGAGTCCAAGCGCTTCATCGTCGACCCCGCGGAGGGGATGGCACTCGGCGCCGCGCAGGAGGCCGTGCTGTCCGCGTTCCTCGACGCCGTGGAGGCCGCCGGACGCCGGGAGCTCGCGGGCTTCCTCGTCGAGGCAGCCCGTCCCCTGATGGACCAGCCCGCGTCCCGCTGGGTGGAGGGCCTGTCCCTCACGGCCTCCCTGGGCAAGCGGGCCGAAGCCGCCAGGGCCTCCGGGGCCTTCCTCCGCTCGCTGAGCCGGCTGTCACGCTGGGACGCCGAGCACCGCGCCGTGCGCTTCTTCGACGACGGCTACGAAGCCGCCCAGCTCCTCCTGTCCGAGTGGAGCGCCTTCGGTGAGCCCGGCTTCCGCCGCGCCGCGGACCTGGAGCGGGAGCTGTCCACCTCGCTCACGACCGCTGGCGCGTTTCCCGCTACCCTTCCCCCTCCTTCCACCGGGAGCACTCCATGAGCCGCGCCTACCGAGTCTCCGTCTCCGAGTCCCTCAACCGCGTGGTGCAGGCCGAGGACGGCATCTGCTCCAAGCTGGAGCTGCTTCCCCTGCTGTCTCGCGAGGAGCTGGCCGGACTGCTCGCGGAGGAGCTGGCGGGCCGCGGCTTCACCCGTGACGGCGACGTCGCCGTGCGCACCGAGTCGGACGGGGTCCGCATCGCCGTGGACGTCACCACCGGCGAGGTGAGCGTCACCCTCGCGGAGCAGGCCCAGGTGGAGCTCACGGCCCGGGGCGAGAAGGTCGTGGGCAGCCCGGCCGAGATGGAAGCGGCCCGGGAGGAAGCCCGGGCGAAGGCACTCGCACGGCTGGAGAACGAGGCGGAGGATGCCTCCGAGCGCCTGCGCGAGCAGCTCACCCGCCGCCTGGAGGGCCGGCTGCGCGACCTCAAGTCGGAGCTGGACGCCGTGGCGAACAAGGTGACGGCCGAGGCCCTGAAGACGCGTGCGCGGCAGCTCGGCACCGTGGAGGAGATT
The DNA here is from genome assembly GCF_024198175.1 of Pyxidicoccus xibeiensis. Classification (NCBI taxonomy): domain Bacteria; kingdom Pseudomonadati; phylum Myxococcota; class Myxococcia; order Myxococcales; family Myxococcaceae; genus Pyxidicoccus; species Pyxidicoccus xibeiensis. The sequence continues at coordinate 254,886 of NZ_JAJVKV010000010.1, forward strand.
CACGAGGACGCCGCCACCGGCTCGCTCACCATCAAGGTGCGCGTATGAGCCAGCGCGTCCCCGAGGAGTCGCTCCCCACCGAGCTGTCGGCCTTCGCCGCCGTGGAGGCCGCCTACCCCGCCGAGCTGGGCCGCGTCTGTGAGGCGCTGCTGCGCGGCCTGCCGGTGATGATTGAGGCCGACAAGGAGCTGACGCCCTACTTCTACAAGTGCCTGCGAGACAGGCTGAAGAAGGACGGCAAGCAGTTCCTCTACCTGGACGGCCGCGCCGCGCAGGAGCCGCCTCCGGGCATGCCCCCGCCCAGCATGATGGCCACGCTCATCGGCCAGCTCCGGGACGCGGTGCGCGGCGCGGTGCGGGAGCGCATCGTCGTGCTGCCCCACCTGGACCTGCTCACCACCAGCAGCGGCGGCCTCACCTCCGAGGCGCGCGAGGTGATTCCACTCCTGTACGAGAACCCCGAGATGGTCTGGGTCGGCTTCAAGGACCCGTCCTTCGCGGTGCCCCGCGTCATCGAGAACCTCTTCCCGCACAAGGAGAGCATCCTCGGCGTGGGGCGCGACCGTCTGCGCTACCTCATCACCCAGCGCGAGTGCCGCAAGTTCGGCCGGGGCCTGCTGCCGTACACGCTCTACAAGCACGTCTCTGGCGTCAACGCCGTGCGCCTGCGCCGGCTGCTGGGCGCGATTACGGGCGAGGACTACCCCGCGGACCCGAGGCCCGCGTACGCGCAACTGCGCACCGCCACGCTCACCGGCAACCTCAGCGTGCCGGACATGGACCTGAACGCGGACATCGGCGGCTACGCCAAGGTGAAGGAGCGGCTCCAGCGCGAGATTCTGGACGTGCTCGCGCACAAGGACACGCTGAGCGACCCCGAAGCGGTGAAGCGCGTGGAGGGGCTGCTGCCGCGCGGGATGATTTTCTGGGGCCCGCCGGGCACCGGCAAGACGCTGTTCGCCAAGGCCATGGCGTCCTCGCTGGGCGCGGCGGTGCAGGTGGTGAGCGGCCCGGAGCTGAAGAGCCGCTGGGTGGGCGAGAGCGAGGAGAACCTGCGGCAGATCTTCGTGCGTGCCCGGCAGGCCGCGCCCAGCATCATCGTCTTCGACGAGCTGGACTCCTTCGCCGCCGCGCGTGGGACCTTCACCGGCTCCGGCGTGGAGCACTCCATGGTGAACCAGCTCCTCACGGAGATGGACGGCTTCCGCAAGGAGGAGCTGGTCTTCGTGGTGGGCACCACCAACTTCATGGAGTCGCTGGACCCGGCGCTCCTGCGGCCCGGCCGCTTCGAGTTCCAGCTGTGCATCCCCTACCCCAACAGCGCGGACCGCCGCGCCATCCTGTCCATCTACGACAAGAAGCTGGGCCTGGGCATGACGGAGCGCGCCCTGGACTACGCGGTGAAGCGCACGGGCGACCTGGTGGAGGGCACCGGCACGCGCTTCTCCGGCGACCACATCCAGGCGCTGTGCCGCGCCCTGGCCCGGCGCCGGCTGCGCGAAGCAAAGCAGACATCCACCGAGGCGGTGGACGTGGAGAGCGCCCTCTCCGACTTCCTCGACCGGCCGGAGCTCACGCCCGCGGAGGAGAAGGTGGTGGCCACGCACGAGGCCGGCCACGCGGTGTGCGCTCTCTTCTGCCCGCATGCGCCCGCCATCGACCGCATCAGCATCCGCGGGGACCTGGCCGGCTCGCTGGGCCACGTGAAGTACGCGGACCCGGCGCACCGCTACGTCGTCACGCGCGGGCAGCTGCTGGACAGCATCTGCATGCTCTTCGGAGGCCGCGAGGCGGAGGCGCTGCTGCTGGACGACCTGTCCCTGGGCAGCGCGCACGACCTCGCCCGTGCCACGGAGATTGCCCGCGAGCTGGTGGAGGAGCTGGGCATGGGCGGCGACGGGGTGCCGGTGCGGCGCTTCGATGCTCCAGGACGCGAGGCCGACCGGCACGCCCTCTCCGACTCCACGCGCAGCACGTTGGAGGCCGCGGTGCAGGTGGTGCTGGAGGAGCAGCGTACCCGGGCGCGCGACATCCTCCAGCGTGAGAAGGCGCGGCTCATGGCGCTGCGGGACTTGCTCATCGAACGCAAGGTGTTGGACCGCGAGGCCTTCACCCACCTGGCGCCCGCCGCGGCGGCGCAGAAGAAGGAGCCCGCCCATGGCTAGCCTCATCCTCCGGCTGCAAGTAGACCCGGCGACGGGCCGCAAGGACGTCATCATCCAGTACGAGAGTGACTCGGACGCGCTGCCCATGGAGCACGAGGAGGAGCACCGCCGCCTCGTGGACAAGCTCATCGCCGGCGGCACGCTGAAGGCGTCCGAAATCGGCCGCGTCATCGTCCAGCGAGACACCCCGGCCGGCCAGGCCGCCGAGCCCACGTCGGTGGCCGAGGAGGCTTCCGGCAAGGTGGGTCAGAAGGCCTGACGTGCGTGTCGGCGCTCTCGAGGCCGGGCGCTCGCGGCCGCTCTGAGCCCCCGCGGAGCGCAGGCCAAGGCGTCAGTCCCGCCGAGCGTTGCGCCTGCCGCCACCACCCGGCACGAGCCGGGGCTCCCCGTCCCGCCCGCCTGCCCTGGCAGGGGCGCTGCACGCGCCAGCCGTTCCTAGCTTGGACGGTGCGGGGCTCTTCTACCGCGGCCTCGCGGAGGAGAGCACCATGCCCGTGGACCCGCAGCGTGAACATGCCAAGCCCGGCGGAGGGCTACCCTCGGGACTGACGCCCGACCGGGTGGAACAACTCAGAGCCCAGCTGCGCGGTGGGCTCGTCCGGCCGGGAGACGCTGACTACGAAGAGGCCTGCCGCATCTACAACGCCATGATTCGCAAGCGCCCGGCGCTCATCGCCCGGTGCACCGACGTGGCGGATGTCATCGCCACCGTCAACCTCGCCCGCGAGCAGGGGCTCACCCTCGCCATCCGTGGCGGCGGTCATAACGGCGGCGGGCTCGGCCTGTGCGACGAAGGCGTGGTCGTGGACCTGTCCCGCATGCGAGGCGTCCGGGTGGACCCGAACGCGCGCACGGTGCGCGTCTCGGGCGGCAGTGTCTGGGGGGATGTGGACCACGCCACCCATGCCTTCGGCCTCGCCGTCCCCTCGGGCATCATCTCCACCACGGGCGTGGCCGGCCTCACGCTGGGCGGAGGCATCGGCCATCTCTCGCGCCGCTTCGGCCTCACCGTCGACAGCCTGCTCTCCGTGGACCTGGTGCTCGCGGACGGGCGCTTCGTCACCGCGAGCGCCGAGCAGCACCCGGACCTGTTCTGGGCCGTGCGCGGTGGTGGCGGCAACTTCGGTGTCGTCACCTCCTTCCAGTTCCGAGCCCACCCGGTGGACACCATCATCGGCGGCCCCACCCTCTGGCCCCTGGAGCGCACCACGGAGGTGATGCAGTGGTACCGCGAGTTCCTCCCCGCCGCACCCGAGGAGCTCAACGGCTTCTTCGCCTTCATGACCGTCCCGCCCGTGGCCCCGTTCCCCAAGGAGCTGCACCTGAAGAAGATGTGCGCGGTGGTGTGGTGCTACACCGGGGACCCGGCGCGCGCGGATGAGGTGTTCGCGCCGGTGCGCGCGCTCTCCCCAGCGCTGCATGGCGTGCACCCCATGCCCTTCCCCGTCCTGCAGAGCGTCTTCGATGGGCTCTACCCACCGGGCCTGCAGTGGTACTGGCGCGCGGACTTCGTGCGGGAGCTGAAGGACGAGGCCATCGCCCGGCACGCGGAGTTCGCCGAGCGGCTGCCGACGATGCACTCCACCATGCACCTGTATCCCATCGACGGGGCGGTGCACCGGGTGGCGCCCGGAGACACCGCGTTCAGCTACCGGGATGCACGCTGGGCCGAGGTCATCGTCGGCGTGGACCCCTCGCCGGAAAAGGCACAGGCAATCACCACCTGGGCGAAGGAGTACTGGGACGCGCTGCACCCCTACTCAGAGGCCGGCGCCTACGTGAACTTCATGATGGACGAGGGCCAGGAGCGGGTGCAGGCGACGTACCGGGACAACTACGCCCGGCTGGTGCAGGTGAAGGACCGCTACGACCCGGACAACCTCTTCCATGTGAACCAGAACATCCTCCCCACGGCCAGGGGCCCGGCCATGCCGAAGGCCTGAGCAAGGCCCTGCGCGAGCACCGGAGCGGACTGCCGGTGCCCGCCTCATGAAGATGCACCGGCGCCGGGCTCGCGAGGGCCCGGCGCGATGCGCCTCCCGCCGCGTCAGTCCCAGGCCAGCGGGGCCTGACACTCGCCGCACTGCCGCTGCGCCAGGTCCAGCCACGCCAGCGCCTCGTCCAGCACGCGCTGCGGGGTGCCGGAGTGGAGGTCCACCGCCGCGTACAGCCCGCCGAAGCGGCTGGCCACGCCGAGGCGGCCCTGGCCTCCGAAGACCTCCGCCAGCGCGTAGGACACCCGGCCCTCCACGTCCACCAGGGCCCCCGGAGGCACCGGCACGCCCTCACGTCCCGGGGGCACCACCGTCATCACCTCGGCCTCCTCCTTGCGCAGCCCCGGAGCGCGCTCCTGGAGCGCCCGGTGCAGCGCCTGGCACACGTCACAGCCGGGGTGCAGCAGGGCCACCAGCATGTCGCGCCGCTGCCACGCGTCCAGCGTGCCACGCGGAGGGCCGCTTGCCGCCTCGAGCCGGAACAGGGGGACCTCGCCTCGCTCGTGCATCCTCCACCTCCTCTCCTCTCGATAACCACGGCGCGAAGGAAAACATGGGCCATGAACTTCCGGAGTTGCATGGATTCCTAGTAGGACAGCTCCATGAGCCCCTACCCCCGCCCCGCCGTACGCCCGCGAGACGCGGCGCTGTTCCTCGTCCTCGGGCTGCTCACCCTGGCCCTGCCCGCTTCCGCGGGCGGGCGCTACTACAACCACTCGGGCAGCATCGAGACGAGCCACCCGAGCTGGATGGCCGCGTTCCCGGACTCGACGAGCCTCGCGGCCATGTCCCTGCCCGGAACGCACGACACCATGGCGTTCACCAACGCAGGAGGAGACCTGACCCAGACGCAGTCCCTGAACCTGCGCGCCCAGCTCGACGCGGGCATCCGGGCGCTCGACATCCGCTGCCGCCACATCGACAACGCCTTCGCCATCCACCACGGCGTCGTCTACCTGAACGTCAACTTCACGGATGTCCTGAACACCGCCATCCAGTTCCTGAACGCGAACCCTCGCGAGACGCTCGTGATGCGCGTGAAGAAGGAGCATACGGAGGAGAACGTCACGCGGACCTTCGCCCAGACCTTCGAGTGGTACCGGGACCAGCCCGCCTTCTCGCCGTACATCTGGAGGGGGAGCCACGTCCCCACCCTGGGAGAGGCGCGCGGGAAGATCGTCATCCTGGACGACTTCGCTGGCGGCGCCTACGGCATCCGCTGGTCGGCCCTGGACCTCCAGGATGACTGGACCGTGTCCACCGTCTTCGACATCGACGACAAGTGGAACAAGGTCCGCGCCCACCTGGAGAGGACGAACACGGGCTCCCCGTCCACGCTGTATGTGAACTTCCTGAGTGGCTCGTCCGCGGGGGCCTTCCCCTACGTGGTGGCGGGCGGAGCGGGCTCGGTGGCCCGCGGCGTCAATGACTTCGCTATCGACTACCTGGTGGGCGCCAACGTCCAGCGTGCGGGAATCCTGATGATGGACTTTCCTGGCGCGGGGCTCGTCGACGCCATCCTGGCCCTCAACTACCGGCTGCTGCCCGCCTCGAGCAGCCTGCCCGCCGACCTCTCCACCATCTTCAGGAACATCTCCTACACCCTCGGGGGCAATGCCGAGAACCGCTGGAACGGAGTGCATGCCTTCGTCCACAACGCCGCGCCCGGACGGAACTGGCATGTGATGGCCCTGAAGCAGAGCTGGGGAGCCTGGATGAACTACGACGGGACCTTCCTCCAGTCTGACTCCATGGATGGCTACACCCACCTCGCCTTCACCTCGCGCACGGTGACGAGCGCGGTCAGCAGGAGCTACCTGGAGGGCTACGTGAATGGGCAGCTGTCCAGCCTGTCGGGGAGCTCGGCGGACCGGGCCACCCAGCTCTTCAACCGGGTGAAGGCACGCTTCCCCTTCCAGAGCTGGTCCGTGGTGGTGAAGCAGGCCCCCGGCGGGCTGAGCAACTGGGCGTACTCGGACTACGGGATGGCCGCCAAGCTCACGCTGGGCGACTACACCTACGCCGTCCAGGGGTACTCCGCGCAGGACGGTGTGTACCTCTACGAGCACGTGAACTTCGAGGGCAACGTGCTGCGCCTGACCTCGAACGTGGCCCACCTCGGGAGCGTCGGCTTCGACGACAGCCTGTCCTCCATCCGCATCCTGGGCCCTTACCTGGCGACCTTCTGCGAGCACCCCGACCTGACCGGCCGCTGCTTCAGCACGTCCACCCAGCTGAGCAACGTGGGCAGCGCCTGGAATGACGTGGTCACCTCCGTGGCGATTCAGCGGTAGTGCGTGGCAATCCAGTCGCCATCAATCCGCTGGATGGTGATGTCCAGCTCGTAGACGGCGCGGAGGACCTCGGAACGCATGATGTCCTCCGCGCGCCCCTGGAACGCCACCTTCCCGTCGCGCATCGCGATGATGTGGTCGGAGTAGCAGGACGCGAAGTTGATGTCGTGCAGCACCAGCACGACGCTCTTTCCGAGCACGTCGGCTGCATGCCTCAGCTGCTTCATCATGCCCACCGCGTGCTTCAGGTCCAGGCCATTGAGCGGCTCGTCCAGCAGCACGTAGTCCGTGTCCTGACAGAGCACCATCGCCACGAAGGCCCGCTGGCGCTGGCCGCCCGACAGCTCGTCCAGGAACCGCTCCGCCAGCGCCCCGAGCCCCATGTGCTCGATGGCCCGCTCCACGTGCTCCCGGTCCTGCACCGTCGGCCGTCCCTTGGAGTGCGGATAGCGGCCGAACGTCACCAGCTCCCGCACCGTCAGCCGCGCGGTGAGGTGGTTGTCCTGACGCAGGATGGCCAGCCTCTTGGCGAGCACGTCCCCGGACGTGGTGGTGACGTCCAGGCCGTCCACCAGCACCGTCCCCGACGACATGGGCAGCACCCGGCTCACCATCGACAGCAGGGTCGACTTGCCGGCCCCATTGGGTCCGATGATGGAGGTGATGCCGCCCACCGGAAGCCGCAGGCTGACGCCGTCCACCACGAGCGTGTCGCCGTAGCGCTTGGTGACGTTCTTCGCCTCGATCATCTCGTGGCCTTTCTCATGAGCAGCGCGAGGAACACCAGGCCCCCCAGGAACTCGATGATGACCCGCGGGTTGGTGTCGAGCCCGAAGACCCGCTCCAGGACGAACTGCCCTGAGACCAGGGCAATGGCGGCGATGAGCGCGGCGGCGGGCAGGACGAGCGCATGCCGGTACGTGTTCGTCACGGAATAGGCGAGGTTGGCGACCAGGAGGCCGAGGAACGTCACGGGGCCCACCAGGGCCGTCGACACCGAGACCAGGACCGCCACCAGGGCCAGGACCCACGCCACCGTCCTCGAGTAGTCCACACCCAGGTTGATGGCCACCTCCCGGCCCAGCACCAGGACGTCGCAGGCCCGCAGCAGCCGGAAGCCCAGCACCGTGGCGCCCAGCGTCAGCCCTCCTGCGACGAGCAGCAGCCCGTGCTCGGGGTCGTTGAAGCTCGCGAAGAACCGGTCCTGCAGGAAGACGAACTCGTTGGGCTCGATGACGCGCTGGAGGAAGCTCGCCAGGCTCCGGAACAACACGCCCAGGACCACGCCGATGAGCAGCAGCAGGTGGACGCTGCCCTGGACGACGCCGAACAGCCACCCGTTCACCAGCGCGGAGAAGATCACCATCAGGGTGACCTCCACGCCGAATAGGAGCCATGGGTCCAGCCCCGCCACCGTGGTGGACCCGAGGACGAAGACCAGGCACGTCTGGATGAGCACGTAGAGGTAGTCGAACCCCATGATGGCGGGCGTCAGCACGCGGTTGCCCGTCACCGTCTGGAACAGCACCGTGGACACCGCGATGGCGTAGCCGACCAGCACCGCGGTCGCGAGCTTCCGCGCCCGGAACGGCAGAATGAAGTCCCACTGGCCGCCCGCGTCGACGAGCATGAACAGGGCGGCGCAGGCCAGCGTCACGCCTCCGAGCACCAGCAGCGTGCGCTCGGGCCTGGCGACCCCTGCGCTGGCGCTAGCCGACACGGGCGCCCCTCCTCAGCAGGAGGTACAGGAAGAGGACGCTGCCGATGACGCCAGCGATTGTGCCTCCCGGAATCTCGTAGGGGTGGCGCACCACGCGCCCGATGATGTCGCACAGCAGCACGAACCCGGCGCCGGTCACCGCGACCCAGGGAATGGAGCGGCGCGCGTTGTCGCCCATGAGCCGGGTGACGAGGTTGGGCACGATGAGGCCCAGGAACGGAATCATCCCCACGGTGACGACGACCATCGCGGTGACCAGGGCGACGATGACGAGCCCGAGCGCGATGATGCGCGGGTAGTTCAGCCCGAGGTTGGTGGTGAACGTCTCTCCCATGCCCGCCACCGTGAAGCGGTCGGCGGCGACGTACGCGACACAGGTCAGCCCCAGCGTCACCCAGAGCAGCTCGTACCGCCCGCGCAGGACGGTGGAGAAGTCGCCCGTGGTCCACGCGTTGACGGACTGCAGCAGGTCGTACCGGTACGCGAAGAACGTCGTCGCCGAGTCGATGATGCTCCCCAGGACGAGCCCCACCACCGGGACGAGCAGCGCCGAGCGCAGCGGAAGGCGCCGCAGCACGAGCAGGAACAGCGCCGTTCCCCCCAGGGCGAAGAGCGTGGCGACCAGCATCTTCCCGAGCACCGGCAGGCCCGGGGCCAGCAGGGTGGCGGCCAGCAGGCCGAGGCTCGCGGACTCCGCCGTCCCCGCCGTGGTGGGCTCCACGAAGCGGTTGCGCGCAATCATCTGCATGAGCAGGCCCGCCACCCCTAGCGACGTGCCCGCCAGCATGATGGCGAACATGCGCGGCACGCGGCTGATGACCAGCACCTGCACGGCACGGTCATCCGGGCCGGGGGAGAACACGGCGTCCCACGACACGTGACTGGCGCCGATGAGGAGGCTGACCCCGGCCAGCACGGCGAGGACGACCGCGGCGATGAGCGGACGCGTCACGGCGTCGGTGTGCCTGACGAGCCCGCGCGCGCATAGGCGCTCGCGACCTGGTCACGCATGTGCCTGACTGCCTGGATGCCGCCGCCGGCGAGGTAGGACGTCCCCGGGTCCAGGTAGACGACCTGCCCCTTCTGCCAGGCCGAGGTCTGGTGGACCAGCTCGTTGTCCAGCACCTGGCGGGCGCCGCCTCCTCCCGGCTGGCCCATGGCCGCGTCGCGGTCGATGACGAAGAGCCAGTCGGGGTTCTTCTCGCGGATGAACTCCGAGCCGATGACCTCGCCGTGCAGCGACGGGTTGAGCCCCTCGGCGGCAACGGGGATGCCGAAGTCGTCGTGGATGACGCCGAAGCGCGAGCCCGGGCCATAGGCGCTCATGCGGCCGCCGGTGACGAGCACCACCAGCCCCCGCCCCCGGCCCGCCGTCGTCTCCTTGAGCGTTGCAATGGACTGGCGCAGCTCCGCCACCAGGGCCTGGGCCTTCGCTTCCTTGCCGAAGATGCCGGCCAGCAGTTCCGTGTTGGCGACCACCGTGGCCAGGTAGTCCTTCCCGCTCATCGGCAGGTCGACGGTGGGCGCGAGGCGGGAGAGGTTCGCGTACTTCGCGCTGGAGCGGCCGCCGGTGATGATGAGGTCCGGGCGCGCGGCGTGGATGGCCTCGTAGTCGGGCTCGAACAGCGTCCCCATGCGCAGGTACTTCGCGTCGCGGTACCGCGCGAGGTGCTCGGGAAACTGGTCCCCCGCGACGCCGAGGACGTCCACCTCCAGGGCCTGGAGGATGTCCAGGGCCACCAGGTCGAAGGCGATGACCCTTCGGGGATTGAGCGGGACGACGGTGGTGCCCTGGGCATGGGAGACCGTGCGGCCCTCCGCGGCGGCCGGAGGGCTCGCACCGGCCTGGGCCTCGGGAGCCTCGGGAGCGGAAGGACGCTGGAACTTCACGCCCACCCACACCACGGCCAGCACGACGAGGGCGGAGAGAATCGCGACGAGAGGAAGGGAACGACGGTCAGGTCTGCTCACGGTTTCGTCCAGCCGAGGCTCACGGTGAAGTCGAAGCGCTCCTGCGCGGGGCAGGGCACAATTTCGATTCTGCGAATCATTCTCACGCCATATAGACCATGTGTCCGCCCCGTCAAAGCCTGGAGTGCGCTTCCGTGAGGGCCGGAAAGCCCGCGAAGGCTGGGGCAGCCGGGCATTGCGTCCGGCGACAGGCGCACCTGCTCCCCGTCCCCTTCCTGCTCTATGCTCCGGACATGGGTCAGCCCACGACGGACGTCATCATCCAATACGGGAGCGGCCCGGACGCGCTCGCCGGGGAAGTCTCCGGCAAGGTGGGCCAGAAGGCCTGATGTGATGTCCACGCTCGTCTTCCCCAGCGAGGAAGCGCTGCGGCTCGCGCTCACCTCCGGTCTCGTCCCTCCTGAAGTGCAGTCCGCGCCGGCGCGCTACCGCCGCACCGCGGAGGGTGTGCTCCACGTCACTCCTGGCGTGGCCCTCGGGAAGGCCGCGCGCGAGGCGCTGACGTCGTTCGGCGTCAGCGCCCAGGACGCGGAGGCCTCCACGCCGGTGCTCTGCTGGGCGGAGCTGATTGCCCCGCGCCGCGTGCCGCTCGACGCCGCGCCCGTGGGGCCGGTGCTCTTCCTGCCCTCGGACGCGAAGGCGCTGCTGCCGCTGGCGGGGGAGATGCTGCGCCTGGGGTGCGACCGGCAGGAGGTGTGTACCGCGGGCGGAGGCAAGGGCCACCCGGACGCGCGGCGGGCGCTGCTGCGCGCGGTGGCGCCGCCCTACTTCACGCTCACCGGCGCGCTGGACCGCACGGGTGGCCTGCGCGCCTTCGTGCCCGCGGTGCCGGGACAGCACTCGGTCTGGGTGGAGCTGGGACACACGCACCCGCTCGCGCGCACGCTCCAGCCCGCGCCGGGCTCGCTGCTCCTCATCCCCGGCGACGGGCGGTGGCTGACGGCGCCGGACGGGCCGTGGACGGACCTCTACCAGCTCACCGACCTGCGCCTGCCCGAGCCGGCGGAGGACTGGACGCCCCGTGCCGCGCAAGGACGCCTCGCGGTGCCGCTGCGGCTCACCCGCGCGGCCCGCACCGAGCCCGCGAGCCTCTGGGTGCTGCGCGACAACGCGCTGGCGCAGGTGGAGTCGCTGGTGCACACGCTGCCGGAGGCGCTGCTGGCGCAGCTGCGCTTCGCCGTGGCCGGCCCACCGGAGTCGCCGTGCATCGTCCTCCGCGCGCGGGCCGGCAGGGAGCGGCCTCCCGAGCTGGGCCTGTCCGGCATGTCCTACGCGCCGCTGCCACAGCTCACGGACCTCTACCTGCCCTGCGACGGGCTGCTGGAGCCGCCCGTGCGCCGCGACAGGCTGCGCGCGCTGCTGGTGCCGAAGGCCGACACCGTCACCTGGCTGCACCCCACGGGCGGCGGAGGCTTCCGCGCCGAGCGCCTGCCCGAGTCGGCCTTCCAGCCGCTCGACGCCTGGGTGGACTACGTGGTGGACACCGGCGCCGCCGCGCTGGAGCCGTGGGTGCGCGGTGCAACCTTCGACTTCGACGCCTTCGAGGCCGCCGGAGGCGAGTGGTTGACCTCGCCCCAGCCCAAGACCGAGCCGGAGGACGACGAGAAGGAGTCTCGGACGCGCCGCTCCCGTCGCTTGGTGGCCACCCCGGCCACGCCGCCTCCGACGCCGACGGCGGCGCCCTCGGCGCGCGCCCCCCAGGCCTCGACCTCGCGCGCGCGGCTGGCCCCGCTCACGCCCGCGCAGCTCGGCGCCGCCGAGCAGGAGCTGGCCACGCTGGAGAAGTCCTTCCTCGCGCTGGATGCGCCAGCGGACGCGCCCGAGCGGCGGCAGCTCTGGGTGCGTCTGGCAGAGCTGAATGGACGGCTGGGGCGCAGGCGCGACGCGGGCCTGTGCTGGACGCGGGCCCTGTGGGACGCGGCGGGCAGCGACGCCACCGAGCTGGCCGAGCGCTGGGCCGAGGCCGAGTCGGACGGCGCGCCCTCCCCCGCCGAGCTGCTGGCCCGTGCGACACCGTCCGGTGACGAGGTGCGGGCGCTCGCGAGCCACCTGGTGCGGGCGGTGCTGGTGCCCGGCGGCGCGGCGCCCGGCGACGTGCCTTCGCTCCAGCGCTGGCTGGACCGGCACGACGCGGGGCTGGACGTGCGCTCGCTGTGGCTGGCGCGGGCCTCGCTGGACCGGCTCGCGGGAGGAGACCCGCTGGGCCTCGCACGCGCGGGGGACCGGCTGCTGGGCATGCTCCAGCGCGGCCTGTCCCTGGCGCGCGACGTGCCCGGATTCCTCCGCGCCGGCACGGACGCGGCCCATGCGCCGCGCCTCGTGGGGCAGCTGGAGGCCCTGCTGGAGCGCTTCGAGACCACGACGCGCCGCCGCTCGTCCATCGAGGCCCCGCCCGCCCTCACCCAGGCCTATGTGCGCTTCGTCTTCGCCTGCGGCCTGGCACGGCTGGGACAGGCGGACCGGGCGCGCGCGCTGGCGGCCGCCGCGGCGGGGGCACTCGACGCGCGGGAGCCCATCCACGGCTTCCTCTCGCGGGCCTACGGCGCGCGCGTGGCGCAGGCGCTGGAGGGGCAGCCGCCGGAGACGCCGCTGCCACCGGACATCGCCGCCGAGCTGAACCTGCTGAACACCTTCCAGCGCTACAAGGTGGACCGGCTGCGGCAGTCGTCCGCGCTGCTGGAGCCCAGCGAGCGGCTGGACCCGGCGCGCGCCTTCGGACGCGGCTCGCTCGACTTGCGCGGCGAGGAGTTCGCGGCGCTGCGGGATATAAAGGATGCGGGCCAGGTGGCCGCCCAGGTCGAGGCGCTCACGGCGAAGGCCACTGCCCCGAAGCTGGCCGCGCTCGAGCGGCAGCGGCTCCTGGGAGGCCTGCTGGACACGCTCCCGCGCCTGCCCCCGGCGCGCGCGCTGCCGCTGCTGGACCGGCTGATGGGAGCCTCCATGGAGGGAATCTCCGTCGAGGCGCAGGGGCGCCTGCTCGGCGACGCGCTCACCCTCACGGCCCACTTCGGAAGGGCGGACCGGGCGACGGCGCTGGCGGGCCGGCTGCGGAAGGTGGTCGCGGCGCTCCCGCCGGACTCCCCAGCCTGGGGCCATGGCTTCCTCGTGATGAGCCTGCGCGGGCTGCGCCGGGTGGGCCTGTCGCGCGAGGCCGCCGAGCTGGTGGAGACGGCGCGGGGACTGGTCTCCCGGCCCAAGACGCCGCTGCCGGTGCAGCTGAGCGTGGCCGCGGGGCTGGCGATGCTGGGCCGCGCGAGCGAGGCCGGGGCGGTGTTCGAGAAGGCCTTCGACACGCTCATCGCGGCGAAGGGCTCCCTGGCCGAGCGGCTGGCGCTGACGCGGAGCCTGGCGAGCGCGCTGGCGTACGCGCCCGTGGACACCGCCCTGCCGGAGCTGGCGCGCCTGTCGGAGGGACTGCCCTCGGTGACGGACAGCTACAACACCAACAGCCACTTCTGTCTCTCCGTGGTGGAGCTGGCGGACGCGCTCGTGCTGGGCCACGTGGAAGTGGCGCAGGGCACGGGTGAGCGCACGCGGAGCTGGCTGGACGAGGACGAATTCCTGGTGCGACGGCGCATCCATCGGGAGCTGGAGGAGCGCACATCATGACCAGCATTCCCCGGCGCGAGGGCACCGCCGCCGACCCCATCGGCGAGCTGACCTTCGACGCCCTCTCCCGCGAGGCCCACGCCCTGCGCGAGCGGCTGAACCGCTTCCGGCTGGCGCTGGGCCGGCACTTCGTGGGCAAGCAGACCCTGGTGGACCTGATGACGGTGGCGGCGGTGGCCCAGGAGCCGCTGCTGCTCGTGGGCCCTCCGGGCACGGCGAAGTCGGACCTGGTGCTGAAGTTCCGGGAAGCGCTGCGCATCCCCAACGAGGACTACTTCGAGTACCTCCTGACGCGCTTCACCGAGCCGTCGGAGGTGCTGGGCCCCATCGACATCAACCTGCTGCGCCAGGGCCGCTACATCCGCCGCGAGGGCGGCAAGCTGCCCACCGCGCGGCTCGTCTTCCTCGACGAGGTCTTCAAGGCCAGCTCCGCCATCCTCAACGCGCTGCTGACGGTCATCAACGAGCGCAAGTTCTACCAGGACGGCGCCCCGCAGCCGGTGCGCCTCAAGGTCCTCTTCGCGGCCACCAACGAGCTGCCCGAGCACGCGGAGCTGGGCGCGCTGAAGGACCGCTTCTGCCTCAAGGCGGCCTGCCGCCCGGTGCAGGACCAGTACTTCCTGGAGCTGCTGGACTCCGGCCTCGACTCGCAGACGTACCGCGAGCTGAACCAGAAGCCGTGGGCGGAGGGGCACGCCTCGCTGGACGACGTGCTCAAGGCGCACCGCTACCTGACGCTGATGATGGGGCGGCGCGAGCCGGGCCCGGACGGGCGCGAGCTGCGCGACAGGGACACCTTCTTCCGGGACGAGCTGCTGCGCGAGTTCCGCCGGGTGGTGCAGACGCTGACGCGCGAGGACGGCGTCTTCATCAGCGACCGCAAGCTGGTGAAGCTCTACCGCCTGCTGCGCACGCGTGCGTGGATCTTCCACGGCGGCGCGGTGGAGCGGCAGGACCTCCAGCTCCTCTCCTACCTCGGCGAGAGCCGCGAGGAGATTGATTTGCTGGAGGAGAAGGTGCCCCGGCTGCTGGGCCTCACGTGAGCCAGGGATGAGCGCGGAGCTGCGAGGACCGCGGGACACCGAGCGCTGGCTGTGCGCGGGGCTGTGCCTCGCCCGGCAGGATGGCCCCACGCCCGACGCCCTGACGGCGGCGGTGCCCTGGCTGCTGGCCACGCTCGCCGAGTCGCCCGCCCTGCCGCCTCCGGCCATGGTCTCCGACCTCGGCCGGCTCGTCTCTGGCGTGGCCCCCTCCCCCGTCCTGCCCATCCCGGACACCCTGCGCCGGCTGCGCACCGCCGTGCGCGCGTATGACGACCACGTGCTCGCGAGGCTGGCCGCGGAGCCGCACCTGGAGGCCGTCTCCACCGCCCTCGCCCGCCTGCCCGAGCCGCTCCGTCCCCTGGGCATCGCCTTCCTCGTGTCGCGCGTGCTGGCGCGCCTCGGCTTCACCGGGGGCACGGCGGTGAACCCCGGCCTCGTGCGGCGGGTGCTGGAGCGTCCCTCCTCCGAGCTGCTCCACGCCGGCTATGCGGCGCTGCGCGAGCCCGGCGCGGGCCCGGCGCTGGAGCGGCTGGCCGAGGGCTACGAGGCGCTGGCCAGCGGCGCCCGCCGCGCGCAGGCCCTGCTGGGTGACGCGGAGGTCTTCACGCTGGAGAACCTGGAGCACCTCCAGGGCAAGGGCCAGCGGCTGGCGCTGGAGCAGGCCGTGGAGGCCGCGGAGGCGCTGTCGCGCACGCTGCCTCCGAAGCTCCGCGCCCGGCCCGCCACCTCCGGCCCCACGCCCACCACGCTGGAGGACGAGGCCTCCTTCCCACAGGGTGGCTTCGCCTCCGTGTCCAACGTGGGCAGCCTGGAGAACCTCGTCACCTCCGAGCTCGTCTACATGGAGGACGAGCCGGACCTGGACCTGTTCGACGTGCGCTACGTGGAGGGCGAGCTGCTCTACTACACGCGTGACGAGAGCGTGGCGGTGCGGCGGCGGCACGTGGTGACGTTCGTCCTGCTGCCGGGCCTCGCGGACGCGCGGGTGAAGGACGCCGGCCTGCGCTGGCAGCGCGCCGTGGTGGCGCTGGGGCTGGTGCTGTGCCTCGTGCGCCGGCTGTCCGCGTGGCTGGGCCATGAGGACCTGCGCTTCCGCGTCGTCTTCCCCCAGGACGCCACCGGCGCCCTGCCGCTGGAGGCCGAGCGCGGCCTGTGCGAGCTGCTGCTGCGCGAGTGGCGCGCCCGGGGCACGGCGGAGGTCCTCACCTCGCCCGACCTGGACACCGTGCTCGCCGGGGCCGCCACCGACACGAAGCGGGCCCGGGTGGACGTCCTCCTCCTCGACGCCAGCCCACCGGGTACCCATGCCGCACTGGAGCCGGAGGCCCGGGTGGGCCTGCACCTGCTGGACCTGAGCAGACCGGGCCCCCGCGTCGCGCGAGCGGGTGTCGAGCCCCGGGAGGCCCCTTCCGAGTCCCCATGGGAGGCCTGGACGGGCGTAACGCTTGAGCTTGCCCGGGGCCTTCTCTAGCGTCCGGTCCGGGCGCGCCACTCCGGCGCGCGGAGGTCGCTCCATGCCGCGGTACGAGTTCAAGGAAGGCAGCTCCAGCAAGTTCTGGGAGATCACCCTCTCGGGCAACACCTTCACCGCGCGTTGGGGCCGCATCGGCACGGATGGGCAGGAGAAGACGCAGACCTTCGGCTCCCCGGCAGCGGCGCAGAAGGAGTACGACAAGCTCATCCGCGAGAAGGAGAAGAAGGGCTACGAGCTCGCGGGCGAGGGCGAGGGCGACGACGGCGACTCCGGTGACGACGAGGGGGGAGAGAGCGCCTCCAATCCCGAGCTGGAGGCCGCCATCCTCCAGAACCCGGACAACGCGGACGCGTACCTCGTCTACGGCGACTGGCTCCAGCGCCAGGGCGACCCGCGCGGCGAGCTCATCGCCCTCCAGCATGCGGCCATGCAGGCCAGCGGTGACGAGGCCACGAAGCTCAAGAAGCAGGTCAAGGACCTCCTCAAGAAGCGCCAGGGCACTCTGCTCGGGGACATGGCCGAGAAGCTGGAGGAAGAAGAGCTCAAGGTGGAGTGGCACCTGGGCTTCATCCGCTCCGCGCGCGTGGGCCAGAAGGACTACGACTCCGACACCGACGTGGCGGAGCTGGTGAAGGAGCTGCTCGCCCACCCGTCGGCGCGCTTCCTCCGCGAGCTCACCATCGGCATGGCGCACTTCGACGACGAGAACAACTACGGCGACGTCGTCGGGGCACTCACCGAGGCGCTCACCGACCTGGGGGGCTCGAAGACGCTGCAGAACCTGTTCATCGGCGACTTCGAGTACCCGGACGACACGGAGATCTCCTGGTCGCACCTCACCGACGTCTCGGCCCTCCTCAAGCAACTCCCGGGCCTGCTCTCGCTGCGGCTGCGTGGCGCCTCGCTGGAGCTGGGCAGCATCGTCCTGCCGGAGCTGCGCGAGTTCACCGTCGAGACGGGTGGCCTGGCTCTCTCCGCGGTGAAGTCCATCGCCAGTGCGAACTGGCCGAAGCTGGAGCGGCTGGAGGTCTGGTTCGGCAGCGACAACTACGGCGGCGAGGGCGGCGTGGAGGACATCCAGCCCATCCTCGACGCCAAGGGGCTGCCCCACCTCAAGCACCTCGGCATCTGCAACTCCGAGTTCACCGACGAGCTCGCCAAGGTGCTGCCCCGGTCGAAGCTCCTCCCGCAGCTGGAGGCGCTGGACCTGTCCAAGGGAACGCTGTCCGACGAGGGCGCGCGCATCCTGGCGGAGAACGCCTCGGCCTTCGCGCACCTCAAGAGCCTGGACGTCACCGAGAACACGCTCACCGATGAGGGACAGCAGCAGGTGGCGAAGCTGTGCAAGAACGTGAGCGCGGGCAATCAGCGCGACTACGACGAGGAATACCGCTACGCCGCCGTGGGCGAGTAGCCGCACGACACGACCTCGAGACATCAAAAGGGGGACACCATGCCGCGGTACGAGTTCAAGGAAGGCAGCTCCAACAAGTTCTGGGAGATCACCAAGGACGAGACCAAGGTCACCACGCGCTGGGGCCGCATCGGCACGGAGGGCCAGGAGAAGGTCCAGACCTTCAAGTTCACCTACGAGGCGAACACCGCGTACGACAAGCTGGTGCTGGAGAAGGAGAAGAAGGGCTACACGCGCATGAAGCCCGAGGACACCGGCCCCAAGCCGAAGTCCAACCCGGAGCTGGAGGCCGCCATCCTCCGCGCGCCGGAGTCTCCGGACGGGTACCTCGTCTACGGTGACTGGCTCCAGTCCCAGGGCGACCCGCGTGGCGAGTTCATCGCCCTCCAGCACGCGCAGCTCCAGGCCACGGGCGCGGAGGCCACGGCCCTCAAGCGGAAGGTGGCCAACGTCCTCAAGAAGCACGAGGGCTTCCTGGTGGGCACGGCGCTCGCCTCTTCGCTCAAGGACAAGACGCTGTCGGTGGAGTGGCACCTGGGCTTCATCCGGAGCGCCCGGCTGGCGGTCGGGGACTACGACGAGCACCCCGAGCTCGAGCTGGATGAGACGCTGAAGCTGCTGCTCAAGCACCCCTCCGCGCGCTTCCTCCAGGAGCTGGTCATCGGGCTTGCGGACAACGACGGGGAGAACCACTACGGCAACCTCATCCGGCACATCGCCAAGAACGCGCCCAAGACGCTCCAGAAGGTGTTCCTCGGGGACTACGTGTTCCCCGACGATACGGAGATCTCCTGGACGGACGTGGGCAGCGTCACGCCGCTGTGTGAGGCCCTGCCCCAGCTCCGCTCCCTGCGGCTGCGCGGCGGCGGCGTGAGCCTGGGGAAGATCGACCTGCCGGAGCTTCGCGAGTTCATCCTGGAGTCCGGAGGCCTGGGCCGCCCGTCGGTGAAGGCCATCAACGCCGCGAAGTGGCCCAAGCTGGAGCGGTTGGAGGTCTGGTTCGGCAGCGAGAACTACGGCGCCGGGGGCAGCGAGAAGGACCTCCAGAACATCCTCGACGCCAAGGACCTGCCGGAGCTCAAGCACCTGGGCCTGTGCAACGCGGAGTTCACCGCGCAGCTGTGCGTGCTGCTGCCGAAGTCCCGGGTGCTCAAGCAGCTCGAGACGCTCGATTTGTCCAAGGGCACCATGACGGACGCGGACGCGGCGGTGCTCGCGGCGAACGCGGACGCCTTCAAGCACCTCAAGCGCCTGGACGTGACGCGGAACCTGCTCACGACCAAGGGGACGAAGCTCATCGCGAAGCTGTGCCCGGACGTGGCGCATGGCAACCAGCGCCGTGACCGTTCGGACGGCGAAGACGGCGAGCGCTACGTGGCGGTGGGCGAGTAGCGCCAGATGCCGGCAGCGCCTCCCTTCATCCTCATCGGCAACGCGGAGAACCGCCGCGTCACCCTCTTCCAGGAAGCGCTCGCCCTCCAGGGGCTGCCACCCGCGACGGTGGTCCCCTGGAGGGAGCTGCTGGCCCACCCGGGCCTCCTCGCGGACCTGCCGGACACGGAGGCCCTGGTCCGCATCGACTCCGCGGGTGAGAGCTGGGAGGTGGAGCAGGCGCTGCTCACGCGCGGCTACCCCGACACGCTGCCGCTGGAGTGCACGCGCCTGCGGCCGGAGGAAGTCGCCACGCTGGCGTACGACCATGGGCGCATCCTCTGTCCCCGGCAGCACCACCTGGGCTTCCTGAGCGTGCTCGCCGAGCTGGAGGCCCTCTTCCGGGAGCGACCGCGCTGGCGGGTGCTCCAGTCCCCCGCGAGCATCGCGGAGCTCTTCGACAAGCGCGTCACGTCGCGCAGGTACGCGGCGCTGGGCGTGCCGGTGCCCGAGCCGCTGGAGGGCGTGACGGACCCGGAGTCCCTGCGTCAGCGGATGCGCGAGGCGGACTGCCGCGAGGTGTTCGTGAAGCTGTCCTGCGGCTCGTCGGCGTCGTGCCTCGCCATCTACCGGCGGGGGCGCGGCAGGGACACGCTGACCACCACCATCGAGCAGGCGGACACGGGCTGGTACAACTCGCTGAAGGTGCGCCGGCTGGAGGACCCGCGAACGATTGACGAGGTGCTCGGGTTCCTCCTGAACGAGGGCTCGCAGGTGGAGCGCGCGGTTCCCAAGGCGCGGCTGGGCGGAGACTACTTCGACTGCCGGGTGCTGATGGTGCGCGGCGAGCCGGCCTTCACGGTGGTGCGGCAGAGCCGGCACTCCATCACCAACCTCCACCTGGGCGGCTGGCGCGGGGACCTGGACGAGCTGCACGCCGCGGTGCCCCCGAACGAGCTCGCGGACGCGCTGGAGAGCTGCCGCACGGTGGCGCGCGCCCACGACTGCCTGCACGTGGGCATCGACCTCATGTACGAGGAGTACTTCTCCGGCCACCGCGTACTGGAGGCCAACGCCTTTGGCGACCTGCTGCCCAACCTGCGCCGCGACGGCCTCACCGTGTACGAGTGGGAGATTCGCGAGGCCCTGCGCATGGTGGGTTCCCCTTAGAGACAGTCACTGAAGCAACTGGGTACGAAGGGCCCCCACCCTCGGAGGGAGTCCCATGCTCGTATCCAGAACGATGTTGCTGTCCGCCTCGGTGCTGCTGCTCGGAACCGGCTGTGGAGCAGAGCCCACCGCCCCCACCACGCCGGAGGAGACCGGCACGCAGCAGGCCGCGGTGAACCTCTGCGCCGGAGTCCCCAGCAACCGCCCCGCGCAGGACTTCGATGGCGACGGGGTGTCCGACCTCGCGGTGTTCAACCCGCCCACGGGCTACTGGAAGATTCAGTCCAGCCTGGGGTCCACCTACAGCATCCAGTTCGGCAACAGCCAGTCGCGCGTCGTCGCGGCGGACTACGACGGCGACGGGATGACGAACATCGCGGTGTGGGACCCCGCCACGGGCGTCTGGAAGATTCGTCACGACCCCTTCACCACCACCACGGTGCAGCTCGGCCAGAGCGGCGACATCGCCGTGCCCGGCGACTACGACGGCAACGGCCGGGCGGACGTCGCGGTGTGGCGGCCCTCGACGGGCACCTGGCACATCCTCCACACCTGCTACGGCACCACGGTGACCACGCACTGGGGCCAATACGGGGACCTGCCGGTGCCCGCCGACTACGACGGCGACGGCAAGCTGGACCTGGCCGTGTTCCGCCCCTCCAACGCCACCTGGTACGTCCTCTACAGCTCCGGCAGCCCGTCGTTTATCTATCCGTTCGGCTTCTCCAACGACATCCCCGTCCCCGCCGACTACACCGGTGACGGCAAGGCGGAGCTCGCCGTGTTCCGGCCGTCCAACGGGACCTGGTACTACCTGGTCAACCCCGCCACCGGCACGCTCGCCGCTGCGCCCTTCGGCCAGTCGGGAGACGTGCCCGTCCCCGCGGACTACGACGGCGACAGCAAGGCGGACTTCGCGGTGTGGCGGCCCTACATCGCGCCGTCGCCCAGCTCCAGCGTCTGGTACTACCTCTACAGCTCCACCGGCAACGCCTCCTACGGCAGCGCCGCGTGGGGCTTCGCGCCGGGCGGCGACATCGCGGTGAAGCTCTACCCCACCCCGTGAAGCAGGCCGCTGCTCCGGGCCCGTGACAGGGCCCGGGGCGGGAGCTCGGGAGCACCTCTCCTCCCCGAGCCACTTCAGGCTCGGGGCGCCGCGCGCCACAGCGGCGACGCGGGGACGCGCTCGAGGATGCCGGAGCCGAAGACGCGGTCCAGCTCCAGGTACTCCAGGTGCACGTAGCCGATGTGGCACCCGCACGTCGCCTTGGAGCACGGGCGCGGCTTCAGCGCCGCGTCGAAGTCCGGCGCGTAGATGTTGCCGATGGGCTCGTCGATGAAGTGGCAGCGGCGCGCCGTGCCCTCGCCGTCCACGGAGATGACGGACTCCCCTCCCCTGCACGCGCGGCCCAGGCTGGGGTGGCGCGTGTTGTTGATGGGGAAGAGCGGGTCCACGCGGGTGAAGCGCGCCAGGTCCTCGGCCGTGTAGGGCTCCTCCTGCCCGTCCTTCACCGCGTTGACCCACAGGTACGTGTCCGCGGGCAGCTCGGCGCGCAGGGCCTCGGCCTCCTCGGCGAAGCGGACGAAGCCCACCACGCCCGCGCTGTGCCGCACGCCCAGCGAGGACAGCGTCTGGCACTGGGACACGAAGCGGGGGCGCTTCATCCACTCGGGGTGGAAGGTGGCCCAGATGCCCAGCTTCTCCACCTTGCAGTGCCGCACCCAGTCCAGCTTGCAGGAGAGGTTCGTCTGCACGGCGACGCGCTCCACGTGCGGCAGGTGCGACAGCCGCGCGAGCGCCTCCTGGTACCAGGGCCAGATGAGGGCCTCTCCCCAGGGCGTGAAGAAGACGGAGATGCGCTGGTGCGGGCGCGCCTCCACCCAGGAGAGGAACCGCTCCAGGTCCGCGCGGTCCTTCTCCAGCTCCTCGTCGGTGTGCTTCCACTTGCCGAACGGGCAGTACTCGCAACCGAAGTTGCAACTGGAGAGCGGGCCCCGGTAGAGCACGGTGAGCGTCATCGCCAAGCGTACTCCTGCATCATCTCGCGCACGCCCTCGGAGTGCAGCCAGGGACCAATCAGGTCCGAGCGCTCCACGCCCGCCTCGGTGAGCCGGAACGCGCCGTCCGCCTGCCTCCCCAGCCCGTGCGCCTCCAGCTCCGCCAGCTCCGGGAAGTCCACCAGCGCGTCGGTGCAGAAGCGCTCGCGGTACGCGGCCAGGTCCACGCCGTCCGCCAGCAGCGACAGGAGCATGTAGCGCCGCCGCCGCTCCTCGGAGTCCAGCCGGAAGCCGTAGCCCACCTCGCCGAAGGACGCCTCGGTGCGCTCGCTGTAGGACGCGATGATGGAGCGCACCTCGCGCGAGCCCACCGCATACTCGGAGGAGTAGTGCACGCCGCCGGTGTACGAGCGCGCCCCGCAGCCCAGGCCCACCATGCCGTCCTCCTGGCAGCGGTACGCGGGGCCACCGGCGTCCGGCGCATGGCGCGCGCGGAACATGCGCATGGAGACCTGGGTGTAGCCCTGGGCCAGGAGGAACTCGCGGCCCGCGCGGTAGAGCGCCAGCCGCAGGTCATCCCAGGCGCGGGCCTTCTTGCCCAGGAAGGTGAGCGGCCGCACATAGAGCGGGTAGAGGTAGAGCTCCTCGGGCGAGAAGCGCAGCGCGGCGCGCAGGGAGAACAGGAAGCTCTCCACCGTCTGCCCCTCCATGCCGTAGATGAGGTCGAGGTTGAGCGTGGGGAAGCCCGTGGAGCGGATGAGGTCCAGCGCGGCCTCCACCTGCGCCGTCTTCTGCGGGCGCTTCACCGCGGCGACCTCTGCCTCGATGAAGCTCTGCACGCCGATGCTCACCCGGTCCGTGCCGCGCGCCCGGAGGGTCCTGAGCTTCTCCGCGTCCACCGTCTCCGGGGAGACCTCGACGGACATGGGGATGTGCTTCAGGTCCACGCCCATGACGCCCTCCATGAGGTCGAACACGGTGTTGAGGCCGGCCACGTCCAGCAGCGTGGGCGTGCCTCCGCCGACAGCTGCCCGAGCGAAGGTGGCGGGGCCCAGGGCCTGCTTCACCCGGCGCGTCTCGCGGGCCAGCGCGGCGAGGTACCCGTCCACGACGTCCTGCTTCGGCCCGGCGGCGGTGAAGAGGTTGCAGAAGCCGCAGCGCATCTCGCAGAAGGGCACGTGGAGGTAGAGGAACAGCGCGTCGCGCCGCTCCTCCGCCCAGACGGACTCCAGCGGGAGCGCGGGGGTGAAGGGCCGGTAGGCCGTCTTGTGCGGGTAGCCGTAGAGGTACGCCACGTAGGGCGTCTCCGCGAGCATCTGCTCCAGGCGCGTCATGGTGCGGTGTCTCGATTCAGCGGGAACTCAGCATAGGGCACCGTCCACACGACGGGGTGGCCCAGGCGGTGGCCGGTATAGCCGTCCTCGCCATAGGCCGTCCCGTGGTCCGAGCAGACGATGCAGAAGGCGGGGCCCCGGCGTCGCAGGGCGGCGAACAGGGGTGGAAGCTGGCTGTCCACGTACTCCAGCGCGGCGGCATGGCTCTCGCGCGAGTCCCGGGTGGCGCCGGGCAGGTAGTGGCGGTTGGGTTGGTGCAGCGCGGACACGTTGATGAACAGGAAGACCCGCTGCTCGCGAGGCACTTCCTCCAGCCGGCGCACCGCGAGGGCGACCTGGTGCTCGGTGGAGCGAGGCTCTGTCACGCCCAGCTCGCGCGCCCAGTGGCTCTCCGCGAAGAGGCCGGGCAGCACGTTGCCCAGCGGGTTGCGCTTGTTGAAGAAGCCGACGCCGCCGATGCACACGGTGTGGTACCCGCGCGCGGCCAGGCCGGTGACGAGGTCCGGCGCGTCGAGGACGCAGGTGCCGGGGGCCGTGGTCTCACTGCCCTCGAAGCGCATGGCGAACAGGCGCGGGTGGAGGCCGGGCGCGGCGGGCGTGGGCAGGAAGCCGGCGAAGAAGGCGTGGTGCGCGGCGTAGGTGAAGCTGGCGGGCGAGTGGCGCGCCTCCCAGCGGCCTCCGGGCAGCAGCGCGGTGAGGTTCGGCGTGCGGCCCTGGGCGGCCAGCTCCTCGGCGACGTCGTAGCGGAGCGTGTCCAGGGTGAGGAAGAGCAGGTCGTGCGAGCCGACCACGGCGTTCATGTCCATTGCGCGAGCACCTCCTGGATGTCGCGCACGTCGCCCACGACGGTCGGCACGGTGAAGGTGGGGGTGGGCAGCCCGCGAGGCCACTGTCGCCCATGGGAGACCCAGCACGTGGCCAGGCCCATGCGCGCGGCGCCCGCGATGTCGCGCTCGGGGTCGTCGCCCACATGGAGCACGTCCTCCGGGGCACGCTCCGCCCAGGCGAGCGCCACGCCGAAGATGAACGGGTCGGGCTTGTCCTTCCCCACCTCGCCGGAGATGAAGACCTCGGGCAGGTACGTGTCGAGCTTCGCGGCGGCCAGCTTCTGCCGCTGCATGCGGCTGGAGCCGTTGGTCACCACCGTGACGGGAAGTTGCTTGCCCAGCGTCATCACCAGCGCGCGGGGGGCAAGGTAGGGCACCACGAAGCCGGGCAGCCGGGACGTCATGTCCTCCCAGAACGCCTCGGGCGTCAGCTCCAGGCCTGGATAGCGGGTCGTCACCTGCTGGCTGAAGGCGGCACGGTCGGAGGAGCCGCGCGCGTCCCACTCGCGCAGCTCCGCGACGACGGCATGCCGGTGCGTCCCGGCGAAGGCGGCCGGGTGGCGGACGATGAGGTCCTCGACGTAGCGGGTGAAGGCCTCCGCCCGGTCGATCAGCGTGTCATCCAAGTCGAAGAAGACGGCCCGGGGCCGCATCCAGGCACTCCTCCCGAAGAGGGGCCCGAGGATATGCCGACGCGCCGGGTCAGAACAGGGCGAGCCCCCAGGGGACGCGCCAGGATTCCCCGGATTCGACCTTCCCTAGCGGGCTTCGACCCAGAGGGAGAGCAGCCCCCACCCCACGCCCACGAAGACGGGGGCCGGGCGGGAGGACTCGGGCGCAGGCGGAGGTGGGCGTCCCTCCTTGAACCAGCAGGACGGTGCCATCAGGAGGAGCGTTCCCAGCACGACACAGGCGGCACCCAGCCAGAGTGGATTGGGGTGGGACATGCACTTCCTCCGTCGGCGTGGCCAGGTCCGGCCCTTTGCACAACGCCCCTGGCGGCGGCGCATACCGGCAGGCCCGGCATGCGCACACGTGCCTCGAACACCCGTGGAGGCAAAAGGTGTCACCCGGCCCTGGCGCGGGCGTACTCCACCAGCGCCCGGACGACCTCCTCCTGCGAATCCGTCAGCAGCAGGTGGCGCGCGTACTCCTGTCCCTGGGCGAGCTGGGCCAGCAGGGGGTACACGGGGCGGGTGCGCGTCCAGAACTCCGTGCCCAGGAAGATCATCGGGCTGATGACGCCCACCGAGTTGTAGTGGTTCTGGCACGCGTCCTGGAAGATCTCCTGGATGGTGCCCGCGCTGCCCGGCGCGTAGACGATGCCGCCCTTCGCGATGGTGAGCAGGCCGTCCTCGCGCACGCTGTTGGCGAAGTACTTGGCGATGTGGGTGGCGAACGGGTTGGGCGGCTCGTGCCCGTAGTGCCACGTGGGGATGCCCAGGCTGTCGCACCAGGGCCGGTCCTCGTCGCGGAGCGGGAAGGCGCGGCGCACCTCGAAGGCGCGGGCCAGCCACTCGCGGTCGGTGTAGCTGGGGGCCTTGGCGAGGATGGCGAGCCCCGAGTCCAGCTCGGCCTCGGTGCGCCGGGCGAACCAGGCGCCCACGTGGGTGGCCTCCATGGCGCCCGGGCCGCCGCCGCTGACCATGAAGAACCCCTGGCGGCTCAGCTCGCGGGCCAGCGTCGCCACCGCGCGATAGTCCGGCTGGCCCCGCTTCATGGAGTGGCCGCCCATGATGGCCACCACCTTGCGCGTGCCGCCCTCCGCGTTGAGCAGGTCCTCCATCGCATCCGTGACGGCATGGTCATGGAGCCGCTGCGCCAGCGTCTCCAGCAGCGTGGGAGGGTTGCCCCGGCCGTGGGTGGCCCAGTGCGCGTAGACGCGGGCGTCCAGCGTGTCCGCGTACGACTCCGGCCGCGCGAGGTCGAAGCCGGCGTACAGCTCGTCGGGCGTGTAGAGCGTGCCGCGGTAGGGGTGGTAGGGCAGCCCGGTCAGCGGTGGGAACACCAGGGCCCCGTGCTCCAGGGCGACCTGCAGCGCCTCCTTCTCCAGCTCACACCCCAGGAAGACGGTGCCCACGAGCTCGGCGGAGGCCAGCTCGCGCGTGTACCGCCGCAGGTCCAGTCCCTGGATGACGACGTTGGACAGGTGCGCTCCCGCGCGCAGGTGCCGCTCGAACGCCTCGATGGTCTCTATCTCGATCACAGGCGGAGGATTCCACGCCTCGCGCCCGGCTAGAAGAGCACGACCATGGTTCCCTCGGGAACCCGGTCATACAGCGCGGCGATGTCCGGTGTGTGCATCACCACGCAGCCCCAGGACAGCCGACCACCGCTGTCCTCCAGCGACCACTCCCCGGCCCAGCCATGAAGGCCGATGCCGCTGCCCAGCCGCGTGGAGGCGTCCGTGGTCTTCCGCGCCGCCCAGTCCCGGGCAATGCGCTCGCGGGTCTTCGCATCGACGAAGCCACCGGACACGCCCCGGTCCGCGTCCCACGGATTGGGGTAGTTCACCCGCATCCAGTGGCCACCGTAGTAGGCGGAGTACGGGCCGGGGATGTCGCCGCGCAGCTTCTGCGTGATGAAGTACATGCCCTTCGGCGTGCGGTTGTCTCCGCGCACCTGCTTGGCGCCGGCCGCCTGACCGAAGCCGACCTCCATGCGAACCTGCTCGCGGCCCCGCGTGTACAGCCGGAGCTGGAAGTCCGCGTGGGAGATGAGCAGCAGCGCCGGCTCCTGCGAGGGAACCGGCAGCTTCTCCCTGGAGGCGGTGAAGCGCCGGGCCTCCACGGCGGACAGCGTCTTGCCGGCGTGCAGCGCCACGGCGAGCCGGGCCTTCTGCCCCACCCGTCCCAGCACCTGCCCTCGCGTGACGCGCGCCCCCGCGCGGACCTGCACCGAGTCGAGCCCCGCATACTCGGAGCGGGCGCGCAGCAGCGCATGGTTCTCGTAGTACAGGTGCTCCACCACGACGGAGTGCTGACCGACGCCCACCTCCACCACCTGGCCGTGCGCCAGCGCACGCACCTCGCTGCCGGGACGGGCGGCCGAGACGTCAGGCATGGAGGTGAAACCATCGGCGGGAGGGTACGCGGGGCGCAGGTACGCCTCGAAGGCATCCGGAGCGGGCGCGTCCGCCGCCAGGACACCCGAAGCGGAGAATGCCAGCACCCAGGCCAGCAGCGCGCGGAGACGGAGCAGGGAGGAGGACACGGGAGGTGGACACTCGTGCCCCGGCGGGGGTTCCGTCAACGGCGCGCGTCGAGCGCCCGGAGCGCGGCCTCCGCCTGGAGCTGCTCCGGGCGGGCCCCGGCCGCCGCGGCCTCCTGGGCGGCGAGCTGGAGCTGTCGCCCGGCCTCCTCCAGCTCTCCGAGGCGCAGCTGCGCCCGTCCCAGGACGCAGCGCAGCAGGGACTTCAGCCTGCCGTCCTCCAGCACGGCGGCGAGCTGGAGCCCCCGCACGGCGTCCTCCTTCGCCAGCTCCGGCGCGTCCGCCTGCGTGTGCAGCAGCGCCAGCCCGTGGTGGGTGTACGCCATGCCCCAGCGGTCCCCCGTGCGTGACTTGACGTCCAGCGCGAGCTGGAAGAAGTGCGTCGCCCGCTCCCGGTCTCCCGCGCGAGCGTGGGCATCTCCCAGGCTGAAGAGGGCGATGGAATGCTCCCAGGTGTCTCCGGAGCGCTCGCTCCAGCGCAGCACCGCGCCGTACTCCAGCGTGGCCTGCTCCGGCTGCCCCAGCCCCATCAGCACGTCGCCCATGGCCCGGTGCAGCGCGGCCTCCACGCTGGCCCGCGTCGGGCCCGTCTCCTGAGGCGCCAGCCGCAGCCGCTCGCGCGCGAGGCGAAGCCGGGTGCGCGCCTGCTCGAAGCGCCCCAGCGCGCACAGCGCCAGTGAGGCGTGCGCATCCAGGGCAGCCGCCAGCGTGGGCACCGCCTCCAGTCCCTCGCGGTGGCCCTCCTCCCCCAGCGCCACCACCTCCTCGTGGCGGCCGAGCGACAGCAGCACCGAGGCCAGCTTGTCCAGCCGGCGCGCCCGGTCCTCCGGCGCGGGCGCCCGCCCCTGGGTGTCGAGCGAGCGCGCATTGCGCCACGCATACTCCGCCTCGGGCCGCTCTCCGGCCAGCCGGTGCGCATCCCCCATGTGCTCCCAGAGCACGCGCAGCCACGCCCGGGACGTCTCCGGCTCCAGCCCGAGCGCCATCCCTATCGAGAAGCGGTACACGCCCAGCGCGGTGACGGGCTCCAGGGCCGCGCGGTGCCAGCCCGCCAGCTCCAGCAGGTGGGGCAGCGCGCGCTCCGGCAGGCCCGCGGAGAGCCAGTGCCGGGCCAGCTCCACGCAGCAGCGGCGGCGCAGCTCCACCGGCAGCGCCTCGTACGCCTCCGCGGCGCGGCGGTGCAGCGCGGGTGCGTCCGGCGCGGCCTCATGCTCCAGGACGCTGGCGGCCCACGTGTACCGTCCCCCCGCGACGGCCCGCAGCCACCCGCCCACCTCCAGCCACGCCAGCGGCGTGTACCCGCCCACCAGCGCGCCCAGCACGGGCCGGGGAAAGGAGGGCCCGAGCACCGACGCGGCCTGCAGCGCCTCGCGCTGGACGGGGGACAGCGACTCCAGCCGCGCGGTGAGCGCCTCCGCCCCCGTGCGCGGCGCCTCCGCTTCGGGCTGCTCCTCGTGGAGGGTGATGGCGTGGAGCAGGTGCAGTGGGTGCCCCGCGGCACAGCGGAGCAACCCCTCGCGCATGTCCGGTGACACCTCCGCGTGGGAGGGCAGCCGCTGCGCGTACAGCGAGGAGGCCTCCTCCGGGCCCAGCGGCTCCACGCTCAGCACCGTCGCCGACACCGGCACGGGCGCGGTGCCGCCGGGCCGCTGGAGCACCAGCAGGAGCAGCGGGGTGTGGAGGAGCCGTCCCACCAGGGCCTCGATGAGCGCATGGCTGAGCGGGTCCGCGTGCTGCCAGTCCTCCAGCACGAGCAGCCGGGGACGGCGGTGGGGCATCAGCGCATGACACAGGGCATCGAGCAGCGCGGTGCGCTCGGCCGCGAGGCTCGCGGGAACGCCCTGCCGCTCACGCCCCTCCAGGAACCGGCCCAGCAGCTCCGCCTCCGAGCTGGACACGCGCCCCACGCCCGTCGGCGGCTGCAGGCCCCGGGTGGCATCCAGCAGCTCGCGAAAAGGGCCCGCGGGCGTCCCGGGCAGGGCCATGCCACTGCCCTCCCACACCTCGAAGCCCTCGCCGGCCAGCCGCTCCACCAGCGCGTCCTTCAGCCGCGACTTGCCCAGCCCCGCCTCTCCCACCAGCCACACCGCGTGGCCCAGCCCGCGCCGTGCCTCCGCCGCGAGCGCCATCAGCCGGCCCAGCTGCGGGCCCCGCCCCACGAGCGGCGGCTGGCACACCGTCGGTGCCCACCGTCGCACGGGTGCGCCCCGTGGCACGCCGGAAGCAGCGCGGGGACACGCGAGGGCGCCCGCCGGTATCCGGGTTCCACAGGCCACACAAATGCCCGAGGACGAGGCCATGGCCCACCTCCCAATGCGGAATGCTGCGGTGTGGATGGAGCGCCGAGCCCCCGCGCGACCTCGGTGCGACCCGGACGTTTTAACGCCCCGGGTCGCCCCCGCGCCTCGCGCCCCGGGGTGGTGCGAGTGTCGACTCCACACAGCACACACGGACCTCCGGGTAGGCCTCACCCGTCATGTCCATACAATTACAATCAAGCTGCTTTTGATTACATGTAAACATGTGTCGCCCACTCTGCCGGTGGGCAGGCAGGCTCACTCCCGATGTGTTGAGTACGAAATACATCTGCCCGATACTCGTTGTCGTCGCAGCGCGGCAGACTGGCCGCGTCCTTGGAGAAGCCCCCACAGCAAAGCCAAACACCCGCCCGCCCGCGCTCCGCGGCGCGGCTTCACTCCCCGTCTGTCTTTACCCCCAGAGAGCCCACATGACGCACCTGAAGAACACCCTCCTGCTGGCTGGAGCGCTGCTCGGTATCGGCGCCGTTGGCTGTGGCGACTACACCCCCACCGAGGAGACGGGGGAGGCCCCGGAGTCCCTGGGCGTCTCGGCCGAGGCGCTCACCGCGTCGAACTGCACGCAGCTCACCGCCACGTCGGTCATCGCCAACGGCAACGACGGCAACGTCCCCGCGAACACGATGGACGACCGGCTGGACACGCGCTGGAGCCAGCTCGGCAAGGGTGCGTGGATTGACTACGACCTGGGCGCCACGAAGACGGTGGCGGGTGCCGCCATCGCCTGGCACGGCGGCAACACGCGCGCCAACACCTTCACCGTGGCGGTGTCCACGGACGGCATCAACTACACGCAGGTCTACAGCGGCACCAGCAGTGGCACGACGACCAACGCGGAGACCTACACCTTCCCGGCCGTCTCCGCCCGCCGGCTGCGCATCTACGTCAACGGCAACACGCTGAACGACTGGGCCAGCATCGCCGAGGCGCGCGCCTGCGCCGGCACCGTGACGCAGCCGCCTCCGACGACGCCTCCCCCGACGGGCTCCAGCGTGGTGTGGGTGGGTGACTTCGAGACGAACAACCTGGCCCAGTGGACCAAGACGCAGATGGTGAGCGCGGACCGGCTCGCGCTGGTGGCCTCGCCGCTGCGCCAGGGCCGCTACGCCATCAAGACGACAGTGAAGCACGGCGACGACCCCATCAACTCCAGCGGCAACCGCAACGAGCTGGTGCGGATGACGCGCGAGCCGGTGGGCTCCGAGTTCTACTACCGCTGGAGCACGATGTTCGACTCCACGTTCCCGAGCGCGAAGACGTGGCAGCTCTTCACCCAGTGGCACCATGAGGGTGACTCCGGCTCGCCGCCGGTGGAGTTCTACGTCTACGGCGAGGAGGTTCGCCTCAACATCGGCGGCAGCCCGGGCGTCATCGTCTGGCGCACGCCGCTGGTGCGCGGCCAGTGGCAGGACTTCATCTTCCACGTGAA
Source organism: Pyxidicoccus xibeiensis (assembly GCF_024198175.1). Classification (NCBI taxonomy): domain Bacteria; kingdom Pseudomonadati; phylum Myxococcota; class Myxococcia; order Myxococcales; family Myxococcaceae; genus Pyxidicoccus; species Pyxidicoccus xibeiensis. The sequence continues at coordinate 286,227 of NZ_JAJVKV010000010.1, forward strand.
GTGGTCGCCGGACGCGAGCGTGGGCTTCGTGGAGCTGTACCTCAACGGCAAGCTGGTGATGCCCAAGCGCTTCATCGCTACCCAGTTCTCCGGGCAGCTCAACTACCTGAAGGTGGGCCTGTACCGGAACGACACCATCACCCAGACGGGCATCGTCTACCACGACGGGTGGACCATGGCCCGCAGGCTGGAGGACGTGCTCAACCCGACGACGGTCCTCACCGCGCCGTAGCGGCTGCCCGCCAGCCGACACTGGAAGTCCCACCGGGTCGGAGTCCGTGCCCCCGCGCGGCTCCGGCCCGGAGTAGCTTCGTGGGCATGGCCCACACCCTGCTGGTCGTGCACGTCCAGGTCCACGTGAAGCCGGAGCACGTGGAAGCCTTCCGCGAAGCCACCCTGGCCAATGCGCGGGAGAGCGTGAAGGAGCCCGGCATCGCCCGCTTCGACGTCATGCAGGACGTCGATGACGCCACGCGCTTCGTGCTGGTGGAGGCGTACCGGACGCCCCAGGCCCCGGCCGCGCACAAGGAGACGGCCCACTACCTCACCTGGCGCGACACGGTGGCGCCGATGATGGCGGAGCCGCGCACCAGCCGGAAGTTCGTCAACCGCTTCCCCGACGACGCCGGGTGGTGACGTGAGCGTCCTCGCCTTCGAGTTCGCCACCGCCACCCGCATCGTCTTCGGCCCCGGCCGCGCGGCCGAGGCCCCCGAGGCCGTGCGCGCCCTGGGTGGGAGCCGGGTGCTGCTCGTCACGGGGAAGGACCCGACGCGGGCGCGCGCCCTGCAGGAAGGGCTGGAGCGGCTGGGCGTGCCCGTCCGCGTCTTCTCCGTGGACGGAGAGCCCACGGTGGAGCTGGCGCGGGAAGGCACGGCGGCGGCGGTGGAGTCCGGCTGTGACGCCGTGGTGGCGTTCGGCGGGGGCAGCGCGCTGGACGCGGGGAAGGCCATCGCCGCGCTGGCCGCCAACGGGGGAGACCCGCTGGACTACCTGGAGGTCATTGGCCGGGGAAAGCCGCTCACCCGCCCGGCGCTGCCCTTCGTGGCCATTCCCACCACGGCGGGCACGGGCTCGGAGGTGACGCGCAACGCGGTGCTGGGCTCGAGGGAGTCGAAGGTGAAGGCCAGCCTGCGCAGTCCGCACATGCTGCCGCGCCTGGCGCTGGTGGACCCGGACCTGCTCATCGGCGCGCCGTCGGTGGTGCTGGCCGCCAGCGGGATGGACGCCCTGTCGCAGCTCATCGAGCCGTTCCTCTCCGCGCGGGCCAACCCGCTCACGGATGCGCTGGCCCGTGAGGGCATGCGCCGCTCGGCGCGCTCGCTGCGGCGCGCGGTGCTGGAGGGGCCGGACGCGGCCATGCGCGAGGACCTGGCGGCGGCGAGCCTCTTCGGCGGGCTGTGCCTGGCCAACTCGGGCCTGGGCGCGGTGCATGGCTTCGCGGCGCCGGTAGGCGGCATGTACGACGCGCCCCACGGTGCGGTGTGTGCGGCGCTGTTGCCTGCGGTGCTGGACGTGAATCTGCGAGCCCTCCGTGCGCGCGCCCCGGAGCACCCCGCGGTGCCGCGCTTCCAGGAGGTGGCGGTGCTGCTCACGGGCCGGGCCGACGCTCGCGCCGAGGATGCCCTGGCCTGGGTGGAGGACCTGCGCGTCGCGCTCCGCGTGCCGGGGCTGGGGCGCTACGGGCTGACGGCGGCGGAAGTCCCGGCGCTGGTGGCGAAGGCGAAGAATGCGAGCAGCATGAAGGCCAACCCCCTGTTACTCACGGACGCCGAGCTCACGGAAATCGCCACACGCTCGATGTAGCGCGCATCGGCCGGCAACTGGCCCGGCCTGGAAGGACACCGAGGACATGCAAGACATCGACATCAAGACCGCGGACGGAACGATGGACGCGAAGCTGTTCCAGCCCGAGCAGGGCCAGGGCTCGGGTCCGTGGCCCGCGGTCATCATGATTCCGGATGCCTTCGGAATCCGGCCGGTCTTCGAGGAGATGGCGAAGCGGCTCGCGTCCGAGGGCTACGTGGTGCTGCTGCGGAACCCCTTCTACCGGAACGGGCATGCGTCGAAGCTCGACCTCAAGGGCTCGTTCGAGGAGGAGGTGTTCCGCAAGCGCATCTACGGGCTCATCGGCACCCTGACGCCGCAGGCGCTGAAGACGGACGCGGCGGCGGAGCTGGACTTCCTCTCGAAGCACCCGGCGGTGAAGGGCCCGAAGGCGGGCGTGGCGGGGTACTGCTTCAGCGGCGGCATCGCGGTGCGCATGGCGGCGGACTTCCCGGAGCGTATCGCTGCGGCGGCGTCCTCGCATGGAGGGCGGCTGGCCACGGACTCGCCCGACAGCCCCCACCTGCTGGTCGGCAAGGTGAAGGGCGAGCTGTACTTCGGCCATGCGGACAACGACGGCTCCATGCCGGCCGAGGCCATCCAGAAGCTGGACGCGGCGCTGAAGCAGTCGGGCGTCAAGCACGTGTCCGAGCTGTACCCGGGTGCGCGCCATGGCTACTCCGTGCCGGGTTCGGCCGCGTACGACAAGGACACGGCCGAGACGCACTGGCGCAGGCTGCTGGACTTGTTCGGCAGGACGCTGCGGGGCTGAGCTGGCGCGGCAACCGGGGCAAGCCCAACACTCAAGAGAGGACGGAGCGCTTCTTCTGCGAACGGCGCGTGGTGCGCTTGCGTGCGGGTGCGGCGCGGGTCGGCGGTCCTGCGGGGCTGGAAGGTTGGACAGGCAGCTCGCGGAAGGTCAGGCCGTCGAGCGCGAAGCGCTCCACTCCTTTCTTGAAACGCTCGGTGACGACGAGCACGGTCGCGAAGTTGCGCAGCCGGAAAAGGTCCAGGTTCTTGGGGAGGGAGTCCTTGTCGAGGATGGGCTGCTTCGGGAGGCTGAAGCCCTGGCGACCGCACTTCGGACACGGCGAGGGGATACTGCGCGGGATGCAGTCTGGGTGCAGCAGTCCACGCGGCTCGATGTGCAGGTCGAGCAGTTCCGGAAGCCCCTTCGGGCGGAAGACCATCTCCGTAGGAACTCCCCGCAGCCCGCGAATCCCCTCTGCCTGCAACAGTTCGAGAGCGTCGTACCGGACCAGGAGGGTGCCCCCGTACTGGTGGGTGAACACGGAGAATGGCCCCCTGGCCTTTCCGACCAGGGGTCCGAAGGTGGTCCCAGGCTCCAGCGGAAAGCCTGAAGGCAGCAACGGGCGAACCTGCTCACGAAGACGCTCGAACTCCTCGAAGTCTTCTTCCAGATGGGCCTTCGACAATGTCTTCGCAACGGGATGGCCCGAGAGGTCCACAGCGGGATAGTTGAGGCCCGCTCCACCCCATGTCGCTTTACACTCAGGGCAGCTGACCCCGGGCAGGAGCCATTTGCGCCTGGCGGAGTAGCCGCCTTTCTGGTGCCTGTAGTCGCCGAGGAGAAGCTGGAAGAATCGCGGCATGCCGTCAGTACCCGGGGGGAGGGCCCACCAACGCTTGATTCCAGGGCCCGCCCTCAGGTCCTTTGTGAATCCGATACGGACGCGCCCGACAGCCCCTGGGGTCAACAAGGTGAAGGGAAAGCCCAAGCCCGTCAGGGTTGCGTCCACTCATGAAGAATGAACCGGCCGGTGTCCGAGCGCGGTAGCACGACGGCTCCGGGTTTGGAGCCTTCTAACGGCTCCAAGCCGCCGTTCCTGCCAAGAACGATGCAGACGGGAATCTCAGGCGGCAACGGGTCGCCTGCCGCGTCAAGGGCCCCGGCTGTAGGAAACATCTTGGTGAAGCGGCCCACAACGGTCTTACCCTCCGTCCAGATATAGCCCTCGACTCGCCACCCCCTCTTAACCCAGCCTCCTCTGTGAGTGTTGACTGCGCCGATGTACTTCCCAGTGCGGTACACACCCCGGTCACTGCTGCCGCCGGGCTGGGTCACCACGTCGAGCGTGAGGCTGAACTGCCGGTCATGACTTATCCGCAGTTTCTCCATGATCCTGACAGCTTCCATCGGGCATTCCTCGCGGTCCGTCCGCACCTGTGGCGCCGGACAACCCACCGCCAGCTGAGCGGCGAGCGTGTACCCCGCGCACTTCGCCAGAAACTCCGGGGTGAAGGTGGGGCGGAGGGCGGGCCGGGGCTGCTTCGGGGCAGGCGGACGCGAGGGAGGCTTGGGGGCACGCACGGTGGGGGAGTCCTTCTGAGCTGGGGCCACGGGGGCAGATGACGGTACTTCAGCAGGGGCCGGCGCGGCGGGGGAAGGAGGCGACGCGTCGGGCGCTCGCGCATGCGGGACGCTCACGGGGACCGGGAGGCGAGGCGCGTCGGGGGGTGGGGACGGCTCGCGTAGCAGCACAAGGGCCGCAGCGGTCGCCACCACCACCGCGCCCGCGGCGGCCAACTTGCGCCACGGGCCCCTATCCCGAGAGGCCGTGCCCTCCGGCGGCGCGCTTGCGGTGGGCGAGAACACCGGCGCCCCCCATTCCGCACCGCCTGCGTCGGCCAGCGCTTCCAAGCCGCCGCGAAGGGCTTCCAATGTGGGCAACCGTTTCTGCGTGTCGTGCTCCACGGCCTCGGCCACCAGGGCGCTGAGCGCCTCGGGGACGCGCGGGTTTACCGCCCGGGGCACGGGGGGTGAACCCATGGCGGGGCTGTTGACGGTGATGCGTCGCGCGGCGCGCTGCTCCGGGTCTTTCGCCGTTTCCGCGTCCGTCAGCGCATCGTACAGACACACCGCAAGCGCGTACTGGTCATCCTTCGCATGGAAGGGATAGCGTGCGCTGAAGTCCAACCGGTGGTCGCTCCAGAAGGTCACCGCCTCGGGAGCGCGAAAGCGGTTGGTGCCGGGGGGCAGAGGCCCCTCGGTCAATTCCCGTGCATTGGCGAAATCGCCCGCTCCGAAATCCACGACGAAGGGCTCCCCGTCGTCCTTGCGGATCAGGACGTTGGACAGGGAGATGTCCCGGTGGAAGACGCCCTGGCGGTGCACATGCTCCAGCGCGTCCGCCAGCTTGAGGAACACGCGTGCCACCTGCTTGAAGGTGGGCCGCGCCTTCTCCAACCACTCCGCGAGCGTCCAGCCGTCCACGTAGTCCAGCACGAGGTAGGAGTAATCCCCGATCAGGTCGGGGAAGTGGCCCCAGGCACGGGCGCGGATGATGTTCGGGTGCTCCAGGTGGATGAGGCAGCCCAGCTCCCGCGTCATGCGCTGGTTGGTTTTCGCCGCGTCGTCGCTGACCTCGCGGCAACGGGCCAGCTTGAGGGCGAATTGCCGCCCGCGCCGCTTCACCAGCAGCACCATGCCGCTGGCGCCCTCCCCGAGCGCCTTGACGATGCGGAAGGAGTCAATGAGTGCGCCGGGCCTGAGAAAGCCCAGGGGTTGCGCCGTGGTCATGGTCCATGCCCCTTCTGTCCTGACGTTGCTGCGTCATCGACCGTCACGTCCGAAACGGACAGGTGCCGCGCGCCTTTCGCTTCCCGCACCTCCACCCGGTAGACCTCTCCGGGGCGATGGGGCGGGCGGGTGAATTCCACCGCGAGTGTCCCCTTCGCGTCCGGCGCCAGCGCTTCGGGCTCCAGGGCCACCACGCGCGCCGGAATGCGCTCGCGGCTGGACTCGCCCACGAGCCACGCCCTGCCCGGCTGCCACACCGGCTGCCCCGGTGAATTTCGCAGCCACACGGACACCACCACCCATGTTTCCGCGAGGAAGCGCTGCCCCTCCGAGCACTCCACTCCACCGGGGCTGGGACCCGGTCCGCAGCGGGCGTCGGCAACCTTGACCCCGTTTCCGTCAATCTGACCTGAAAGCACCAGGGAGGCCGGGCCGATGGCCCTGCCACGCTCGCGCAGCGTGGCCGCCTCCCGCTCACACGCGGCGGTGTGCGCCTCCAATTCGGCCACCTGCGCCAGCAACAGTTCCGGCGCGCGTGCGTCCCGGTAGGCCGTTACTTGCGTGTCCACTTCCGCCGCGTCCGCACGCAGTAAAAAGACAGGCTCCAGCGCGGAGCACGCATCCGCGAAGCGCACGCGCAGCGTCACCGCTCCATCCAGTTCCGCGATGGGCGTCAGCGTGATGGCTCGCGCCGCCACGGACAGCACCTTGACGAGCCCCACCTCCAGCGCCACGGACAGTGGGTTGATATCCGCGTCGAAGTTCAGCGTGGTGGGAATGCCGGCCGCCACGCGCACGTCCACCGCTGCTGCTCCGGTCAGGGGGACGCGGCGGGCGCGCAAGGTGCGCTCCGACGGCGGATGCGCCGCCGCCGTCCACGGCATCAGGGAAAGCAGCGCCAGAACCAGCCCGGGAAGTGGTGACACGGGGGAATGACCTCCTGAGTTGGACCGTACCAGACAGCACCCGCCCCCTGCGTGCTCACGTTTGCGCCCGCCCGACAGGAGAGGACAGGACACGCCGCCACCGCACGGGCCAGAGGTGGAGGCGTGCCGCGAGTAAAGGCTCTTTGCATTTCCGCCCCGTGGAGTAGGCTTTGGAACCTATTGCAATCCTGATGCAATAGCGTCGAAGCACGACCTCGGACATCGTTCAAATCCGACCCAACCCACCGGTACTTTTCGCGTGTTCAAGCGCGGTGCCCCGCTCCGCGCGACAATCAGGAGGCTCCGCGCATGGTGTTTTCTCGTCCTCCGGCGTTCCCGCCGGGAATCGTCCTCTTTCGCCGGGACGGCATCGCCTACGAGATGGTGGAAGACATGGGCCTCGGCAGCCATGGCGAGCGCATCGTCCTGGCCATCAAACGCGGCAAGGGTCAGGCGGACCTGGGCCGGGTCATCATCAAGACCCTGGGCCTTCCAACACTCACGGATGCCGCCAGGGTGGCGCGCATGCGATTGGTCGAGGAAGTGCAACTGGCCACGTACCTGAATCATCAGAACATCGCTCGCGTGTACGGGCTGTACGAATCCAGAACCACCCTGCACGTCATCCTGGAGGCCGTCAGCGGGCGCTCCCTGGAAAGCCTCCTCAACCTGGCGCATGGGCGCGGGCGCTACTTCTCCGAAAACTTCATGCTCCACATCGGCGCGCAGGTGGCGGGCGCACTGGCCCATGCTCACGGCAGCCGAGACGAAAAGGGCCAGCCGCTGCGCATCGTCCACCGGGCGATTGACCCCACCCGCATCCGCGTGAAGCTGAGCGGCAAGGCGAAGCTGACGGACTTCGGGCTCGCGTCGGCCCAGCTTCCGGGACGGCGCACCGTGCGCCTACCGCGTGCCCGAGGCGATGCCTATTACACGTCTCCGGAAGCGCTGCTGGGGGAGCCCGAGGACACCCGCTCGGATGTATTCATCCTCGGGCTGGTACTCCTGGAGTTCGCCACCGGCCGTCACCTGCTCTGCCCGCCGGACCTGCTGCCGCGCGAGTTGCTGCAGAAGGTCCCGGACCATGACCGGGAACGAATCGGCGATGCCATCGCCCGTGCACAAGACGCGTGGACGGAGCCGGACATGGGGGAGCTCGTGCTGCGGGCCGCCACCTTCACGATGGAGGATGTAGCGAAAGCGACGCAAGGTCTGTCAGCCCCCGTGCGGACCCTGTTTGCCAGGCTCCTTCGCCGCGAGCCGGCGGAGCGAATCCCCTCCGCGACGGAAGTGGAGAACCGGATGCGCAAGCTGCTGCATGAACGCGGGAACTACGGCCACGCGGAAGCCGCGGCGGAGCTACACACTGCGCTGGTGGACGCAGGGGAAGCCCTCGCAGCTGACGCGGAGCCCGGTACGGCGCGGGTGCTGCACCCGGACGCTGTTTCCACCGAGCCCTCCTATCTGTAGATTCAGTGGCTGGCCGCTTCCGCCCCCCTGACTCGGATCGCCCCGTGGCCCCCTTATCGAGAGGCAGAGCTACCGACGCCGAGCCGCCGAGGAGAGCGCTGCCGCGCGCAAGCCGAAGCCGAAGCGCTGAGCCGGACCTGGGACGGTCCAAATTCCCGCGCTTCCTCATGAACGCCAACATCAGAGACTCCGCCATGCGAGCCGCCTAGGGTCGAGACCAAGCAGTGCGCCTCCGCTCGCCAGCAGGAGCCGACCATCTTCTTCGAGGCGAAGTGCCCGTCCCGTCGCGGTGCCCCCGTGCGACCCCAGGTACCACTCAAGCCTCACAGCCTCTGTCTGACCATCCTTTTGAATCTTGTATAGGTACTCCCCTCCTCCAGAGAGGCAGTAGAGGAAATGCTCGTCAAGGGCGAGCCGGGTTGGCTCGCTCAGCCCCGAAGCCAGCAGCGACTCCTCTTCGCCTGACCGCTTTAGGATCGCGCCTCTCCCAGGCAGGGCAAAATAGAAGACTCCCCCTTCTGCAACAACATCTGTGATGTCGGAAGCTTCGATCTGCCCCACCTTGGAGGCGCTCGCATCATTGATTCGCCAAATGGCGTCGGGCGTGTCGATGGTCGAATCGGACTCGATGGCGACTAACTCGTCCCCTCCCCGCGTTGTGCCGAGGATGTCGATGAACGAGCCCTCAAGGACGGGGATTAGGCGCAGGTCGCTCCCGAGCTTGAACAGCATGTGTTCCTGCTCGTCCTGTACGTAGGCGGAAGAGGAGGTCTGCCCGAGCACCGCCAACATTTCAGGTTTGAGGACGCGGGGGCTGCGAACACCGGACTCCAGCATGAGGAGCCGGAACTTGCCATCCCTCAACAGCAGGGTTCCGGTTGTGGGCTCCCTCGCGAAGTCGACGATGATATCGGGCGAGATGTCAGCGAGGACGTCGGGTTGGACGCTCTCGACCGGCAGGAGGAGGTTCTCAGCAGGACCAGGATACACCGCGCCCGCGACCTGCTCGAACCGCGAGAAGTCGCTCCAGCTGATGCTTCCCGCAGCGGAGATCTCGCCCGTTTGCCGCATTTCCGTCGCCCTCTGGAGGAGTTTTGCAAGCGAGTGCGAGGAGTCGCTGAGACGCCACAGTTCCATCCACCATCCGAGCTTCTGCGCGAGAGGCCCCACGGTCTCGAGTGCCCACCGAGGGTGAGCCCGCTCTGAAGCGACCCGCCCCGGCTTGGCAGCCAGGATGACTAGGTTTTCGGTGCGGAAATGTGGCTGAGCGACCGTGAACTCCCGCAGCCCCTGGGCGTATTCGCTCAGCTCGCGGGTGATGACGTCCGCATCCCCTATGTAGTCCAACCGGTCATTGTTCGGGTCTGCCGTGAAACCGAGCCCCGACACGTACTCCTGAAACGTTCCGTCCTCGTAGCACCCGTCCAGGAGGAGCGCGAACGGGAGGCCCGAAGCATCGAGCTGATCATAGAGCTTCCGCAGGGACACCACCTGCGCGGGGCCTGGGTCTCCGGAGCGGCTGGGATCATAGGTTCCCATGACCAGACCGACCTCTCCAGCACCCAGCGGGAGGGTATGCCCGATGTAGTAGAAGACGAAAAACTGGTTCCCGGCGTCCTTGGCTTTGCGCGCGAAGGTCTCCGCGAAGCCGAGCAGCGCGTCTTCGGTGAGCGGCCGGGACGCGGTGGCATCCCACCGTTCGGTTAGTACCGGCCCGTACTCAGATAAAGCAGAGAGTGCGAGCCGTGCGCTCTCCGGCTGCCACGCCTGCGTGAGGAGTTGGGCGTTTGGATAGAAGCCCGAGGATACGGATGCCATTGCCCAGGGCGGGCGTGCCCTCGGCCAGATGTCCTTGCGACGCCAGGACGCGTGCGGGTGAGGCGCCTCTTCGGATGGCACCGTGAGCGGAGTGAGCTTCACGTCCTGGGGCTTCGTTGCGAGGCTGCTGTTCACATAGGACGCGGCGGCCGCTTCGAACGCAAAGACGGCGGGTGTCGTGAGCTTCACGAGGACGGCCCCATCCTGGGCCTGGGCCCCTCCGACATCAACCTCGACATCCATTCGGTTTCGCGCGAGTTCCTTCGCGTCGCTGCGCACCTTGGCGGCGGCAGCCGCGTCAAGCTTGTCGCTGGCCTGGATGCGGAACGTAAAGACGCCCGACCAAGCACGGGTTATGATAATGGGATCATTCCCCTTCTGCGCCGAAGCGACCGCGTCCGTTGATCCCAGGAGCTTGCGCTTGAGCTCACCCGCCGCCAGCTCAAAAACCTGGGCGTCGGAAATCTTCAGCTCAACCCCGAGCCCCTGATGTCGGCGGAGTAGCTCGCTCACAGGCCCAAGGCCGACCGCGCCACGCTCTACGAGCTTGTCCGCATGCGTCCATGTCATCGAGAAGCCTGGGACCGACTGTCCCGCAGCGTCTGGGGCCAGAGTCGGCTCGATGACCATCCATGGCCTTCCCGCGAGGAAGATTCCTCCCGGGTAGCGATTGGGCGATGGAGGGATGTTGATGTACAGGGTCTCCGCTGGAACCCCCAGGACCTGTGCCATCTCACGCCGTAGGTCGGGTGGCTGCCTTAGCGCGACATAGAGAACGACGAGCACCACCGAGACCGCGAGTGCTCCCCCCCAAAAAAGCATGCGTCGACGGGACTGCGCTGCTGAGCCTTTCCTCGCCATGGATTTCCCCCACTGGTGCATCGAGCGCACGCCTAATGCACGATATACTAAACGCCCGACCGCGAATTCTCGAACGGGCTGGCACTCTTTATGGGGCGCCGAGGGAACAGCTCGTTGGGTCCCCGGAAGTCGAACGAGAGTCGTGATCGCCCGTTTAGATCTGAAGTGGTTCCGATGGCAGCCGGCAGTGCCTGCTCATGCGTTCATGAGGGCATCCCACAGGGTGCAAGAGAGTCTGTGACAGGTGTAACGCCAGTCGGTGTTGAGGGTGGCAAACGCTGCACGCCACACGACGGTAAGGTTAAGCACGCAGGACCTCTTGCATGAGCCCGGTTCGCGGCATACCGCTACCTGCCCTTGACCTGGACGAAGTCAATCAACGCGCGCAGCGCCGCCGGCATCTGGCGCCGGCCGGGGTAGTAGAGGAAGAACCCCGGGAACGACGGACACCAGTCATCCAGCACACGCACCAGGCGCCCCGCCGCGAGGTGGTCGGCGACGCGGCTCTCGATGACATGCGCCAGCCCCACTCCATCCAGCGCGGCAGCCACCGTCAGGTCCGGGTCGTCCAGCGTGAGCGGTCCTTCGACAGCGACATCGAGCACCACCCCACGGCGCTCGAACTCCCAGCGATAGAGCGCCCCGCTCGACACCATCCGATAGCCGATGCAGGCGTGCCCCTTCAACTCGCGCGGGGTGCGCGGCGCGGGGTGGGCCGCGAGATAGCCGGGCGAGCCCACCACCACCGAGCGCAGGTCCTGCGTCACGCGCACGGCCACCATGTCGCGCTGCACGTGCTCGCCCAGTCGGATGCCGGCGTCGAAGCCGCGCGCGACGATGTCGACCATCCCGTCATCCGCGATGACTTCCAGGTGCACGTCCGGATAGGCCCGCGCGAAGCGGCCGAAGATGGGCGCCAGCACCATGTGCGCCGCCATCCGGGGCACGTTGAGCCGCACGGTGCCGGACGGCCGCGCGCTGAAGGCGTTCACCGCCTCCACCGCTCCGGAGATTTCGACGAAGGCCGGCTCGAGCCGCTCCAGCAGCCGCAGTCCGGCCTCGGTCGGCGCGACACTGCGGGTCGTCCGGTTGAGCAGCCTCGCCCCGAGCCGCTCCTCCAGCCCGCGGATGGAGTGGCTCAGTGCCGAGGGTGAGAGGCCCAGGCGCGCGGACGCACGCCGGAAGCTGCGCTCCTGCGCCACCGCCACGAAGGCGGCCAGCTCCGCGTACTCCGTCCCACGCATGATTGGTGACTCCGGCTCATCAACCCATGCCGTTCATAGCGCATTCTCCAGCACAATCACCCGACCTAGCTTCGTTGCATACCCGCACACGGAGCTCCCATGTCCCAGACGATTGAACGCAGTGCCCAGCAGCACCGCCCCCTCCCCGGCCAGGGCCGCCTGGTGGGCAAGGTCGCGCTCGTCACCGGTGGAGGCAGTGGCATCGGCCGCGCGGCGGCGCTGGCCTTCGCGCGAGAGGGCGCGGCGGTCGTCCTCGCTGGCCGGCGCGAGGCCGAGCTGAAGTCCGTCGCCGACGAAATCATCAAGGCGGACGGCCGCGCCGTGGCCATACCGACCGACGTGTCCCAGTCCGACGCGGCGGAGAAGCTCATCAAGGGGGCCATCGACTGCTTCGGCCGGCTCGACGCCGCGTTCAACAACGCGGGCACGGAGGGCGTGATGGCCCCCATCACGAAGCTCACGGCGGCCGACTTCGACCACACCATGTCCGTCAACCTCCGGGGCACCTGGCTCCTGGTGAAGCACGAGGTCGAGGCCATGCTGGCCCAGGGCACCGGTGGCGCCATCGTCAACACCTCGTCGTGGCTGGCGAAGGGCGCCGCTCCCGGCTCTTCCATCTACTCGGCCAGCAAAGGCGCGCTCGACGCCATGGTGCGCGCCGTGGCGCTGGAGGTCGCCGCGAACGGCATCCGCATCAACAACGTGGAACCGGGCGTCATCGACACGCCCATGTTCCACCGCCTCGACGGTGGTGCGGTGACGGTGCCCCTGGTGGCCCACACGCCCGCGAAGCGCCTGGGGCAGCCGGAGGACGTGGGCGATGTCGCCGTCTGGCTGTGCACGCCCGAGGCGCGCTTCATCACCGGGCACAGCCTCCCCGTGGATGGCGGCTTCACCATCGCCGGCATGCGCTGAAGACGAACGAAAAGCGCCTCCGATGCCCCGGCGCTTGCCAGGACAGGGGCGCGTCGTTAATCATGTCCGCATGTACCTCGTGGTGAGTGCTCGTCGATTTAGCCGCCCCCCGGCCCCGTTTGGGAGTCGGGAGGCCGTGCTGCAGGACTGAGCGCACGCCCCTCTCGTTGGTGGAACGCCGTCAGGCGCGACGCCCTCCCGAACTCGCCGGGGGGGCATCCGAAACCGGCGGCGCAAGGCGGCTTCCCCGCCCGGCGTCCCGGAGACCGCTGCGTTTACATCCGCCACACCGAGAGGTTTCCCATGTCGTCCGTCACCCTTGCCGTCTCTCCGTCCGTCTCCATCCTCAGCGCCGACGAGCTCCGGCGCGCCCTGTCCGTCCGCGACCTCACCGACCCCGCCGCCGGCCCGCATGCGATGCAGCAGCTCATCGCCGCGGTGCTGGACGCCCTGCGCTCCGCCTGGGGCTGTGACGCGCGGGTCCACCGCCAGAGCCCCGTCGTCTCCATCGCCGACAACTACGACCGGCTGCACTACCCGCCGGGCGGCGCCGCGCGAGACGCCCGCTACACCCGCTACGTCTGCGACACCGCGCTGCTGCGCTCGCAGACCTCCGCCATGATTCCGGGCCTGCTGCGCCACCTTGCCCTGGCCCCGCCGCGCGACGTGCTCCTCGCCTGCCCCGGCCTCACCTACCGCCGCGACTGCATCGACCGGATGCACACCGGCGAGCCCCACCAGATGGACCTCTGGCGCGTCCGCCAGGGCCCACCGCTCACCACCGACGACCTCCGCGACATGATTGCCACCGTGGTCCGCGCCCTGCTCCCCGGCCGCGAAATGAAGCTGACGCCGGCCACCCACCCGTACACCACGGACGGGCTCCAGATTGACGTCCGGGACGGCGACGAGTGGGTGGAGATTGGCGAGTGCGGCCTGGCGCTCCCCGCCCTCCTCGAGGAGAGCGGCCTGGAGCCAGGCGTCACCACGGGCCTCGCCATGGGCATCGGGTTGGACCGCATCCTGATGTTGCGCAAGGGCCTGGACGACATCCGCCTCCTGCGCTCGGCGGACCCGCGCATCGCCTCGCAGTTGCTGGACCTGGAGCCCTACCGCCCCGTCTCCTCCATGCCGGAGGTCCGCAGGGACTTGTCCCTGGTGCTCGACGAGCAGCAGACGCCCGAGGAGCTCGGAGACGCGGTGCGCGCCGCGCTGGGCGAGCGGGCGGAGCTGGTGGAGAGCGTGCAGGTCCTCTCGGAGACGCCCTGCTCCGCCCTCCCGCCTGGCGCCGTGAAGCGCATGGGCATCTCCGCCGGGCAGAAGAACGTGCTCTTGCGCGTGGTGCTGCGCGCGTTGGATCGCACGCTCACCCACGACGAGTGCAACACGCTCCGGGACGACATCTACGCGGCGCTGCACCGGGGCACCGCGTGGGAGTGGGCGGCCCGCTCCCACTGACGAAGGCGTCAGACCTTGTAGAGCAGGTCCATGTACTTCTTGAGCATGTCGCTCACGAGGCCCCGGAAGGGGACGGACGCCGCCATGCCGTAGACGGGCGCCATCGTCCCCTTCTCCCCGGGGTGGGCCTTCACGTGCTCCACCGCGGCGCGCAGGTCCTCCAGGAACTGCTCCGCCACGCCGGGCTGCGCGTGCCGCAGGGTGACGCAGAGGTGGACCGCGGCGGGCTTGTGCAGCCCGTTGAGGCTCCACCCGCGCTCACCCATCCGCTCCATCACCTTGAAGACGTCCACCGTCTCCGAGCCGAAGGCGATGACGAACAGCGGGTCCCCGAGCACGTGCAGCTCGGGGATGGCGCGGATGCCCTGCTTGATGGCCGCCGCCGTCTCGAGGATGCGGCGGGTGGCGTCCAGGTAGCCCTGCTCGCCCATCGTCACCAGCGTCGCCCACGCCACGGCGATGAGGGCCCCGGGCCGGCTGCCGGAGAACGTGGGCGAGAAGTAGATGCCGCCCGGCCAGTCCGTGGCGGTGAAGTACTGGTGCGAGCGCAGCTCCGTGCCCCGGTACAGCACCACCGACGAGCCCTTGGCCGCGTAGCCGAACTTGTGCGTGTCCACGGACATGGACGTCACGCCGGCCAGCCGGAAGTCGAAGGGCGGCACCTCGTAGTTCAGCTTCCGGGCGAACGGCAGCACGAAGCCGCCCAGGCACGCGTCGGTGTGGAAGCCAATCTTCTTCTTGCGCGCCAGCTCGGACAGCTCGGCGATGGGGTCGATGACGCCGTGGGGGAAGCCCGGCGCCGAGCCGATGAGGACGATGGTGTTGCGGTTGATGGCCTTCTTCGTGGCGGCCACGTCCGCGCGGTAGTCCGGGCCCACCGGCACCCGCACCATCTTGATGCCGAAGTAGTGCGCCGCCTTGTCGAACGCCGGGTGCGCGCTGGCCGGCGCCACCATCTCCGGCTTCGTGATTCCCTTCCGGGCGCGGGCCCAGTCCCGGTACGTCTTGATGGCCAGCATGATGCTCTCGGTGCCACCGGACGACATGGAGCCGCAGATGTGCTCCGCGGGGGGCTTGCCCGCGTTGGCGGCGTCGGCGCCCAGCATGCTCGCCGTCATCGCCACCACCTCGGCCTCGAACTTGGTGGCGCTGGGCCACAGGTCCGCGTGCAGCGGGTTGCTCTGCGAGTGCAGCCCGTAGACGCGGTTGAGGAAGCCGATGTGGTCCGAGTCCCCGTTGTACACGGCGCCGGACACCTTGCCCTCGCGCCAGCGCGACTCCTCCTGGGACTCCAGCGCCTGCAGCTCGCGCAGCACCTCCTCGCGCGAGCGCCCCGTCACCGGCAGGTGGTCGAACGCGGGCATCTTGCCCCGGTACGGCTTGAGGTCGTCCTCCAGCTCGGACAGCAGCGAGTCGGTCTCCTTCGACAGCAGGTCGCGCACCATGGGCACGGCCTTGAGGTAGCGCTCGGCCGCGGACAGCAGGCGCGGCGGCACGTGGTTCAGCAGGCGCAGCGACTTCGGATCGGGCAGGGCCATGGGGTTTCCTTTCCGTGCCATCAGGCACTCCGGGCGCGGTTGAGCCGCCCGAAGATGGCCTTGTTGGCTTTGTAGAGATTGACGAACTCGCGGAACAGCTCGTCGTAGAGCGCCCGGTTCTTCGGGTCCGGCTCGTACGTGCGGGCGATGGGCACGAGCGAGGGAATCTCCTCCACCGTGAGCTGCCCCAGCGCCACGGCCGCCTGGAACGCGGCGCCCCGGGCGTTGGCCAGCACCGGCTCATCCACCTGGTGGATGGTGCGGCCCAGCACGTCCGCGTGAATCTGGCACCACAGCGGCGAGCGGGCCCCGCCGCCGATGATGCGCATGGAGTCCAGCCGGCGGCCCACGAACTGCTCCACGTAGGTGAACAGCCAGCGCGAGTTGTAGGCCACGCCCTCCATCACCGCCCGCACCATGTGGGCCCGCGTCGTCTTCAGGGACTGGTTGAAGAAGCCGCCGCGCAGCGACTTGTCGTCCACCGGGCTGCGCTCGCCGTTGAGCCAGGGCATGAAGATGAGCTGGTCGCTCCCGGCGGGGACGCCGCCGGCCTCGCGCTCCATCAGCTTGTAGACCTCGGACGAGTCGTCCTCCGCGCCCTGCTGCCCGGGCCGCGAGTCCTTGCCGTAGAGGATGTTGTCCTTGAGGAAGGTGAGGCAGATGCCGGCGGACTCCTGCTCGTTGGCCAGGAGATAGCGGCCCGGGAGGGCGGACGGCACGGTGGCCATCTGGTGGAAGACGTCCGTCTTCTTGTAGGGCACGTGGCAGCTCAGCCAGGACGACGTGCCCACGCACAGGTGCGGCTCGTTGTCCCGCACCGCGCCCGAGCCCACGGCGGCGGCGAGGATGTCCGGAGCGCCCGTCACCACCTGGACGTCCTCGCTCAGACCCAGGGCGCGCGCGGCCTCCGGCTGGAGCGGGCCGAGCACGGAGGCGGCGGGCACCAGGTCCGGCAGCTTCTCCCGCTGGAGCCCCGTCATCTGGAGCAGCCGCTCGTCGTAGGCGATGCGCGTCAGGTCGCGGTTGTCCGTCACCCAGTGCAGGGTGATGGAGTCGTACGAGGCGGTGAAGCGGCCGCTCAGCTTCAGGTTGAGCCAGTCCTTGGGCTCCAGGAACTTGTACGTGTTCCGGTAGAGCTCGGGGTGCTCGCCCTGGAGGTAGAGGATGTGGCCGACGGGGTCCTTCCCGGACAGGCTCGGCAGCCCTCCAGTCAGCCGAATCCAGGTGAGCAGGCGGCGCAGGCCGAAGCCCTCGATGGGGATGAACCCGGAGGCCACGCGCTTGACGTGCGCGGCGCCGCGCGAGTCCATCCAGATGAGCGCGGGGCACAGGGGCTGGCCCTTCGCGTCCACGGCCACGGTGCCGGACCACTGCGAGCTGCAGTTGACGCCGATGATGTCGCTGGCGGGGATGCGGCCGGACTCCAGCAGCCGCCGCGTGCCGCGGACGATGGCACTCCACCAGGCCTCGGGGTCCTGCTCGGCGCCTCCGTCGGGCAGCAGGGAGAGCTCCAGCGGCTCCACGTCGCCCCCGAGAATCCTTCCCCGGAGCGTGACGACGGCGAGCTTCACCGCCGAGGTGCCGAGGTCGATGGCCAGGATGGACTTGTCACCTGCGTGGGACACACGGCCCTCCGGGATGCGGGTCAGGAGTCATCGGGCGAGCGGCGCTGTGCGAGCCCGGACTCTAGGAAGGGGGTAACAGAACCCGCCACCCAGGTGCTGGGGAAAGTGACGTCTCCACAACCCATGGGTCCGCCCCGCCCGCGAGGTGCCCACCTGGGCGCCGAGGCCCGCATCCGCTACCTTCAGCCTCGGCACGAGGGGGCCCACCATGCGTCTACGCGCGTCGCTCACCATCCTGGCACTGCTGTCCACCAGCACCGGCTGCACCACCACCTACAACATCCCCAAATCAGAACTGGCCCAGCTCGACGGCTGGAAGGACGACCGCAACAGCCTGCTCGAGGATGTCGGCGCCTCCCTGCGCGGCGAGCGCAAGGACGTGCGAGAGCTTCTTGACGATGAAGGACGGGCGCACAAGTTCAATGCGGACACACCGCTCATCCTGGTCCGCCCCCAGGGCAAGGCGCTGGAGTCCAAGTACCTCCAGGTGGACGTGGACGCCGTCGAGTTCCGGGGCATCCCCGTGGAGCGTCCCGGCCGGCCCGTCAGGGTCGCGCTCGGCGAAGTGGAGCGGGCGGCCGTTCGCGAGTTCAGCTGGGGGAAGACCGTGCTGCTCACCGGCGGCATCGTCCTCGGAGCGCTGAGCTCGCTCATCGCCGTTGGCCTCATCGTGGGCGACGGTGACGGCAGCGGTGGCGGTGGCGGCTTCGACGACTGACGGGCTCCGCCGTGAAGGGCATCTGCGCGGGGGGCACAATCCCCCGTGCTACCTTCGTGCGATGCTCCGCGCCTTCGCCGCGCTCTGGCTGCTCGCAGCCGCGCCGGCCTCCGCCACCGACTCCCCCGAGGCCGTGTGCTCACTGCGCGCCCTCTTCACGGCGCAGAAGTCCTACCTCCAGGAGAAGGACCGGTACTCGGAGGTACCCGCGCACATCGGCTTCGCACCCGACGAGTGCGTGGATGGGACGCAGGCCCTCTCGCCCCACCCCGTGCACGCGCGAGGCTGTCACTTCATCTACAGCATCGAGACGCTCGGCCCACAAAAGCGGGACTTCCGCGCCGAGGCACTGGGCGTCGTGGGGCCCTGGAAGGGCACCCGCTTCGAGCTGCGAGGCGACGGCCGCGTGCTGCGGGCCGACGGGAGCCTGACCCAGGTGAAGTGCGAGGAGGCGCCCAGAGAGCTCGCGCCCCTCGTTCGCTTCTTCGAGACAGTGCAGGAGCGCGACTGCACCCTGCCGCCCCCGTCCCCCTCCCATGCATGTCATGTGGCGCTGAGCGACATGGTGCGCCTCGCGAACGAAGGCATGGGCCTGGCCCAGCGGCTGTACGCGGCGCGGCCATTCGCGCGGGCGCTGAAGCTGCGCGAGCCCGTGGCGCCGTTCATCTCGCTGTGCGCGACCGACGAGCGTCCGCAGGAGGAGCGCGAGCGCGCGGCGGAGACCCTCGCGCAGCGCGGCGCGCTCGCCGAGGCGGTCCTGTCGAGGCACTGCGGCGAAGCGGGCGTGCGCACCGGCCTGCGGCGGCTGCTGGCGCCCGGAGCAGCGCCGTGCCCGGGCACCACGTGTCTGCCCCTGCTCGCGCTCGCGAGGAAAGCTCCCGAGCACAAGCGCGTGCTTCAAACGCACACGAAGGCCGTCGCGGCGGAGCTGATGGCGCTGCGCCCGTCCGAGCGCGCGTCCGCATTCAACGCCGTGCTCGGCCACTCGACGGCCGCCGCCGCGGCGCTCGCCCAGCTCATGGAGGGCACGCCCGTTGCCGCCGGAGCACTGCCCGCGTCGGAGTCGGACCCCGTCACCGCGCGGCTCATCCTCGATGCCGAGCAGCACACGCCCCAGGCGGCGCTCGCCCTGCGCGCCTCGCGCGAGCTGGCGAGTGACGGCGGACTGTCGGCCCCGACCTTCGAGGAGCTCCTCACGTCCGACTGCGCGAGCCTCGACCGGGCGCTCCCGCGACGTCTGTCGCCCGCGCAGCTCCAGCGGCTCTCGAAGGAGGCGGCCCGGTGCCCGGACCTGTATGTCTCGCGGCTGGCGCCAGAGGCCGCGGGCCTGCCCGCCAAGGACCTTCCCGCGCTGCTCGCGCCGCTCTCCCCCGAGCAGCGGGCGCCCCTGCGCGACAAGCTCGGCCTCCATGAGGGCCCACGCGCCGAGGCACTCGTCGTCTGGGTGGCGGAGCATGCTCCCGAGCTGCTGCCGGCCATGCACATCACGAAGGAGGTCGCCCGGCAGCTCCTGAGTCCGGAGCTGAGCCGCCATCTGGGAGGAAGGTCCGCCGTGCGCGAAGCACTGGTCGGCGTCTCCGCCGACTCCAACTGGCGAATCCACCACGAGGCCTACGAGCTCCTCACGGAGGACTTCCCCTGGCCCCTCCCCGCGCGTCCACCGCGAGTGCCACCGGGCCCGCCGCCAGGGGACGAACCCTCGAGGTCCGGAGACTTCGGCCTTCTGCGTGTCGTGGAGGACAAGGGTACGCGGGACCTGTACGTGCAGACCCCGGGCAGCAGCGTGGAGCGCCGGCTGACCACCAGTGGCCGGGTCGCCGGCAACCACATGCAGGCAGCGCCCGTGGCGCTCTCTCCCGACCGCCGCCAGGTGGCCTACGCGGAGTGGGTCTCCCCTCCTCGCCCCGCGCCTGGCGCATCGCAGCCGCCGTACGTCAGCGGCTGGAGCTCGCTGCACGTCGTCCGCACGGATGGGAAGGAGCATCGCCTGCTGGTCGAGCTGGGGGCCCCGCCCCCCGGGATGGCGAGGCAGGAGGCGGGCTCGCTCGTGTGGTCCGACGACGGCACCCGCCTGGCCTACGCGGTGCACACGCACGGCGGCCCGGGCACCACGGAGCAATGTCCCTCCACGGAGCTGTTCGAGGTGCAGTTGGCCTCGGGCGCCGTGCGGCGCATCCCCCACGAGCGGCTGCGTGGACGGGTGAGGCTGGTGCGCTGGCGGTCCACGAAGCCGGAGCTGGTGCTCGAAGAGGAGTGCGGCCCCGAGGGCCCTCTGCCCCCGCGCATGGCCGAGCCCACCCCCACGCCCGACTTCGCCGCCTGGCTCGACCTGGCCACCGGGAGTGTCCTGCGCCGGTGGTCCTCCGGGAAGCTCAGCCTTTCTCCGGATGGCTCGGAAGCCTTCCGGGAGGCGAGACGTCAGCACAGCGTGAGGCACGGCTCCTGGCCGGGACGCGCCGAGGCGAGCTCCGCCCCTCATCCCGTGGGGGTCTTCGAAGAGGCGGGCCTCGTGGTCCAGCCGCGCCTGCCACTGGGCATCCCGAGCCGTTACCGCGTGGCGCTGCTGTGGCTTCACCGCGAGCCCTCCGCACTCGCCGTGCTGCACCGGCTGCAGGGCTACGCGCCCGAGTGCGCGGGCGTCGAGGTGCCGGAGCCCACGCTGGCGCGGCTCGACCTGCTCACGGGCGCCTCCCAGGTGCTGTGGCGCCAGCGCAGCGGGGTGCGAATCCTCTCGCTCAGCCCGGATGACGCGTGGGTGCTCGTCGGGCTCCTCACAGGCGCCACGGAGCCCGCGCTCATGTGCGGCCCGCTCAGGTATGAGCGGATGTACGCGGTGCGCCTCCAGGACCTCGAGCGGACGGCGTCCCTGAGAGAGCTTCGCGAGCGGGCGATACCCCTGACGCCCCCCAGGACGTGGAACACTGACAGCGCCGGCTACCTCGGCTGGGTCCGGCGGTGATTCTTCACGCGACGGAGTCGACGCGGAAGGCGTACGGGTGGCCCACCATCGCGAGGCCGGCCTGTGTAACGTACGCACCGGACCTGGGGGTGGAATGCGCCGGCTTTTCATCAGCACGCGGGAGCTGTGCACGCGGCACCCGGTAGCGCTGGGTGTCGCCGCGACGTTCGGCCTGAGCCTGCTGCTGCGCTGGCTGTTCCTCCAGGCGGTGCCCGACAGGACCTGGCCCTTCTCCATCTTCTTCTACGGCGACTCGCGCTTCTTCCATGCGTACGCGCTCGACTGGGCGCGTGACAGGCCGTCGCAGGCCACCCTCCCCTACCACCCGCCGCTGTTCCCCTGGTGCCTGGGGCTGCTCTACCGCGTCCTCGGCGAGCCCCAGGGCAGCGCGTACCCGTACAAGCTGGCCCTCGCGCTGCTGAACTCCGCCACGGTGGCCTTCACCTGGTGGTGGTGGCGCCGGGTGATGGGCACCGCGTGGAGCCTGCTGGGCGCCGCCCTCTTCGCGTCCAGCTTCGGCTGGCTGGTGCTCTCCACCACGTACAGCAACGAGGTGCTCTACGCCCTCTTCCTCTCCGCCACCTGCGCGCTGATGCTCCAGCACCGCGCCGGGCCCACGTGGGGTGGCGCCGTGCTGCTGGGCGCCGTCATGGGGCTGGGCTCGCTCACCCGCGCCGAGCACCTGTACCTCTGGCCCTTCCTGCTCGCCTGGGCGTGGCTGTACCGGGGGAAGACGCCGCTTTCCGCGCTGGCACTGCGCTGGGGCGCGGCGGCGCTGGTGTCCGCGCTGGTGCTGGCCCCCTGGGCCATCCACAACGCGGCCGTGCTGCGCGAGCTCAACGCGCGCACGCCGGGCCTGGAGCCGCTGCCAGAGCTGGCCCCCGTCACCGTCTACGGCCCCATCAACTTCGCCATGGCCAACCACGCCGGGGCTACCGGCGGCTTCACCCCGGACTCCGTCAACCAGCTCGGCCAGGACGGGCACCTGGACGTGGCCAACCCCGCCCACCGCCACCTGCTCTTGCACGGCTACGCCCGGGGCCTGGAGTGGATGCGCGAGCACCCCGCCGACGCGGCCCGCCTCTGGGTGGCCAAGCTGGACCGCTGGCTGGACGGCCTGAGCCTCGGCTTCGGCGCGTCCAACCTGCCCTCCGGCCTCAACGGCAACCGCGCGCCGGTGGACCTCTTCGTCCCCGAGGGCACCTGGCTGAAGTGGCCGCTGCTCCTGCTGCTCGTCGCTGGCGCCGTGCTGTCGCTGCTCCCACCGTGGCGCACCTACGCCCTCTTCACCGCGGTGCTGCTGCACCGCGCCCTCATCACCCTCGCCTTCTTCGGCTACACGCGCGGGCTGCTCGCCATCTTCCCCGTGCTCGTACCCCTGCTGCTGCTGCCTCTCGTCGTCCTCGCCGCGCGCCGGCCCGCCCTGGCCTCACGGCTGCCCGCCGTCGCCGCCGCAGCGCTGTTGCTCCTGTGGGTGGAGGCAGGCGCTCTCGCACTCGGTGCGCCCCGCGGCTTCATGGCCAGCGGCAGCACCGACAGCGCCAGCGGCAAGCTCATCCAGGACGACTGGGTGCGTATCTGGCTGCGGTAGCAACCCGGCTACACGTCAATAAAAATCCACCCCTGCCGTACCGAATCGCGCTCCACGCGAGTGCCGGTTTCACCTGTCGTGCGAGGGCCCGTCTTCCAGTTAACACTCTTACCCCGCGTTTTCCTTGGCACTCCTGTTTCCAGGACATCACTGGGAATTACAAGGATTCAGTTTTTGTTTCAGGGCCGCTAATGCGTTGAGGGCTCCACCCCTGGAGCCACCTCGGGTCCGTTCCCCACGGGCCCCCTATGAGGAGATCAACGCATGCGCCACACGAAGGTGTCAGCAGCATGTCTCGTCCTGCTCCTGTCAGCAGCGAGCTGGGCGTTCAAGCCGCCCGACGAGGGCCAGAGTGCCGTCGCCAGCAAGGCCTTCTTCAAGCCCGAGCTGTACCTGCCCATCCAGAACGTCCCGCTGGACACCGCGCGCAAGAGCATGAACTCGCTCAGTGCCGACGCGTGGGACGACTTCTTTGCCCGCAACGGCAAGGACTTCAACGTCTACATCGACCCCCGCACCGGCGCGCCCACGTCCGTGCAGGGCTCCATCCCCCTCATCCCGGGCAAGGGCTTCAACAACAAGGTCACGCTCGATGGCGTGCGTGAGGCCATCGGCCGCTCCGTCGCGGACGTGGATGCCTCCGTCGTCGAGGACCTGGTCCTCAAGTTCATCGCGGACAACCAGACCGCGCTCAACATCGACCTGATGCAGCTGGGCTCGCCCCGCGTGACGCAGGTCGCCGAGCACCTGTGGCAGGTGCACATCCCGCAGCAGCTCAACGGCATCACCGTGCGCCACGCGCGCCTGGCCGCCACCATCAGCCACGGCAACCTCATCCTCCTGGGCACCGAGGCCTGGCACAACGCGCGCATCGACACCCGCCCCGCGTTCGCCCCCGCCGACGCGCTCGTGGCGGGCAACGGCTTCATCGGCCTGCTCACCACCCCGCAGCAGCTGTGGCAGCAGCCCGCGCTGGAGATTGCCCCCGTCGCCCGCTCCGGTGAGGCCTTCAACGGCGCCGTCGGCACCGGCTACGAGCACCAGCTCGTCTACGCCTACGGCTTCCAGGACCCGGACGGCCACCAGCGCTGGAAGGTGACGGTGGACGCCCAGTCCGGCGAGGTGATGGCCATCGAGGACGACAACCACTACTTCGACGCGCAGATTACCGGCGGCGTCTACCCGTCCACCAACATCGGCACCTGCGCCGACAACACGGTCTGCGGCACCATGCAGCCCAACACGCCGATGCCCTGGGCCAACACGGGCGTCGCGTCCCCCAACAACTTCACGGACTCCGCGGGTATCTACAACTACACCTCCGGCACCGCCACCACCACGCTGGCCGGCCGCTACGTCCGCGTGGCCGACAGCTGCGGCGCCATCAGCGTCAGCACCACCACGGGCAACCTGAACCTGGGCGGCGTCAACAACGACCATGACTGCACCGTGCCCGCCGGCACCTCCGCGGGCAACACCGCCGCGGCGCGCTCCAGCTTCTACGAGCTGGGCAAGCTGGCCGAGCAGGCCCGTGGCTGGCTCCCGGCCAACACCTGGCTGGGCAGCCAGCTGGTCTCCAACGTCAACCTGAACAGCACCTGCAACGCCTTCTGGAACGGCTCGTCGGTGAACTTCTACCGGAGCGGCGGCGGCTGCCGGAACACCGGTGAGATTGGCGCCGTGTTCGACCACGAGTGGGGCCACGGCATCGACGACTTCGACGCCAACGGCACGCTGTCCAACTCCTCCGAGGGCTACGCGGACATCGCCGCCATCTACCGCCTGCAGACGTCCTGCGTGGGCTACGGCTTCTTCCAGACCACCAACCGCGGCTGCGGCCAGACGCCGGACGGCAGCGGCTACAACCAGCAGGAGGCGCAGGTCTCCGGCCAGTCCTGGTGCAACACCAAGTGCTCCGGCGTGCGTGACGCGGACTGGAAGGCCAGCGTGAACAACGTCCCGGCCACCCCGCAGAACTTCGTGTGCCCCATGTGCAGCGCCAGCACCGGCCCCTGCGGCCGCCAGGTGCACTGCGCCGCCTCGCCCGCGCGCCAGGCCGCCTGGGACCTCGTGACGATTGACCTGGCGGCGGCGCCGTTCAACTACGACTCCAACACCGCCTTCATCGTCGGCAACAAGGTGTTCTACCAGGGCAGCGGCAACATCGGCACGTGGCACGGCTGCAACTGCACCGCCGGCACGTCCGACGGCTGCGGCGCCACCAACGGCTACATGCAGTGGCTGGCGGCGGATGACGACAACGGCAACCTGGCCGACGGCACGCCGCACATGACGGCCATCTACGCCGCGTACAACCGCCACAACATCGCCTGCAGCACGCCGGCCCCCGTCAACAGCGGCTGCGCCTCCGGCCCCACGGCCGCCCCCACGCAGACGGCCACCCCCGGCGACGGCCAGGTGGGCCTGAGCTGGACGTCGTCTCCCGGCGCCACCGAGTACTGGGTGATGAAGACCGAGGGCTTCGCCGGCTGTGACTTCGGCAAGGCCAAGGTCGCCACGGTGTCGGGCACCAGCTACACGGACACCGAGGTCGCCAACGGCCGCCAGTACTGCTACTCCGTCGTGCCGGCCTCCTCGAGCGCCTGCTACGGCCGCGCCAGCGCGTGCACCTGCGCCACGCCGGCCTGCACCGCGCCGGGCCTGGCCACCCTCACCACGCCGGCCAACGGCGCCACGGGCGTGGAGCCCGCGGCGGTGCTGGACTGGAGCGACGTGTCGGGTGCCTCCACGTATGAGGTCCAGGTCGCCACCGACTCCGCCTTCACCAACGTCGTGGCCACGGCCACCACGCTGACGGCGAGCGGCTGGACGGTGTCTCCCGCGCTGGCCTCCAACACCGCGTACTTCTGGCGCGTGCGCGCCCGGAACTCGTGCGGTGGCACGGGCGCGTGGACGTCCGCGTCCTCGTTCACCACCCGTGGCTGCGTCGCCCTGGCGGCGCCCACGCTGGTCTCCCCGGCCAACGGCGCCACGGGCATCGGCACGGCCGCGACGCTCGACTGGAGCGACGTGACGGGCGCCACCCGCTACGAGGTGCAGGTCGCCACGGACTCCGCGTTCACGAGCGTGGTCCGCTCCAGCACCACCCTGTCCTCCAGCACCTGGACGGTGACGCCGGCGCTGAACAGCAGCACGGTGTACTACTGGCGGGCCCGCGCGGCGGACAGCTGCGGCGCGAGCGCCTACAGCGGCACGAACAGCTTCACCACCACCAGCGTCTGCACGCCGGCCATCGCCGCCTTCGACACCACCCGCCAGGCTCCGACGTGCGGCACGGTGTGCGGCTGCGACACGGGCGCCACGGCGGTCAACGGCCGCGGCACCATGTCCGGCGGCGTCGAGCCCAACGCGCCGAACACGATTGCCGACTCGTGCGCGGACGGTAGCACCGGCTCGTACCACTCCGACGAGAGCATCGACCGGGTGGTCATCCGCACGGTGGACAACGGCAACTTCGCGGTGGGCAAGCAGGTGACGGTGTCCGCGACAGTCTGGTGCTGGGGCACGGCGGACCAGTTCGACCTGTACTACACGACCAACGCGGCGGCTCCGGCCTGGACGGCGCTGACCACGGCCCAAGCCTGCACGGCGGCGGGGGCGCGGACGTTCACGCACACCTTCACCCTGGGCGCCACGGCCGGGACGCACGCCATCCGCACGTCGTTCCGCTATGGCGGCGCGGCCGGCGTGTGCACCACCGGCAGCTACAACGACCGCGACGACGTCGTCTTCGGCGTCGGTGCGTCCGTTGCGGCCACGTCGGCGGGCAAGAAGGGCACCGCGCAGGGCCGCTCGGCTCCGGCGGACCGCTGACGTCCCGCCGGGCACTGGACCGGCGTGACACCTGACTGAGACGAAGGGCTCCCGGGACGTGCTCCGGGGGCCCTTCTGCTTTTCGGGGCAGCCGCGCTCAGTGCGGGGCGTGCGGGTCCCCGGGCACGGAAGGCCCGGGCTTCGGCGGCACCGACGCGCGGCCCTCCGGTGCCGGCCTGGGCTCATCCAGGGGCCCGGCGAACAGGAGGCCCTCCTCCACCGCGCCGCGGCCCGTCTCGTGCTGCGCCTGCTCGTGCCGGTGCGCCAGCTTCCACCCGTCGCGCCGGTCCCTGAGCACCTCCTGGACGAGCACCTGCGCGGCCGCGGCCAGCGGCACGGCGAGCACCACGCCGGCCAGCCCCGCCAGCCCGCCGCCAATGAGCGCGACGATGGAGATGAGCAGCGGGTTCATCCGGATGGCGCGCCGCTGGATGACGGGGCCCAGCACGTTGGACTCGAGCTGCTGGTACACCATGAACACCGCCAGCGCGACGAGGGCCGACTTGAGCCCGACGGTGGCCAGCGTGGTGAGGCTCACCAGCACCGCGCTGATGACGCTGCCGATGACGGGGATGACGCCCAGCAGCATCACCACCAGCCCGAGCGCCAGGAAGTACGGCACGCCCTGGATGAGCGCGACGAGCGCGGCCACCGTGCCGCCGATGGTCATCACCAGCAGGGTGCCCGCCACGTAGTTGCCCACCGCCTGCTTCATCCGGCCCACCAGCAGCCGCACGCGCGGGCGGCGCCGCGGTGGAACCCACTGGAGGATGCTCTCGTAGAGGTCTTCCCCGAAGACGAGGCTGAAGACGGTGAGCGCCACCACCGTCATCCCCGCCGCCACCAGCCCCAGCGTCGAGGAGAGGACGTCGATGGCGCGTCCCGCGACGTCCGCGGGCTCGAAGCGGACCAGGTCCTCCGGCTGGAGGTTGAGGTTGTAGCGGGTGTTCAGCTCCTTCACCCACCCCGCCTGGGCGAGCTGCTCCAGCCGTCCGGGCATGGACTGCGCCAGGGCTTGAATCTGCTGCACCAGCATCGGCACCAGCGTGCCCACCAGCACGCCCATCACCCCGAGCAGCAGCAGGGCGACGATGGCCACGCCAAAGCCGCGCTTGAGCCCCCAGCGCTCCAGGCGCCGGACCAGCGGGTCCAGCGCGATGGAGAGCAGCAGCACCACGGCCAGCAGCGTGAGGATGGGGTAGAGCCGGCGCAGCGCCAGCCAGCACACGGCCAGGAGCAGGACCTGGAGCCCGACGGACCAGACAGTGCGCGGGGGCACGTAGACCGGAAGCTGCCGACGCGAGGCCTTCATGCCCTTCAAGGTAGGAAGTGGCGGGCCGCACGGCAGGCACCCTCTGGGGGTGTTTCCCCGCCCTCCGCTGGAAACCCCTGCTGCCATCAGCGCTTGTGCGGCCTGCTGGAGAGCAGCCGGGCGGTCGGGCCTTCGGACGCACGGCGTCATTCCGAAGGACCGAGCGGGGGCCAGTGGGCCCACCCGTGCCGTGGGGGTGGAGCGGCCCCACCCTTCCGGGCGAATACGAGCCTGAGAAACCTGGCCGCTCCATGTCCGATAATCTTCAAGCCAGCCCCACGGGCGAGCACGCGGAGGGAGACGCGATGTGGATCGAAGCCATCGTCCTACCCCGGCAGAGCCCGAGACCGTCCCGGTCGCTGTCGCGGCGTGGAAGCGGGCGAGCGGCTGCTCGCCCGGCGCTCCTGGACCGGAAGGACCTCTACGCGAAGGACGTCGAGGAGAGCCGCCGGTTCCGGGACGCGGTGCTGGGGTTCCTCCAGGCGCGCCACCTGATGAGCGCGGTGCGGTGGGTCAGCGAGCCCGGCTCGCTGCCGCAGGTGACGCTGCACTGCACGGTGGTGGTGCTGGAGCAGTTGCGGCAGGCGCCCGAGTTCGAGGCAGGCATGTCGATGCACCTGGAGTTCTTCGCCTGAGCGCTGCGAGGGGCCTGATGCGCCCCTAACTTCCACTGGAGAACACAGTGGAGGAACGCGCCATGAGCGAGCTCATCATCAAGCACTTCTCGTCACCCGACGAGCGCCGCCCCTTCGTGGCGCATGGGCACGCAGACATCATCAACTTCGAAGGTGGCGGCACGGTGGGCTTCGCCGTCTTCGAGCCGGGGTGGCGGTGGTCCCAGGACGTGCGGCCCCTCGCGGGCACGGAGAGCTGCCAGGCCGCGCACGCCTGCTACGTCGTCTCCGGGCGGCTCGTCATCGCCATGGATGACGGCACTCAGGGAGAGCTGGGGCCGGGAGACATGGCGCTGATTCCTCCCGGGCACGACGCATGGGTGGTGGGCGACAAGCCCTGCACCATGGTGGACTTCGAGGGCATGTCCCAGTACGCGCGGCCGGAGGCGGAGAGCCCGCGGTACGAGGGCGCCGGCGAGCCGGCGCCTGGCATCCACTGACGGCATGGCTCAGCGGGTGGAGGTGCCCTGGTTCAGCGGCGCTTCCGCGCTTTGTACCTTTCCGTAGACGCGCGCCCTCCTCGGTCTAGAAAGGGGCGCATGGCAACCCGTCTGGGCGTTGTGGTCCTGCTCTGTGCTCTGCTCAATGCGTGCACCCACCCACGTCTCGTACGTCTCGACACGGGCCAGGGCGCGCCCCTGGAGTACGAGCCGACCTCCTCGAACAAGTCCGTGAGGGTGGACGCGGAGGGTTTCGCGGCGGCACTGACACAGCTGGTGCTGGATGCGCCCCTGGCACTCCGGGCTCCCCACCAGGGCTGGCTGGTGCGCGCGACCTATTCCGGGAGCGGTGCGGACACTCGATGGCAGCGCCTGATGAGCAAGAGCTTCGGCGGCCTCTGTGCGCCGGGCAGGCTCCGGGACAACTGCCTCTCCTTGCTCGATGACGGGATGGGCCTGGGCGAATGGGACAAGCTGGGGGTTGCCCTGGGCCTGTCGCTCGAGCCGCTCAAAGCGAGCATCGCCAAGGCGGTGGAGAAGACCCTGGCCCCCCAGCTCTTCTACACCGTCATCGCCACGGGCCTCATCACCTGGGCTGTCCTGGCTGCGAATCCCGAGCCGGTGTTTACCAAGGCGGCGGCCATCGTCTCAGCAGTCCTGTTGATCTACCTGGGGGTGGAGATCTTTCTGGAGGTGGTGGACGCAAGCCGGGAGTTGAAGGGGTCGACCGACCGGGCCACGACGTGGACGGAGTTGGACCAGGCCGGCCAGCGCTTCGCCAACCGGGTGGGGCCGGAAGTGGCGCGCGTCTTCGTCCTCGCGGTCACGATGGTGCTGAGTCACGGCATGACCGGGGGTGCTGCTGTGCTGGCCTCGAGGCTGTCGCTGCTGCCCCGGTACCTGGAGGCTGCGGCGGCGGGGGCTTCACGGGTAGGCATCCACCTGGGAAACGTCGGACAGGTGAGTACGGTCGCCGTTGAAGGAAGCACCGTCGTCATCTCCCTGCCTGCCACGGCGGTCGCCATGACGGCCCGGGGCTCGCGAGGAGCCGCAGCGGGAGTCAGTCCCGTCGGTCTCAGGTCCTGGGGCTCGTTCAGCGGCCTCAGGAGTGCGCTGGGCTCAGCGGGACCCGGCAAGAACTGGCACCACATCGTCGAGCAGACGCCGGGCAATGTGGAGCGATTCGGGCCTCATTCCCTGCACAACACCGAGAACGTGGTTGCCATTAATGAAGGAGTTCACCGGAAGATCAGTGCGTACTACTCTTCCAAAGACCCTCGCTTCACAGGCGGGAAAACCGTGCGGCAATGGCTGAGCGGTCAATCCTTCCAAGCCCAACGCAAGTTCGGCGTGACGGTCCTCCAAGGCTACGGAGTCATTCCATGAAGGTCAGCAACATCCAAAGGGCGAGCATCGAGGAGCTTGTCCAAGAGTACGAGCAGGCGGCGGTTGCCTACGGACAGGCGCTGGCCGCTGCGAACCATCGCGCGGCCAATCGCGCCCACGACAGGATTGCAAGTGCCTACCGTGAACTCCGGAGGCGAGCGGCGGCATCCCTTCTTCTCTCGCTGTTGACGAACGAGAACGAGAACGTCCGCTCATGTGCGGCGGCACACGCGCTGGAGTTCGCACCAGAGCAGGGAGAACCTGTTCTGTTGGAGCTTGCGGCCCGCCGAGGACCAATCCGGACACCAGCCGAGTACGCGCTAAAGGCGTGGCGCGAGGGCACACTCAAGTTTCCGTGAGTCCACATCAACCGGTTCGCGCGGGAACAAGACTCAGCGCGCCTTCGGGTTGCAGGCCATCGAGAACATCCAGAATGGAGTCTGGTGATGAAGCTCGAAGACCTGGTCGAGCAGTTCGCCCGCCATGTGCAAGCAGAGACAGAGGCTGGCTGGCTGGGAGACGCGAAAGCCGCGAACAGGCATGTCGATCAGTACCTCGCGGTCTTCGACCAACTCCGCGCCCTTGGAGATACAGGACGCGATGCGCTTGCCGCTCTTCTCAAACATCCACGCATGGATGTCCGCGTTACAGCGGCGGCGTTCCTTCTCCGTCATCGCACGGAGGAGGCCAAGGCCGTTCTGGAAGAAGCCGCGAAAGGCAAGGGGTTGGTCCCCTTCGAGGCGCAGCAGGCCTTGAAGCGGTGGGAGGAAGGCACCTGGGCCTTGGACCCTGCATGACCGTGCGAGACCTCCGGGCCAAGGGTGATGCCCGCTCCGGCAGTCCCCCACATCACTGCATGCAGGACACATTGGGGTCGGCGGGGATGTGCCCCTCATAGGTGAGGCCGGTGGGGCCGTACCAGGGCAGCACCTCGATGGTGAAGCGGCCGGACTTCACGGCGGGGTCCTGCTGGGTGAGGGCGAGCGCCTCCTCGTGGGTGGCCACGTCGAAGATGAAGATGCCGGCCAGGGAGTCCGCTGGCGCTTCGGCCGGCACGTTGAAGGGCCCCGCGATGACCAGCTTCCCGCACTTCGCCAGCCGCTCGATGTTGGCCATGTGCCCCTTGCCGTCCGCGATGGCCTCCGGCGTGCGCTCCTTCGTCCAGGCCGGCCCACGGCGCAGCAAGGCCATGTAGTAGGTGCGCATCGAGAACTCCTTGGCCGGAGCCTTGGCGGCGGGCGCCGCTGCGGGAGCGGGCTCGGCGGCGGGAGGGTTGGCGCCTTGCGTGGTGGCACAGCCCGTGGCGACGGCGAAGAGGACCGGAACGGAGAGCAGGGTTCGCATGCCGGCTGCATAGCACGCACACCTCCGGCCTCAGGCGTCCTCGGGCCCGCCCAGCTCCCAGGCGCCGTCATGCCAGAAGGAGTCGGAGAGGATGTTCTCCACTTCCGGCTCGTACGGCCCGTCAGACAGCGGCAACCCGAGCGCCTCGGCGAAGGCCAGGTCGTAGTCGAGGAACAGCGCCTGGAGCGCCGGCGGCGTGCGCTCCGGGTACACATTGAATGGCACCAGCGTGTCGTCCTTCGAGATGGCCAGGAGCTGTCGGGCCAGGACCTGCCCTCGTGAGTCCCGCGCGTAGAGGACCCGCTTGTTCACGTCCAGCACCACGCTCGCGGCCGAGTAGTCGCAGCTCCCATTGAGGCCCAGGCAGCTCCCGACCAGCGTTCCCAGTCGCAGCGCCTCCAGCGCATCCTGCTCGAGCGCCAGCGTCACCTGCCCCACTCCGGGCACCTCCCGCCGCAGCACCAGCCCCGTCAGCCAGCGCCCCGCGTCCACCCGGGGATGGCGCTCGAACCACTCCCGAGAGCGGGGATGCCGCGTCACGAAGTCCCGCTCCCCCGCGAACCAGCGCGCCAGCAACCGTCGCAGCGCCCGCCGGTTGTCACCGATGAGGCTCGCCATCTGCAATGCGTGGCGGACACGTGAGTCCCGGGCATCCGCCGGCAGCGCGCCGCGCAGGCGATCCAGCACCCTTCGCGCGAGGAGCTGGAGTCGCAGGCGGGGAAGCTGCTCGGAGGCGACGCGGAGCGCTCTCGCGAGCTGCCCGGGTGGAAGCTCGCGGCCCTCTTCCAGCGCAAGCCGTGCCTTCCTCGGCAGCGGGCTCTCCACGCCCTCCGCGCAGTGCTCCCGCAGCAGGGAGACCATCCGCGCCGGAGGCAGGGCAAAGGGGTCCTCTCTCACCAGGGGATGACGGGCGAAGTCCGCCAGCAGCTCGCGCCCCACGTGGTGGCGCAACGTGCCCAGCAACTGTGCCGTCCGCCCAAGCACGTCGGGGAAGCGCTCGAGTGCATCGAGCACCAGCCTCGCGTCCCGGGGAGCCAGCAGGGCCATCCCGTCTCCCACCAGCCCGGCCAGGCTCCCTCGGGCGCAGCAGTGCTCGAACCGGAGCAGGCTGCGCTCGGAGCAGGTCAGCAGGCGCTGGCGCACGTCCTGCTCCGGGTGCACGAGCAGGGCCTCCAGCGCGAAGGACAGGCGGTCCACCTCCTGGAACGGTGCGCGACACACGCGCTCCGAGAACGCGAGCACGGTGGGCACCTGATACTCAGGCACCAGCCAGGCGGGAGGACCGACCGCCACCACGTTGCAGAACATGTGCACGCAGCGGGCCTGATGGCTCGCGGGCGTTCGGCGAAGCTGCTGGAGCAGCGTGGGCAGGACACGGCGGGCCGCACTCCACCAGCGAAGGCGTGCCTCGCGCTCCACACGCGTGTCCCAGAGGGTCGTCAGCAATTCCACCAGCTCGTAGGCGGCCGCGGGTGTCAGCTCCGTCCAGGGAATGACTTCGAGAACGTCCGCGAAGCCTGGAAGGTCGCCGCACAGCGCCCAGAGAATGGGCAGCGAGGCGAGCCCGGACTCCAGGTGGTCGCCGAGCTGGATGAGGCACGCTTCCGGTACCCGTCCGCTCTTCGCGGGCCACTCAAGCCACCCCAGGGGGCCGAAGCCCCAGACGGTGAGGAGCCGGAACCCGCTCGCGAGATAGTCACGCGAGTACCCGGCCGCGAGCCCCTGGAGGTACTGCACGCGCCAGACGAACGCGCGCTCGACGAGCACTTCCACGTCCAGGTCGTACGCGCTCGCCTCCGCGCGCTCCACCCCGGGTTCCAGGAGCGCCGAGAGCAGGGGAACCTGGGACTCGGGCTTCAGCCCCGCCGCGACCTCCAGCCAGGCAATGCCTCGCGTCGCGTCCCAGCGAAGGAGCAGTCGCGCCGCGGCCACCAGGACGGCCGGCTGGGTATCGATGCCCAGCCTTCCACGCAACGCCACGAGGCGCGCGAAGCTGCTCTCTGGGGCGTCCCTCAGCAACTGCCCCAGGCGCACGAAGGAAGCTGGAAGCTCCGCGCCTCGCGAGTCGGTGTAGCCATGGTGGTAGACGAGCGCGGCCTCCGCGCGTCCCGCGGACTCCAGCGCAGCCACGACACGCCGCAGCCGGGCCTCGGACCACCCGCACTCCACCAGGCGACCCACGGCCTCCTCCATGCAGGGCCGCAGGGCCTGGAGCAACGCCTGGATGTCGCGGCGGTGGAGAAGGTACGGCCGCACGTCGAGGACTTCCGGCTGCCTTCGCTTGGGCGGCTGATGGAGCGTGCCCCGGTACCCACGTGGGTGGGCCGCCGTCCGGCGGAACGGCGCGGGGGGCGGCTCCACCCAGGGATGCCCCAGCGAACGCGAGGGGGCCTCATCCCCTGGCGCCGTGCTCAGCAACACCCAGAGGACATGCACCAGCGTGTCAGCCGTCGCTCCACGCGCCTGCCCCAGCGCGTCCCACGAAGCCAGGAGCGAGGCCCGGCCGGGGGCCTCGGCGTCGGTCAGCTCCCGCAGTGGGACACGGGAAAGGCCCTCGGCCCCGTCGGAGACGACGAGGGCCACCAGTCCCGACGGTTCCCTGAGGATGCACACCCACCGGCGCATGTCGTGTCCACTCCTCCCACGAGTCGCTGCCCGCTACAACCGGGGGTCCACCGGCTCGCTCTCCAGCGCGAGCACGCCAAAGACGCACTCGTGGACGCGGCGCAGCGGCTCCTTCCGGACGAACCGCTCCAGCGACTCGATGCCGAGCGCCAGTTCGCGCAGCGCGAGGGAGCGCTTGGTGGACAGCCCCCGCTCACGCAGGCGCTCCAGGTTCGGCATGGCGGTGTACTCCGGGCCGTAGATGATGCGCAGGTAGTCCTTGCCCCGGCACTTGATGGCCGGCTGGAGCAGCCCCTTGCCGCCACGCGCGACGAAGGACAGCGGCTTCACCACCATCCCCTCCCCGCCCGCTGACGTGAGCGCCTCCCACCACCGGGTGCCCTCCTCCACGGACTGCGCGTCCGACAGGTCCACCACGCGGTAGCGCGTCGCCAGCAAGAGGCCTTCGTCCGCGCGGCACACCTTCGCCAGCGTCTCCAGGTGCCACACGTGGTCCTTGTCCACGTGCACGGCCCCCTCCGTCGCCAGGAGGTGGAACGGAGCCAGCCGCACACCCTCCAGCGACTGCACCGGCCAGCAGTAGCGGCGATACGCCGCGACGTACCGGTCCACGCTGTGCACCTTGTCCTCGAACCTCAGCGCCAGGTCGCCCAGCTCCACGCCCCGGCCCCCGGCCTGCTCCAACCCCGCCAGCGCCTCCGCCAGCGAGGCCCGGGCCGCCGACCCCACCGCCGCGTACTGCTCCTTCACCAGCTCCTGAGCCTTGAGCGACCAGGGCATCAGCTCACAGTCCAGGCAGGCCCAGTCGGTGCCGTGTTCCTCCCAGAAGCCAGAGCGCTCGAAGGCGGTCTGCAGCCGGGCCAGGAACGCGGCTTCCAGTGACACGTCGTTGAAGAAGCGCCGCCCGGTCCGCGTGTAGCAGGCGCCCACCTCGCCCCCGGTGACTCCGAACCGCCGCCGGGCCACCTCCGCGTCGCGACACACCACGACGACGGCCCGCGAGCCCATGTGCTTCTCCTCGCAGATGACCTTCACCACGCCCTCGTGCCGGTAGTAGCCGAAGGCCTCGGCCGGGTGCTCCAGCAGCCCGGCCTCCCGGCGCGTGGCCGGCGGAGACATGGTGGGCGGCAGGTAGACGAGCCACTTCGGGTGCAGCGCGAAGCGGCTCATCGCCTCCAGCGCCGCCGTGGCGTTCTCCTCGCGCACGGTGACGCTCTGGATGAGCCGGGTGTTGACGATGCGCTTGCCCAGCACGTCTTCGATATCCAGCACGTCGTCATGCTGCTGCTGCGCGGAGACGGCCGGCAGCATGGGCGCCACCGCCCCCAGCGGCTTCACCGGCTCGCAGTAGACGCGCGCCGCGGGCACCGACACCCGCTCCTTCTCCGGGTAGCGCAGCGCCGTCAGCTTGCCGCCGTAGACGCAGCCCGTGTCCACGCAGAGGGTGTTGTTCAGCCACTCCGCCTCGGGCACCGGCGTGTGGCCGTACACCACCATCGCCTTGCCTCGGTACCCGGCGGCCCAGTCGTGACGCACCGGCAGCCCGTACTCGTCCGTCTCGCCCGTCGTCTCTCCGTAGAGGCAGAACTCACGCACCTTCCCCGAGCCGCGCCCCTGCATCGACTCCTTCAGCCCTGCGTGCGCGACGACGAGCCGCCCGCCATCCAGCACATAGTGCGACACCAGCCCATCAATGAAGTCCGCCACCTTCGCGCGCCACTCGGGCGGCTCGCGCTCGAGCTGCTCCAGCGTCTGCGCCAGGCCATGGGACAGCTTCACGTCCTTGCCCCGCAGCTTCCGCAGCAGCTTGGTCTCGTGGTTGCCCGGTACGCACAGCGCCGTGCCCGCCTCCACCATGCCCATCACCAGCCGCAGCACGCCGGGAATGTCCGGGCCCCGGTCCACCAGGTCACCCAGGAACACCGCCTTGCGGCCCTCCGGAGGGCGCACGTCGAAGCCGACCTCGCGCCGCGACACCGCGTAGCCCAGGCGCGTCAGCAGCGCGAGCAGCTCGTCCAGGCAGCCGTGGATGTCGCCGATGATGTCGAACGGCCCCGTCTCGTGCTTCCGGTTGTTCCACAGCGGCTGTCGCTCCACCTGGACCGCATCCAGGTGCTCGGGCTTCAGGATGTGGACGTGACGGAAGCCCTCGCGCTCCAGGCCCCGCAGGGAGCGGTGGAGCTGCTGGAGCTGGCTGCGGACCACGTGCCCGCCGAACTGGCGGTCCGGCCGGGACTGGTTGCGCGCGTGGCAGGTCCTCTCCGGGACGTCGAGGACGAGGGCCACGGGCAGCACGTGGTACTCGCGGGCCAGCGCCACCAGCGGCTTGCGCGCCTCCGGCTGCGTGTTGGTCGCGTCGATGACCGTCAGGAGCCCCCGCGCCAGCCGCTTCGCGGCGACGAAGCGGAGCACCTCGAAGGCGTCCACCGTGGCGTCCTGCGCATTCTCATCGTCGGCCACGAGCCCACGGCACGTGTCGGACGACAGCACCTCCGTCTCCCGGAAGTGCCGGCGCGCGAAGGTGGACTTGCCGGCGCCGGACGGACCGACGAGCAGGACGAGGGACAGCTCGGGAAGGGAGAGCTTCATCGCGTGAACACCGCCATCTGGGTCGGAGCGCCGACCTCCGCGTCCACCGGACCTACCGGGGAGAAGCGCACGCCGTAGCCGCACCGCCCGGCCACGCCCCGCGCCCACGTCTCGAGCTCCGCCCGCGTCCACTCGAAGCGGTGGTCCCGGTGCCGGAAGCGCCCCGGGGCCAGGCCCTCGAAGCGCACGTTGAACTCCGCGTTGGGAGTGGTGAGCACCACCACGCCAGGCCGGGCCTCCTCGAAGAGGACGCGCTCGAAGGCGGCCAGGCGCAGCGGGTCCAGGTGCTCGATGACCTCCACCACCGTGGCGGCCTCGTACCCCGCGAGCCGCTTGTCGCGGTACACCAGCGAGCCGTGCAGGAGCTGGAGCCGCTGCCGCTGTAGGTCCGGGAGCCGCTCCCAGCCCAGGCGCTCCTTCGCCCGCTCCAGGGCCCGGATGGACACGTCCATACCGGTGATGCCGGTGAACCGCCGCTCCTTCAGGAGCGCCTTGAGCAGCTTGCCCTCGCCACAGCCCACGTCCACCACGCGCGTCACGCCATGCTCCACCAGGACGGCTACCACGGCCTCGCGGCGCTGCTCGTCCAGGCTCACGCGTCGCTCCAGCGTGGCCTCCTCCTCATCGCGCGCGGACTCGACGGCCTCGGGCTCGCCGGCCTCCTCCACCGCCGCGAGCCGGTCCAGGGCCTCTCGTGCGAGGCCGCGCTGGTGGCGCAGGTAGCGAAGGGTGATGGCCTCCCGCTCCGGGTGCGCCGCCAGCCACCCTTCGCCATGGCGGAGGAGCTTGTCGATTTCGTCCTCCGTCACCCAGTAGTGCTTGTCGTCGTCGAGCACCGGCACGAGCACGTACAGATGGCTGAGCAGGTCGCCCAGCGGCTTGAGCCCCTCCAGGGTGACGGTGAAGTACCGGCTGGCGCCCCACTCCGGGACGGTCTCATCCAGGGCGTGCCGGGTGGCCGTCACGGTGTAGCCCAGCGGCTCGAAGAGGCGTCGGAGGAAGCCCTCGCCTCCCCGGCAGGGGAGCACGGACAGCCGGGCCGTCAGCGGCAGTGGCTGGGCGGCCAGCTCGGGACGCTCGCGACTGCGGCCAGACATGGCGGCGCCGAAGATGCGCGACAGCGCCACGCTCAGGAAGGACGAGGCCACATAGGGCCTGTCGTTGACGTACTGCTCCAGCGCTCCGCCCTCACCCGGAGGCCCCTTGCGGCTCCGCACGAGCGCGACCGGGTCCACCTCCAGCAGGAGCGCGGCCGTGCACCGCTCTGAGGTCGCCTCCGGGTAGAAGACATGGCCCTCTCCGAAGGGCAACGCGAACGACTGCGCCTTGTGCGGGCTCTTGTGCAGCAGGTAGCCCAGGTCGGTCGCGGGCGCGTGGGTCGTCGAGAGGGTCAGGAGCATTCAGGTCCAGACGCTGGCCTTCGCCAGCAGTGGGGCCAGGTGGAATCGGAGGCCCGGGAGCAGCACGTCTCGGCGCGGCCCGGGCCGCAGACGCCGGGTCCGGCACGGTCCTGACAGGTGCGGCGCGGCCCTGGGCGAAACCGACTAAAGTCGCCGCGCGCCTCGAACGTCGTTCCCAGCCCCTCGGAGTCGTCCATGTCGTCCCCCCGCGCGCTCGCGCCGCTGCTCGTCCTCCTCCTGCTTTCCGCCTGCTCCGACCCCGACCCCACCCCCGGACCGGTGGACAGCGGAGTCACCCGGGATGCCGGCTCCGAGCAGGACGCAGGCCCCGACACGGACGCGGGCCCCGACACGGACGCGGGCCCCGACACGGACGCGGGCCCCGACACCGATGCGGGCACCGACGCGGGCACGGACCTCGCCGTCACGTCGAGCATCCTGCCGGATGGGTACGCGGGCCGGGCGTACTCGGCCACCCTTGCGGCGGTCGGCGGTGTTCCGCCCTACGAGTGGACGCTGGCGACGGGAACGCCGCCCGCCGGCCTGACGCTCTCCCTCGAGGGCGTGCTGTCCGGCACTCCGGCCACGGTCGGCGGAGAAGCCCTGACCGTGAGCGTGCGGGACTCCACGGGTGTCTCCGTCCGGGGGCCCGTCTCGCTCACCACCTACGCGGCTCCTGACCTCGCCGCGGTGCCTGGCCAGCAGAACTCCGTGGGCGACGACGTGTCGCTGACGTTCCGGGTGTCCGGAGGCAAGGGGCCCTTCTCCTTCACTGCCGACACGCTGCCCCCGGGCCTGACGCTGACGCCGGCCGGCGTCCTCGAGGGCACGCTCAGCCAGGCCGGAACCTTCTCCTCCAATGTCACCGCCACGGACGCCAACGGAGTGACGGCCACGCGCGCCGTCAGCTTCACCGTCCAGCTGCGCCTCGCCATCACCACCAACGTGCTGACCCAGGGCACGCGGGGCGAGCCCTACGAGCTCACCCTCACCGCTGTGGGTGGACTCGCACCGCTGAGGTGGAGCGTCTCTGTCGGTACCCTGCCCGCCGGGCTCACCCTCTCCCCCTCGGGCGTCATCTCCGGAACGCCCGCTGAAGAGGGAACCGTCACGTTCGTCGTCACCGCGCAGGACGTGAACGCCCAGACGACTTCGCGCGAGTTCACGCTGACCGTGCGAACCTCGGGCTCGCCGGTGTTCACCGTGGGCCAGTGGAACCTCACCTACTTCGGCTCCGACACGCAGGGTCCTCCCAACTCCGCCTCGGACGGCGGCACCTCCGACGACCTCCAGATTGCCTACGCGCGCGACGTGATGCGTGACGCCGGGGCCAACGTCTGGGGCATGGTGGAGATGGTGGACACGGCCGACTTCGACACGCTCAAGGCCCAGCTCCCCGGCTTCAGCGGCTTCCTGGCCAACAACACCGCCTTCGTCTCCGGCGGCACGTCTCCCTACGGCAACAGCAGCCAGAAGCCGGGCATCCTCTACGACAGCTCGCTCACGTTCCAGAGCGCGCGCCTCATCCTGACGGACCAGCTCGCGGACTTCAGCAGCCGCCCGCCGCTGCGCGTGGACTTCACCACGGAGGTTCAGGGCGTGGAGACGCCGCTGGTGGTCATCGTCGTCCACATGCGGGCCAACAGCTCCGACCCCACCGGCCCCCGGGACGCGCGCCAGCGCGCCAGCGCAGCGCTCAAGACGTATCTGGACCAGCAACTGCCCACGCGGCACGTGCTCGTGCTGGGTGACTGGAACGACGACGTGGACGAGTCCATCTCCCTGGACCCGGGCTCCGGCACGCCGCTGCCCACGCCCTACCAGGACCTGGTGTCCGACGCCGAGCGCTACACCTTCATCACCCGGGAGCTGTCGCTCGCGGGAGACGACACCACCATCGGCTTCGAGAACGTCGTCGACCACACGCTGGCCAGCAACGAGGTGGCCGCCCGGTACGTCGCCGGCTCGGCCCGCGTCCTGTACGCGGACAACGAGATTCCCGACGTCCTCAACCGCGTGAGCGACCACCGCCCCGTCCTCAGCCGCTATGCCTTCAGCGCGGAGACCGGCCCCTTCCTCCGGCTCAAGTCGCCCCTGGGAGGCGCGTACCAGGCCGGCACCGTGCTCCCCATCACCTGGACGTCCTTCGGCCTGGGCCAGGTCCGCGTCGAAGCCACCCTCAACGGCGGTGAGCAGTGGGACGTGCTGGCCTCCTCGGTGCCGGCGGTGAATGGCAGCTACGCGTGGACACTGCCGGACCTCGACTCCGTGAGAGTGCACGTGCGCGTCGTGGACGTGGCAAACCCGGCACGCACCGACACGAACATCGACCCCATCACCGTCCGCCGGGGTCCCGCGCGGGTGTTCATCAACGAGTTCCTCGCGGACGAACCCGGCGCCAATGGCCCGCCCAACTCCGCCTATGAGTTCATCGAGGTCGTCAACGCGAGCTCCTTCACCATGGACCTTGGCGGCTGGACCTTGTGGGACGGCACCAGCAACGCGCGGCACGTCTTCCCCGCGGGGCTGAAGCTGGGCCCGCGCAAGGCCTACGTCGTCTTCGGTGGAGCCGCCGCGCTGCCGGCCGGAAGGACCAATGCGGCGGCCGCCAGCAGCGGAACGCTGGGCCTGGGCAACGACGACAGCGTGAGCATCCGGGCGCCAGACGGCAGCCTGGTGGACCACCACGGCTATCAGGGCAGCGTGGAGGGCGTGTCCAGGAATCGGAGCGTGGATGGAAGCTTCGACGCGGAATTCCTCCCGCACACCGACCTGCCCTCCGGGCGGCCCTCGTCCCCTGGCACACGTCAGGACGGCACCGAGTTCTGACGCGGCCCGCTCCGGGCGGCCCCGCCCTGTCCGGACTACAGCGGCCGGTGCGACGGCTCGAGGAAGCCCTCCTCCAGCCGGGTGTCGGCCTCATGCACGGGCAGGCCCTGTCGGGCCGCGGACGGAGCCAGGCCAGCCCACTGGAAGAGGCGCTCCAGTGCGGCGGTGCGCTCGGGCTCGGGGAGCTGCATGAGGCGCGCGCCGTGGTTGCCGCGGGGCACGACGAAGCGCAGCGCATCATTCGACTCGCGCACCTCGAAGGGGGCGGAGGACCACGGGTCGTCCTCGCCGTAGAGGAACAGCATCCGCTGGCCCGCGTGGCGCACCCAGTGCCCCACGCGCAGCATGGCGGTGACGTCGAACCGCTTCCGCACACCGAGCGGCGGCAGGTGGGCGGGGAGGTCCTGCCGTGGGTAGCGCAGCAGCCCGTGCAGGTGGTGCTCCGCGTAGCGCAGCGCGCCGAGCTGCGTGGCCGCCTGGTAGTAGTAGGGCGCAAGGGACTGGAGCCCCGCGTCCCCGAAGCTGTCGGTGAAGAACGTGCGGCGCTGGACGAAGTCGAAGAGCGCCGAGGCGGGCGCGTCCGGAGCCGGAATCGTCGGACAGAGGGCCTGGCTCCCGAGCTGCCAGAAGTAATAGGGCAGCTCCAGGACGGAGAACTCCAGCGCCCGGTCCAAGCCGAGCACGTCGAAGGTGGCGCCGCTGCTCGCCGCCACCCCGGCCGCGAAGGGCAGCAGCTCCTCGCGCCGGGTGAGCGCGGCCCGCTGGATGGCCCGGAGCCGCTCGCGGCAGTCCGCGTCGGTGCCCACCGTCTCGAGGAAGCGCACGGCCCGCACGTCCGTCTCCCCGCGCACGTTGGGCGTCACATAGGCGACGGTGGCGTCCACGTCGTCCGGGTAGAAGTGGCGGTGGTAGGTGGCCGCCTGGCCGCCCTTGCTGATGCCGGTGCTCAGCCATCGGCCGTCTCCCAGCAGCGGGCGCAGCGCCTGGACGATGCGGTGGTGGTCGGCCGCGGCCTGCTCGATGGTGAGCCGCTTCCAGTCGTGGGAGGCCGGGCGCGAGGTGCCGAAGAAGCGGTGCTCGACGCGCAGCTCGTGGGCCGCCAGCAGCCGCGTGGGCTCGCTCTGGGTGGGCGTGGGCGTCAGCGCGTAACCGAGCGTGTGCAGCACCACCGGCGTGGGCCCCGGCCGGTAGCGGTAGAGGAGCGTCATGCGCTGGAGAAACCGCTCGCCCTCGGGGCGCTGGTGGTCCGCCGGCTGCTCGTAGTCGAGGATGAAGAAGCGCGTGTCCTTCGTCGTGTTCGACAGCCACACGTCCAGCAGCACGGTGAGCCCCGGGACGGCGCGCAGCTGCTCCCCGAGGTCCTCCGACTCCAGCGCGGAGGCCCGGGACGCGCCCGGGTCTTCGGAGCGGCCAGGCTCCGAGGGCGCACTCCCACCACAGGCCTGCAATAGCAACACGACCGCCAGGGCCGAGGCCCCGCGGGCGAGGAATGCTGTCCCACTCATGGTGACGTCTCCGGGGCCGCCGGCCGAGCGGAGCCGGATGCATCGCCCTCGACGCGACCCGCCGTCAGAACGTCAGCGGCCTCGGCGGCATATCGCCCCGAGCCTGGCAAGGGCCTGACGGCGAGGAGCAGGAAGCTGCCGTGCCGAAGGGGGCCCGCGGCAGCACGCCGCGCCGCAAGACGCTGCCCACCGCCCGCCGCGCTACTTCGGCGGCGGCCGCTCCGAGGTGCCAGGCGCCGGGCCCATGGGCTCGGCCTTGTAGGCGGCCCAGGACAGCGCCACCTCCCGCCCTGTCGCGTCGCGGCCATGGAGGAAGTCGATGACCTGCTTCACCTCTGGCCGCACCTCGGTGGGAAGCACGGTGACGTGTCCCCGGAAGCCTCCACGGCCCAGGTCCTCCGCCACGGTGATGACCTCGCGCCACGCACGGGTGCGCACGTCCACCTGGTCATCCCAGCTGACGGTGAGCCGCTCCACGCGCTCCCAGCTGACGTCGCCGCCTTCGAGCACGTCGACCTGGACCTCGCTCCGCCAGACCTCCGCCACGGAGGCCCCGGCCGCTCGCTCGACCTTCAGGCGCGCCTGGGGTGGCGCATCCGGCGGCGGCTGCCCCCGGACCAGCACGAATGCCGTCGCGGTCTGCTCGCCTCGCGCCCCACGGGCGGACAGCCTCACAGTGAATCCCCGCACGTCGTGTGCACCCAGTGCCTGCGTCGCATAGCCATGCGTCGCCGCAGGCCTCTTCGTCAGCGCGGCATTTCCGTCCCCGAAGTCCCACACGTACGAGGTGGAGGCGTTCGGGGATACCGCCTGGAAGCTGAAGTCTCCGCTGCCTCGCTGGGTGACCTCGATGCGCAGCGCATCGGCCTGCCCCTCCCCCTTTCCGCACGCGCGCACGTCGATGCCGACGAGCTGCTCCGCGAGCACGCCCACGCGCCGGCCCCCCAGGTCCTTGCAGAGCTGGAAGCGCACGAAGTACCGGCCCGCAGTGGCCGGAGCGCGCCACTGGAGCCGCGAGCCGGGCTGCAGCTCCGCCCCCGCCTCCGCGCCCGGCCACACCCACCGCTGGACGGCGCCCGGCTCGGCCTCACCTCCCACGCGAGCCGACAGCATCATCGGCTCACCCGCGCACACCCACGGACGGTCCGCGTCGATGCCCTCGATGACGGCGCTCGACGCCAGCACCACCCGCTCCTCGTTCAGCGCCTCGGAGAGGGCCTCGCCCGTCGCGGCGGGCGGAACGAGCGCGTGCGCCGGCGGCCGCAGCCGCGCACGGATGGCGGGGCTCGGAGCCACCTCCGCCGCGCGCACGGGCGCCGCCACGACGGTGCCCAGGCTGGTGGGCCGGAGCGGCGGCTCTACCTCCCGGGGCACCACCAGCGCCAGGCCCACGACCAGCAGCACCCCACCCGACACCAGGCCCACGATGACGCGGGCACGGCTCCTGCCTTTGCGACTTCCAGGGACAACAGGTGACATGGGCGTGCGTCAGAAGCCGAAGTCGTTGAGGTGGCGCCGGTAGCCCTGGGAGTTGGGCCGGTACCACTGGTCATCCCAGCCCTTGAACTCCACGTCGTCGAGCAGCCGCTCCGTCTTCCCGTTGAGGACCACGGAGTTGATGAGCGGCACGGCCGTGGAGCCCACGTTCCGCGAGGCGAGCTTGTTCGCCGTGGTGTCGAGGTACTGCGACGTCGTGCGGCTGCAGAAGTCCTGGGAGAAGCAGCCCCTGTCACACGTGGACAGGGTGTTGTAGGCGGCGTGCTTGTCCTCGGCCATGTAGAGGACGGGCCACCCGCGGTAGCCGTTGCGCGAGTCGCTCAGGTCGTACTCGAGCTGGTCGAACGAGTACCAGGCCGACGAGTCACACGCGCTCTTGCGGTGCGCGGACAGGTAGGCCCAGTCGAGGTACCAGCGCCCA
The DNA here is from genome assembly GCF_024198175.1 of Pyxidicoccus xibeiensis. Lineage (NCBI taxonomy): Bacteria > Pseudomonadati > Myxococcota > Myxococcia > Myxococcales > Myxococcaceae > Pyxidicoccus > Pyxidicoccus xibeiensis. The sequence goes on from NZ_JAJVKV010000010.1 coordinate 330,572, forward strand.
CCGGAGTAGTGCACCTCGAAGATTTGAAACTCCGGGTCGCCGTCGTGGCCGGTGGTGACGCCGGTGTCCTCGTAGAAGGTGTCCAGGTAGAAGATGCGCAGCGTGCGGGTGGCGAAGGCCTCGCTCTTGACGGCGTAGTACGGCCGGCGGGCGGTGCCGCTCTCGCCGCTGTCGAACCAGAACAGCGGCATGAACCACTTCGCGAGCTGGTACTCGCAGTCGTCATTGAGCCCGTCCCGGTCCGCGTCCGTGCCGGTGCCCCAGCAGTTGTCGCCGTAGGGAATGACGGAGAGGCCATCGGCACGGGCCACGGGGGCCGACAGCGCGAGGACCAGGCCCAACGACATGACGACGGTGCGGATACCGCGACTCATGCAGGCGCTCCCGGGAGTGGAGACGTCGAGGGAGGCCGGAGGCTACCGTGCCTCCGGCCCCGCCCGTCAGCCGTCCCCGGGAGGACCGTCGATTTTCGGGCCCTCGGTCAGCGCGCACCCACGGCGGGCAGGTCCACCCCCCCGGTCGACAGGAAGGACGCCACCTGCTGCTGCGCGGCGTCCGCCACTGCCCCGTCGCCCACGCGGTACAGCAGGAAGGAGTGACGGACCTGCTCGGGCAGCGAGGCCACGTCCCACTTGTAGGCAGGGCAGACGTTCTGCGCTCCGGTGTTCGCCGCGGCGATGAGCCGCTCCGTCAGCGGGTTGGGGATGAGCTGGTCCCCCGCGATGTACTGGATGAACACATCCCGTCCCGGGGGCACGCCCGCGCGGTCCTTCAGCGCCCGCGCCACGTTGACCGGGTCCGCGGAGTCGTACACCTGGCGGTGCAGCCGCATCACGTCGTCGAAGCGCGGAGTCCCCGAGGTGAGTCCCTGCGAGGCCAGCAGCGCGAGATACGCGGCCCGCTGGCCCGCCAGCGCGGGCGACGTCAGCAGCAGCGATTGCAGGTCGGTCCCCGGCGTGTTGAGCACCCCGCGCTGGACGTCGGGATTCACGGACAGGAAGAGCGCTCCCACCGTGCCGCCCAGCCCCGCGCCCACCAGGTGGAGCCGCGAGGTGTCCAGCTTCACGCCTCCCAGCCCCGACGCGAGCTCCGGGCTGCGGAGCACGCGGACGAGCTGGGTCAGGTCGACGACGGCCTGCCGGTGGTTGTCGCGCACGGCGAAGGGGCTCGTGGGCTGGAGCATGTTCCAGCCGGAGATGGCGGGTTGCCGCGGGGCCTGCGACGTCGCGATGAACGAGCCGCCCTCGCACAGGCCCTGGCCGGAGCCCGTGGACAGGCAGCGCCCCTGCCCGATGGCCCCACAGAACACATCCCCGTGCAGCCCTTCTGGCGACGTGGAGCAGACCGCGCGCTCGCCGGAGCCGCTCGCCACGCAGCGGCCGTAGGAAGGTGACCCTGGGTTCCTGTCGCACGCCTCACTGCCCGGATTCGCGCAGGCATTGTCGTTGTCGTACGGAGGCGGGCTTCCCGCGCAGCTGCTGCGCTCGCCATGCAGGGGCAGGTCCATGGCGGCGGCGGCGAAGCCCGCGCGCGCCAGCGCGTTGGCGATGTGGAGCAGGTGGTACCGGCTGCCCCCGTAGTCATGCGCGAAGAGGACCACGGGCCAGCCCGCCGCGGGCATGGGCGTGTTCGGGACGGTCAGCACCACCTCCGCCCGCGCCACCTGCGGCGTGCCGAAGGAGCCGTCCGGCGCGGTGAGGAGGTTGGCGTTGGAAATCCCGATGTCGAACAGCCGCCCCAGGCGGTCATGGGGCACGCCGAAGTGGGAAATCGTGACCGACCGGTCCTCGACGTAGACGGGCGCGGAGGGCACGTCGTTGGCGACGGCGGCGAGCGCCACCAGGGACTCCCGGGTGGTCTGGGTGCGGAACACGGTGGCCAGCGCAATGCGCGAGCGGGGCAGCCCCAGCGCCACCAGCTGGTCCAGGGCGGGCTTCTGCCCCAGGCGGATGGGCTCCAGGGCCACCGCGAGCGCGTCCGGCAGGCCGGTCAGGGTGCTCCGGCCCTGGGCATCCACGAGCGGGGCCGCCAGCCGCACCATCGCCCAGTTCACCGAGGGGATGACGCGGCGTCCCTCCGTGTCCTTCAGGTCCGTGGTGACGACGGCCGCGTAGGTGGTGCGCTCCTCCAGGGGCAGCTGCGGCACCCACTGGAGTTCCTGGGGATTGGACGGCCGGGTGCCGTCGGGATGGAGGCTGGAGGTGCAGTCGAGGCACGCCGTCACGGAGGGCGCCACGCCCTCGCCTCCCAGCCGCACGAACCGGGTGCCGTCCGCGAGCGAGGCCGCGTCCAGGCGCCCGGAGGACAGCGCCCCCTGCGTCGGGCTGTTCTCGGAGACGATGGGCGCCGTGGTGGAGAACCCATCCAGCGTGTTGAGGCCGGTATAGAGCGCGTTCAGGAACGGGCTCTCCGAGGCCCTGGGCACCGGAAGGTTCAGCCCCGTCCCGTTGGCCGCCAGGAACAGGTTGCTGGGGTATGGGGCAACGAAGTTGGTGAGGTCGAAGCTCACCTCCGAGCGGCCCACCGTGGTGAAGGTCCACAGCAGCGCCACATCCTCGCGAGCAATGCCCTGGCCCGCGAGCGTGGCCAGGTGGGGCGCGTAGAGCACGCGCAGTTGCTCCAGCTGCTGCGCATCCCCATCCGGCAGGCCGGAGACCGTGCTGCGGCCCGAGCCATCCACCAGCGACGTGGCCGAGCGCACCCACTGCCAGGCCTGGCTGCCGACGACAGCCCGCCCCTGTGCATCCTTCACGCCCTGCTCGCCGCCGAGCACCGCCACCACGTACCGTGAGCCCCGGCCCCAACCTCTCGGGGGGATGATGGAGATGCGGTTCGTGTCCGGGTTGTAGCCGATCACCGGCGCCGAGGCCGGGGCCGGCCCCTGGATTCTCACCAGCCGGACGGTGGTATCGGTGACGGTGAGCGGGTCGAGCTCGCCCGAGACTTCGACACCGCCAACGGTCGACAGCGGGAAGCCATCCAGGGTGTTGAGGTAGTCGCGCGTGAACTCCTGCTGAGCGGGAGAAGTGCCCGGGTCCACCGGCAGGGTCACCAGGCCCGTGCCCGGGTTGATGAACAGGTCATTGGGCTCGGGAACGACGGGCCGGGCACCGCGCGGCTCGAAGCGGAGGAACGTGTCCTGGGGCCCCGCGTCGGGCAGGCCCGCGTCGGTGTCGCCCGCATCGGGAATCCCCCCGGCATCCGCACCACCGTCAGCCCCTCCGTCCGCTCCGCCATCCGGCTGCCCCTGGGGCTCCGAGCAGACGCCCGCCTGACACTCCTCCCCGGGGTCACACGCCCCACAGGCGGCGCCGCCCGTGCCACAGAGCCGGAAGGTATTGCCGGCCGTGCAGACACCCTCGGCGCAGCAGCCCGCGCAGGTCACCGGTCCACAGGAGGAGTCGGGAGGGTCGATGGGCTCGGGAGTATCACCGCACCCGGCGGTCACCAGGAGCGACAGGGCCACGAGGGCCATGGAGGGAATGAGACGCATGGAAAGGCTTTCTCGCGGAGAAGCGTGCACAGGGGAGGTGGCGGAACGATACCCGCTGAGGCCCACCACGTTCCTCATCGTTTGCGCATGGGCGCCCGTGCCATTGGTGTAGGAAGTCGGCATGCGTGCTCTTCCCTCCGTCCTGCTCTGTCTTTCGATGACCCTGGCGAGCGCGGGCCTCGCGCAGCCCGCCCCCGCGAAGGCAAAGCCCCGCGCCCGGGACCTGGGCATCACCTTCGGCGGGAGGACTGGCCCCAACAACGCCATCACAGACGTGCCGGGGGTGGAGGTGGGCCACACGACGCTCATCTCCGGCGAGGACCGCGGCGAGCCGGGCCAGCGCGCGGTGCGGACGGGCGTCACCGCCGTGCTGCCTCGCGGCAAGGATGGCGTCGCCGAGGCGGTGTTCGCCGCGACCTTCGCCCTCAATGGCAATGGCGAGCTGACGGGCACGCACTGGGTGGAAGAGTCGGGCCAGCTATCCGGGCCGGTGATGCTGACGAACACCAACGACATCGGCGCCGTGCGTGACGGCGTCATCACCTGGGCGATGAAGCGGGACCTCGCGTGGGACCTGGGCCTGCCCGTGGTGGCGGAGACCTGGGACGGCTTCCTCAACGACATCTACGGCTTCCACGTGAAGGCCGAGCATGCCCATCAGGCGCTCGACACCGCTCGCGGCGGGCCCGTCCCGGAGGGCGCGGTGGGCGGCGGCACGGGGATGATGTGCCACGGCTTCAAGGGCGGTATCGGCACCGCCTCCCGGAAGCTGCCCGACGCCGAGGGCGGCCACACCGTGGGCGTGCTGGTGCAGTGCAACTACGGCGCGCGCCGGCTCCTCTCCGTGGAGGGGGTGCCGGTGGGCGAGGAGCTCACCGACCTGCGGCCCTGCTACGTGGGCGCCCGGAAGCCGGAGGGGCCCTTCATCGGGAACATGGTGGCCTGCCCGGCCTCGAGCGGCGTCACCCGGCCGACGCTGAACGAGGGCGCGGGCTCCATCATCATCGTCGTCGGGACGGACGCGCCCCTGCTGCCGCACCAGCTGAAGCGCATCGCCCGGCGCGTCTCGCTGGGCCTCGGGAAGATGGGGGGCCTGGGGGAGAACTACTCGGGCGACATCTTCCTCGCCTTCTCGACGCAGCGGCTGAAGCCGGCCGCGCAGGCGCGCATCGCCAGCGTGGCCATGCTCGACAACGACCACATCACCCCGCTCTTCGAGGCCACGGTGCAGGCCACGCAGGAGGCCATCCTCAACGCCATGCTCGCCGCCGAGACGACGACGGGCGCCAAGGGCGTCCGCGTCTTCGCCCTGCCCCAGGACCGGCTGGTGAAGGCCATGAAGAAGTACGGGCGGCTGTCACCCGCCCCGGCGCGCGAGCCCCAGAAGCCCGCGACGCCGAAGCGCACGCCTTGACGCTGGACGGCGCTCAGGGCTTCGCGGCGGCCTTCCGCGAAGCCACCCACGCCTGGACCTTGCCTTCCAGGACGTCCAGCGGCACGGAGCCGTCCAGCAGCACCACGTCGTGGAACTCGCGCAGGTCGAAGCGCGCGCCCAGCTCGCGCTCCGCGCGGGTGCGCAGCTCGCGGATGCGCAGCTGGCCAATCTTGTAGGCCAGCGCCTGTCCCGGCCAGGCGATGTAGCGGTCCACCTCGTTGGTGACGTCCAGCTCCTGGCGCGGCGAGTTCTCCATGAAGAAGTCGAGCGCCTGCTGCCGCGTCCAGCGCTTGACGTGCATGCCCGTGTCGACGACGAGCCGCACCGCGCGCCACATGTCGTACGCGAGCTGGCCGAACTTGTCGTACGGGTCGTCGTAGAGGCCCAGCTCGTCGCCCAGCGTCTCGCAGTACAGCGCCCAGCCCTCGCCGTAGGCCACGTGGTAGCCGAAGCGGCGGAAGTCGGGCATGGCCGTCTGCTCCACGGCCAGCGCCGTCTGCAGGTGGTGGCCGGGCACCGCCTCGTGCAGCGTCAGCGGCACCATCTCCCAGCGCGGCCGCGTCTCCGGGCGGTAGAGATTCACCAGGTACGTGCCAGGGCGAGAGCCGTCCGTCGCGGCCGGGTAGTAGAAGCCCGTCGTCACGTCCGGCGCCATCGCCTCCGGGGTGGGCTCCACGCCGTACGGCTGCCGGGGCAGCGTCTTGAACAGCTTCACCAGCAGCGGGTCGATGCGCTTGGCGAGGCTGCGGTAGCGCATCAGCAGCTCGTCCCCGGTGCGGTAGTAGAAGCGCGGGTCCGTGCGCAGGAAGCGGAAGAACTCCGGCAGCGTGCCCTGGAAGCCCGCCTTCGTCTTCACCGCCTCCATCTCCGCGCGGATGCGCTTCACCTCGGCCAGCCCCAGCGTGTGGATCTGCTCGGGCGTCAGCTCCGTCGTCGTGTACTTGCGGGCGAGGAAGGCATACCGCTCGCCGCCGTCCGGGAGCTGCCAGCTGCCCACCTGCTCCGTGCCCTTCGGCACGTACTCCCCTGTGAGGAACTGGTGGTAGCGCTTCAGCGCGGGCAGCACGCCCTGGGAGATGGCGGCGCGGGCGGCGGTGGCCAGCCGCTGCTGCTCGGCGGCGGGAATGCTGGACGGGAAGCGCTTGAAGGGGCTGTAGAAGCCGCTCTTCACCGGGTCGTCCACCAGCTGCTTCTCGATTTGCGGCGGCATCCGACCCAGGACGACCTTCGGGTGGACGTGCCCCTCGCGCAGACCCTCGCGCATCAGCGCCATCACCTGGTCCACGTACGTGCCGAAGGTCTTCAGCCGGGTGGTCCACTCCTCGTAGTCCTGGACGGTGTCGAAGCGCAGCGTGTCCGCGAGCTGGTACGCCGTCTGGATGCCCGGGGGCTGCTTGATGCCCTCGGGGAGGCTGCCCATGTGGGTCACCGGCATCAGGTGCGTCTTGAAGCGGTGCTCCTCCACCCACAGCGCGTAGTCGCGCAGGAACAGGTCGTAGTTGAGCTGGTCCGCGGCGGAGAGCTTCTTGCTGTCCAGCTTCTTCAGCTGCGCGACGACCTGGACGTTGTGCTGGTGGTCCGCCTCGATGGCCTCGAGGCTCAGGTCATCCCACTTGTCGTTCCAGCGGCGGTCCCCCTGCACGGAGGCGTAGGTGGGGCTGTGCTCGAGCTGGTACTGCCACTCGCGCTGGATGAGCGCGTGCAGCGCGGTGGCGGTGGCGTCGCGCTTCTGGGCGGCGTCGGTGGTGGAAGGAAGCATCGCGAGGAACCCCAGGGCAAGGAGCAGTGCTGCGCGCAGTCCAGTCATTCGGGCCCCGTTCTACCCCGGGATGCGCGGGGGCTCACCTGAGACCAGCACCGGCTCCTCGGGGAGCGGGCGCTTCAGCACGATGAGCGCCAGCGTCGTCGCCAGCGTGCCCGCGAGGAGGGCCACCAGGTACAGGCCCACCGGCTGCACCGCGTTGGGGATGGCGAGCACGAACACGCCGCCGTGGGGAGCCCGCAGCGCGCAGCCGAACCACATGGACAGGGCCCCCGTCACCGCCGAGCCGAACACGATGGAGGGAATCACCCGCAGCGGGTCCTTGGCGGCGAAGGGAATGGCCCCTTCGGTGATGAACGCCAGGCCGAGCACGGCGGCGGCCTTGCCGGCCTCGCGCTCCTGGAGCGTGAAGCGGCTGCGGGCCACCACCGTCGCCAGGGCCAGGCCCAGCGGTGGCGTCATGCCGGCGGCCATCACCGCGGCCATCGGCGTGAAGGTGTTGGAGCCCAGCAGGCCCACCGCGAAGGCATAGGCCGCCTTGTTGACGGGCCCGCCCGTGTCCACCGCCACCATCGCCCCCAGCAGCAGGCCGAGCAGGATGGCATTCGTCCCGCTCAGCCCCGTGAGGAACCCCGTCAGCCCGTTCATGATGGCCGCGGCCGGCGCGCCAATCACGTAGACCATCAGCAGCCCGACGACGAGCGAGGCGAGCAGCGGGAGCACGAGGACGGGCTTGAGCCCCTCCAGGTTGGCGGGCAGGCGGATGTGCTCGCGGAGCCAGCGCGCCACGTAGCCCGCGAGGAAGCCCGCGACGATGCCGCCCAGGAAGCCCGCGCCGAGCTGCCCCGCCAGCATGCCGCCGATGAAGCCCGGCGCCAGCCCCGGCCGGTCCGCGATGGAGTAGGCGATGTAGCCCGCCAGCGCGGGCACCATCAGCGAGAAGGCCGCCTGGCCGATGCGCATCAGCGCCGCGGGGAGTGTGCCCTCCTCCTTGAAGGCCTCGATGCCGAAGATGAACGACAGCGCGATGACGAGCCCGCCCGCCACCACGAACGGGAGCATGAACGACACGCCCGTCAGCAGGTGCTTGTAGGGCCCGGAGGGCTCCCCCTTCGGACGGGCCCCGGACTCCACCACCGCCTCCGCCGCGCTGGCGCCCGCGGGCGGGGCCGGCAGCGCCAGCGCCCGCGTCACCACCGAGTCCGCCTGCTTCAGCGCCTCTCCCACCGAGGTCTTCAGGAGCCGCTTGCCGGCGAAGCGATCGGTGGAAACGTGCGTGTCCGCGCCGATGATGACCGCGTCGGCGGCGGCAATCTCCTCGGCCGTCAGCGTGTTCTTCGCGCCCACCGAGCCCTGCGTCTCCACCTTGATGTCGTAGCCCCTCGCCTTCGCGGCGCGCGTGAGCGCCTCGGCGGCCATGAAGGTGTGGGCGATGCCCGTGGGGCAGGCGGTGATGGCCACCAGCCGGCCGGAGCCACCGGGCACCGGCGCGGGCTTCGGGAGCACCGTCACCGGCGTGGCGGTCGCCACCGACAGCTCCGTCGAGGCGGCGACGGGGGGCGTGGAGGCCGGGGAACGTGCCGCGCGCGCCACGGCCTCGTCGATGATGTGCCCCGTCTCCCGGATGGCCAGCGCCGTCGAGGTCCGGATGATCTGCTTGCCCTGGAAGCGGCTCTCGTCGACGGTGATGTCGGCCGCGACGATGACCACGTCCGCCGCGGCCACGGCCGCCGGGTCCAGCGGCGCGCTCACGCCCTCGGAGCCCCGCGTCTCCACGGCGATGTCGTGTCCCTTGAGCGCCGCCACGCGGCGCAGCGCCTCGGCCGCCATGACCGTGTGGGCGATTCCCGTGGGGCAGGCGGTGACGGCTACCAGTTTCGCCATGGTCTTTGCGTCCTCGTCGTCCGGGCTCAGCCGCTGCCCAGGGAATGGATGACCACCTCACGCCTCAACGCCTTGACCCGCTCCGGGGACGGCGGCACCGGCCCCACCTGGGCCAGCTTGCCCGCCGCGAAGGCGGTGCCATGCCGTGCGCACGCCTCCAGCGAGCCCCCCGCCAGCCGCGCGGCCAGCACGCCAGCCACCATGGCGTCCCCTGCCCCCACCGTGCTGGCGACCTCCACGCGCGGAGGCACCGCCAGCAGCGCGCCCTCCGCCCCGACGAAGATGGCGCCCTCCCCTCCCAGCGACACCACCACCAGGCCAATCCCCGTCGCGTGGAGCTCCCGTGCCGCGCGGACCACATCCGCCCTGTCAGGCAGCGGGCGCCCGAGCAGCTCCGACAGCTCGTGCGCGTTGGGCTTCACGAAGTCCGGCTTCGCCCCCACCGCGTGGCGCAGCGGCGCGCCGCTGGTGTCCACCACCACCAGGCATCCGCGGGCGCGCAGCCGCGCCGTCAGCGTGGCGTAGACGTCCTCCGGCACACCGGACGGCAGGCTGCCGGCCAGCACGAAGCAGCCGTTGTCACGGGCCAACCCCTCCAGCTTCTCCAGCAGTCGCTGCAGCGCCTCGTCGGAGACCTTCAGCCCGGGAAGGTTGAGGTCCGTCACTGCGCCCCCCTCCCGGTCCACCACCTTGATGTTGACGCGACTGGAGCCGGGCAGGCGCAGGAGCCGGTCGTGGATGCCGCGCTCGCGAAAGAGCGCGTCGAACAGGTGGGTGTTGTCCAGGCCCAGGATGCCCGCCACGGTGACGGGGGTGGGCCCTCCGGCGAGGAAGGCGGCGACGTTGATGGCCTTGCCGCCCGCGGTGCGCGTCTCGGAGACGACGCGGTTGACGGTGCCCGCCGTGAAGCCCGGACAGTCGAGCGTCTGGTCGATGGCGGAGTTCAGGCTCACCGTCACGATGCCGGGCCTCGTGGGAGTCATGCGCCCTCCCCGGCCCTGGCCAGCAGGCCTCGCACCAGCGCCCGCACCTCGGCCGCGCCCTCACAGGCGAGCGCCTGCCGTGCCACCGTCTCCAGGTCCTTCATCGACACGCTCCGCAGCAGCGCCTTGATGGCGGGGATGGTGGGGATGGCGACGCTCAGCTCGCTGACGCCCAGCCCGGACAGGGTGATGGCGCCCGCCGGGTCTCCCGCCACGCCGCCGCACGCGCCCACCCAGATGCCGGCCCCGCGCGCGGCCTTCACCGTCAGGTCCACCATGCGCAGGACGGCCGGGTGGACGCCGTCCGCCTGGGGCGCCAGCACCGGGTGCTCGCGGTCCATGGCCAGCACGTACTGCGTCAGGTCATTGGTGCCGATGGAGAAGAAGGACACCTCCTTCGCGAGCTGGTCGGCCAGCATCACCGCCGAGGGGACCTCGATCATGATGCCCGTTTCCACCGGGGCCGCGCCCACCTCGCGGCGGACGTCCTCGGTGATGGCCTTGGCCCTGCGCAGCTCGGCGAGCGTGGCCACCATCGGGTACATGATGCGCACCGGCCCCTCCTTCGACGCGCGGAGGATGGCGCGCAGCTGCGTGCGGAACAGGTCCTCCCGCTCGAAGCACAGGCGGATGCCGCGCACGCCGAGGAACGGGTTGGCCTCCGCCGGCAGCGACAGGTAGGGCACGTGCTTGTCGCCGCCGATGTCCAGCGTGCGCAGGATGATGGGCAGCCCGTTCAGCGCGCGGACCATGGTGCGGTACGCCTCGTACTGCTCGTCCTCTCCCGGCGGGTCCTCGCGCTGGAGGAAGAGGAACTCCGTGCGCATCAGGCCCACGCCCTCGCCACCGGCGTCCACGGCCTTCTGCGCGTCCTTCGCCGACCCGATGTTGGCGGCGACCTCCACGCGGCGCCCGTCCCGCGTAATCGCGGGCTTGTACCGGTCCAGCTTCTCCGCGTCGCGCTGCTCTCGGACGCGCTCGCGCCACGTCGCAGCCCGCGCCTGGTCCTTCGCGGAGGGCCTCAGCACCAGGACGCCCCCGTCCCCGTCGAGGATGCAGTCCTCGCCGTTGACCAGGTCCAGCACCGCCGGCCCCGCGGCGACGACGGCGGGGATGTCCAGCGAGCGGGCGATGATGGCCGTGTGCGACGTGGCCCCGCCCCCGACGGTGCACAGCCCCAGCACCATCGCCGGGTCCAGCTTCGCGGTGTCGGACGGGGCCAGGTCCTCGGCCAGCAGCACCACCGGGTGGTCCGGCAGCGTCGCCACGCCCTCCACCACGTCCGCCAGCATGCGCAGCACGCGGCGGCCCACGTCGCGCAGGTCGCCCGCGCGCCCGGCCAGCAGCGGGTCCGGGAGCCGGGCGAGCGCCTCCGCCCGCTCCTCGTAGACGCGCCGCCACGCCCAGCCGGCGCTCGCGCCACCGTCGATGTGGCGGCCCGCCTCGGTCACCATCTCCGGGTCGTCCAGCAGCTCCTGGTGGGCCTTGAAGATGGCGGCCCGGGTGGCGCCGGCCTTCTTGAAGAACTCCTGGTGCAGGTTGTGGAGCTCCGCGATGGCGCCGGCCAGCGCCTGCGCCAGCCGCTCGTGCTCGCGCGCCGGGTCGGGCGCCTTCTCCGCCACCACCAGCCGTTCGTGCTGGAAGAGCCACGCCGGCCCGGAGGCGATGCCCGGAGAGGCGGAGATGCCCGCCACCATCTGCCCGTCATAGTCCAGCCGCGCCGCCGGGGCGGGAGCGGCGGCGGACGCGGCGGGCCGGAGCGACACCTCCTCGTCCAGGCCGGCCTCGAACGCCGCGCGAATGGCACCCAGCGCCGCCTCCGCGTCCGCTCCCGATGCGGTGATGATGAGCGGCGCCCCACCCGTGGCACCGAGCTGGAGCAGGGAGATGAGGCTCTTCGCGCTGCCCGACTTCTGCCCGTAGTGGACGGTGATGTCCGAGCGGAAGCGCTTCGCCACCTCGACGAGCGCGGTGGACGGTCGCGCGTGCATGCCATGCGGCGCGGGCGACGTCACCTGGATGAAGGGCCCCTCGGTGGCCAGCGGGGACGTGGAGGCCACGGGCTCCGGAGCGGCGGAGGCGCCATTGAGCGTGACGACGATGAGGCCCGCGTCGCGGGTGCGCGCCAGCTCCTCCGCCTTCGCCGCGTCCCCGAGCACGCCCGTGAGGTTGGCGAGCACCTGGAGGTGCTCATCCGACCGCGCGGCGATGCCCACCACCACCCGGGCCGCGCCGTCCTTGCCCCAGTCCACGCCGCGCGGGAACTGGACGACGACCACGCCCGTCCGCTTCACCAGGTCGCGCGCGTCCGGCGTGCCGTGGGGGATGGCGATGCCGTTGCCCAGGTACGTGGCGGAGACGCCCTCGCGCCGGAGCATGCTGTCGATGTACCCCGGCTCGATGAAGCCCGCCTCCACCATGGTCTGCCCGACGAGGCGGATGGCCTCCGCCTTGCTCGCGGCGGACTGCCCCAGGCGGACATGCGTCTTGGTGAGTGTCAGCATTGGCGTTCCTCAGGAGAACAGCTCGAGCAGGTCCTCACGGGTGATGGCGGTCGCGGCGGATGCGTCACTGAGGGCCGCCTCGAAGATGGCGCGCTTCTTCTCCTGGAGTCCGAGGATTCGCTCCTCGACTGTCCCCTGCGAGACGAGCCGGTACACCATCACCGTCCGCTCCTGACCGATGCGGTGCGCCCGGTCCGCCGCCTGGGCCTCCGCCGCCGGGTTCCACCACGGGTCCACCAGGAAGACGTGGTCCGCCGCGGTGAGGTTGAGGCCCGTGCCGCCGGCCTTGAGCGACATCAGCAGAACGGGTGCGCCCTCCTGTGACTGGAAGCGCGACGTCACGTCGCCGCGGTTCACCGTCGTCCCGTCCAGCCGCTCGAAGGCGATGCCCGTCGCCTTGAGCTGGGGCTCGATGAGGTCCAGCAGCGACGTCCACTGCGAGAAGACCAGCGCCTTGTGGCCCTCCGACACCGCCGTCTCCAGCGCGTCCACCAGCGTCTCCACCTTGGAGGACGTGTTGGCCCGCTGGCCCGGGACGAGCGCCGGGTGGCAGGCCGCCTGGCGGAGCCGGAGCAGCGCCTCCAGCGCCTTCAGCACGCTGCCGCCCTCGTTGAGCAGGGCGACCACTTCCTTGCGCGTCGCCGCCATCACCGAGTCGTAGACGGCGCGCTCGCGCTCATCCAGCTGCACGTGCATCACCGACTCGATGCGCGGCGGCAGCTCGGGCGCCACGTCCCGTTTGAGGCGGCGCAGGACGAAGGGCCGGATGCGCCGGCGCAGTCCCTCCGCGGCCCCGGGCCGGCCCTCGGAGATGGGCTGGGCCACCTTGTCCGCGAAGTGGCGCCGTCCGCCGAGCAGGCCGGGGTTGGTGAAGTGCATCAGGCTCCACAGTTCCTCCAGCCGGTTTTCCAGCGGGGTGCCGCTCAGCGCCAGCCGGAAGCCGGCCTTCAGGCCGAAGGCCGCGCGCGCCACCTGGCTGTCCGGGTTCTTGATGGCCTGCGCCTCGTCCAGCACCAGCGCGTCCCACGTCTTCGCCCCGAGCACCGCGGCATCCAGGCGCATGATGGCGTACGTCGTGAGGGTGATGTCGGCGGACGCATCCAGCGCGCGCCCAGGCCCGTGGTACACGCAGACCTTGAGCGACGGGCGGAAGCGCTTGAGCTCCGCGGCCCAGTTCGGCAGCACGCTGGTGGGGCAGACCACGAGCGAGCCCGGTCCCAGCGCGCAGATTGTCTGGAGCGTCTTTCCGAGGCCCATGTCGTCGGCCAGGATTCCGCCCAGCCCCGCGCCCCGGAGGAAGCCCAGCCAGCTCACGCCCTGCAGCTGGTAGGGGCGCAGCGTCGCGACGAGGTCCCCAGGAAGCACGGGGGCCGGAAGCTTCTCGAAGCCCTGGACCAGGGGCGCCAGCCGGTCCAGCCCTGGCGGAGGCGGCTGCTCCAGCGTCTCGCACAGTGCGGTCAGCTCCGGCAGGGCGTGGTTGGACACCTTGCCATCCGACTGCCGCGCGGCCAGCAGGTCCGCCACGCGCTGGCCATGCTTGTCCAGCCAGGCGCGGGGCAGCGGCGCCCAGCCACCGCCGTCCAGCGGCACCAGCCCCAGCCCCTCCGTCCACGCGCGGATGACGGCAGCGGCGTCCACGGCCTTCACCTCGCCCTTCGCGCCCTCCACCTGGAACTCCAGCGTGAAGCGCACGTCGGGGACGCCATTGCCGGTGACGGCGGAGTCCACCTGGAGCAACGGCCTCAGCCGCACGTCCGGGCTCACCACGCCCGCCGCGTCGCCGGCCAGGTCGCCGCGCCACCGCCGCAGCTTGTCCGCCCAGCGCACCATCTCCGGGCCCTGCACCGTCAGTCGCCGGCCGGGCACCAGGTTCAGCTCGTCCCGGAGCTGGTGGATGAGCCGCTGCTCCGCGGCCTCGTCGCGCAGCGGCACCGCGCCGCGCAGGTACACCATGCGGCCCGCGTCGATTCGCACCGACGGCGGCGCGCCGTACACGAGCGTGGGCAGCACGGACAGCCCCGACTCCAGCTGGTTCAGCTCCAAGAGGATTCGCGGCCGCAGGTCACGGTCCAGCGGCGGCAGGCGCCGGCTGCGCATGTCCACGGGCATGCGCCGGCCCAGCTCAGGGAGCACCTTCGACGTCAGCTCCCCCACCTGCTCGGACGCGTACGTGCGGACGATGGGCAGGTTCTGCAGCCACGCGCCCGTCATCGACGTCTCGCCCAGGCGGGCCAGCGCGTCACCGAACAGCGCGACGCCGGGGCTGACGACTTCGACGACGCGCGGGTCCTTCGTCACCGTCACCACGAGCTGCCCGTTCCGGTCCTCCACCAGCGCCCGGGGGACGACGACCTCGTCCGACACGGCCACCGGGCGCCCGTCGAGCAGCACGTTGCGCGCGTTCTCCAGCACCTTCAGCACCGCCTCCAGCGTCTCCGGCGCCAGCGTGCCGCGCGTGCGGCGCTGCTCCAGGATGCGGTCCGTGAGCAGGTCGGCCTGCTCCACCTGGAGCGTGGCGGCCTTCGCGGGCTGGGCCACCACGGAGGCCAGGCTCCCCTCCAGCGGCTCCTCCTTCCCGTCCGCGTGCGCGAGGGAGCGGTGCAGCTGCAGCCCTCCGTCCGCGCGGGTGAAGTGGTAGACGACGCGGGACCAGCGCGCGGCCGCCGTCTCCAGCGGGGTCTCCTGCTTCTCCGCCTGCTGGATGGAGATGGCCGCCGCCACCACGTGCTCGCACGGGTCCACCAGGCTGGGGCAGTCGCATTCCCAGGCGTCGTCGTTCGGATACAGGACGACCGTGAGGGCGACCGGGCGGCCCTTGGCCCGCACCCTCAGCTCCAGCTCCCCGGCCTTCTGGGCCTGGAGCACGACGGCGCCGGTGCGCGCGAGATTGACTCCATTGGTCCAGATGCCGGGCTTGGCTTCCTTCCGGACGGCTTCGAGCAGTTGTGCGGTCGCAGACATGGGTGCGCTGCTTCCCTACGCCCCGGAGGTGGACCGCGCAACGGCGTTGAGGACGCCCCTCCCCTGGACAGGCGCCCCCAGGACACAGCGCGACCTGTCACCCGCGCGGCCCTGGCCGGCACTCGGCACCGGCCAGGACCTGGGGGCGGCAGGACTTCAGCGGCAGGACAGCCAGCTGCACGAGCCGGACAGGCACTCGCGCCCGTACAGGCAGGACGCGCCCCGCGCCTTCTTGTTCTGGCACTTGCCCTCGTTGAGGGCGTAGCCGCAGTACCGGCCGGTGCCGCATTCCGCGTCGTTGTTGCAGGTGCAGATGCCCACCGAGCCGCAGTCCCCGGAGTTGCAGGAGTTGTTCACGCACTCCGGGTCGAAGCGGCATTCCTGGCCCACCTCCTTGGACTGCGGGGAGTAGCGCTCACCGCACAGGAGGGGGTACTGCGCCTCGCGGGTGCTCTTGGGCACGTAGGCGGCCACGCCGCTGGTGTCGATGTCCGCCGCCGCGTCCGCCATGCCCGAGCGCGCGCTCCCCGCCCGCTCCCACGTCTTCAGGAACGTCTCCGACGAGCCGGCCAGGCCCGTGGTGTTCGCGCCCACGCGGCCGAGGTCGCGCAGCAGGTCCGGCAGCAGGCCCACGTGCGCGAGCCCGAACTCGTCGAAGGACGTGCCCAGCCGCGCCGGGCCGGCCAGCGTCTGCTGGCGCGACTGCGCGTCCGCCTCGGCCTGGAAGCCGGCCGAGCACGCACCGTGGTCGCCGAAGCGCGGCCGCGTCTGCTGGATGAAGCCGTTGAGGTCCGCGCCGAAGGCCATGGGGACCTTCAGGCCCTGGCGGCCGAACTCGTACGCCTGCGCCACCGAGCGGGTGGAGCCATGGCAGCTGTTGGCCACGCCGGACCGCGTGTACGCGCGCGTCTCGTCATGCGCGGTGCGCAGGCCGAAGATGCCTCCCGTCTGCCGCACGTACTTCACCGCCCACGCGGGCGTCGTCTTCTCGTCGTCCGCCAGCTCCGGGTTCATCACCTCGCGGAAGTGGCCGTGCGAAATCATCAGCGGGTAGTACGCGTTGGCCTGCGCCAGCGTGTACGCCTCCTGGAGGCCTTTCTCGGACAGGTGCGCCACGTCGATGAGCATGCCCCGCGTCATCATCGCCTGGAGCAGCGCCCGTCCGTCCGGGGTGAGGCCCTTCGTGTTGCGGCAGTTGCCGGCCGCGTCCCGGTACACGTCGAAGCCCAGGGTGAACGTGTCCGTCGTCACGCCGCAGTCGTAGTCGATGTGGCAGTTCTCCAGGAACTGCGCCGCCTGGAAGATGGCGTTGTGCAGCGCCGCGCCGCCGAAGCGGTTGTCCAGCTGGTGCACCGGCTGGAGCGAGCGCACGCCCAGCGCGTAGTACCGGTCCAGCTCCGTGCGCCAGTCCTTCGTCCCGAAGAGCTTGCTCGCCTCGATGGAGAGCACCATCGCCAGCCGGCCGGAGTTGATGATGTTGCGCGCGTGCGTGGGCGACAGGGCAATCTCCGCCCAGTCCGTCCGCGCGTCGAAGTCGCGGGCCATCTGGAGCTGCACGTCCACGTCCGCCATCTCGTCACAGGGCCGCTTGAGGTTCTGGTACGGCAGCGCCTTGCAGAGGAACTCGTTGCTGACCAGCGACACCATCACCACGGACATGCCGCCCTGGTGCGCCTGCCGCAGCCAGCCCTCCCACGACTGCTGGTGGGCGATGGTGTCCCAGCGGGGCCACTGCGTGTTCACCGTGGCGCGGCCCAGGTGGATGCCGGTGTCGCCCTGCGTGCCCTCGATGGTGCCGATGTACTCGGACGCCACCGCGCCGCCGATGCCGAAGAACGCGGAGAGGATGGGCACGCCGCTCAGGTCCACGCTGCCGGAGTTGGGACACAGGTTGAGCATGTTGCTCAGGTCCATGCGAACCCGGGCATGGTCGCTCTCCGGAAGGCCACCATCACAGCTCGTCAGCGAGCCGGTGTGGCCGCCATGGAACCAGCCCCCCCCGAAGGCCTCTTCCGCGAACATGTGGTGATGGAGCTCCGCGAAGCCCGGCACCGCCAGCTGCTGCGACACCACGGCGCCCGACTCCGGCTGCGGCTCCGCGATGGGTTGGACCGGCTCGTCCTGCACCGGGCCACAGCCCAGACCAAGGGTAAGGGACAACGCAGCCAGCGCTCCGTGGCGGGCCAGACGATGACTTCCGGGCATGGGGGGACTCCCTCTCACTACGAGACAGGAACAGCCCCACTCTCATAGTGGAACGTGACCGGAAAGACACGTGAGGCCCGCAATCCTTGTCCACTCAGATGAAACGATTCCGTCCTCACCGATGCGACTTCGGCGGCCTGGGTGCGTTCATTTCAGGAAGCGCACGTCACACTTCTACGAGGGACACATGCACACCCATCGCTTCTTCTCCTTCCTGACGGCGGCGGTGTTCGGCGTGGGCACCCAGGCCGTGGCCGAGCCCACGGACAAGGCCCCCGAGGCGCCCCGCCCGCTGCGCATCCTCCTGACGACGGATGACGGCATCAACGGCGCGGGCATGCGCATCCTCCGGGACACGCTCTGTGCCGCCGGCCATGAGGTCACGGTGGTCGCTCCGACGGTGGACCGCAGCGGCACCAGCGGCGCGCTCACGCTCAACGCCCTCATGCGCGCCACGCGCGGCACCTTCCCGTGCGGCGCCGGCACGGGGGCCTCCTGGGCGCTGACGGGGACGCCAGCGGACTCCGTCCTCTTCGGCCTGTCCGTCGCCTACGCGGGCCAGGCGGCGCCGGACCTGGTCATCTCGGGGATGAACTACGGGCAGAACGTGGGGCGCGCGGTGAACCACTCGGGCACCGTGGGCGCGGCGGTGGCGGGCGCGGAGGAAGGCGTGCCGTCCATCGCGGTGAGCATCGGCCTCAACCTGGCGGACTCCGGCACCGGCTTCTCGCAGACGCTTGCCGCCGCCCCCCACGTGGCCAGCTACGTGACGGGCCTCGTCGGCCAGCTGCGTGACACGGTGGGCCCGGACGGGCGCCTCCTGCCGGACCGCGTGGCCCTCAACCTCAACTACCCCATCGTGCTGAACGAGGCCGGCCTCTTCGACCCCGCGCAGGTGGGCGGCCCCAACATCACCTCCATCGGCCACGCCGAGGTGGTGCGCCCGCGCTACCTGCCCGTCCCCAACCAGCCCGACACCTACGTGTCCCAGGGCCCCATCTGCGGCCTGGCCACCGAGTGCGCCCCGGAGACGCAGCGCGACGCGGACACCACCGCCCTGGAGCAGGGGGAGATCTCCATCACCCCCATCGCCGTGGACGGCGAGTCCCATCCGGCCCTCAAGGCCCTGCTTCGCGTGCGCCTGCGCCGGTAGGCCGCGACGGTTCGCCGGTTCCGGCCCTGCGATCCCGAAGTAGAGACCCGGGCGCAAAAGGCGAGGCAGTTCGCACGGGCCCTGCGCAGCTGGAAAGCATGACGCTCCTTTTGAGTCACCGGGGACCTGCCGGAGACCGCCGCTCCAGACCTGTCCGACTGTCCGACAGGATTGCGCCATGCTTCGCCGGCAGGGCCTGCCGGAGGCCGCCGTTCCAAACCTGTCCGACACCCAGACCGTCGATTTATCGGCCTGGGGCAAGGGTGGAGCGAGTGGCACGCGTATCCCCGGCTGAGGAGCGCATGGGGATTCGGCGTAGAAGAAGCGGAGAGTGAACAGGTAGCGGATGAGGAGTCCGC